>DASWVO010000205.1:0-5737 GCA_036406235.1 Opitutaceae bacterium
GCTATCCGGCCCGGCGAGACCGTGGCGATCGTCGGTATCGGGTGTCTGGGGGCGGTGCTCGCCCATCTCTCAGCGGAGGCCGGCGCGCACACGATCGCAATCTCGCGCCGGCCCTTCGCGTTGGAAATCGCCCGCCTCATGGGCGCGGACGAAGTGTTTTCGATCGCCGATCACAATCAGGCGATTGGCGCCGTGCGCGAGCTGACCGGAGGCCGCGGGTGTGAGTGCGTCATCGAGGCGACCGGCCTGCAACAACCGCTCGACCTTGCCGCCGAGCTCACCGCGGAGCGCGGGCGCCTCATCATCGCGGGGTATCATCAGGACGGCCCGCGCCAGGTGAACATGCAGCTCTGGAACTGGCGCGGCCTCGATGTGATCAATGCACACGAACGCGATCCGCGCCGTTATGTCGACGGCATGCGCGAGGCCGTCTCCCTGGTGGCCGAAGGCCGCCTCGATCCCGAACCGCTCTACACCGATCGGTTTTCCCTCTCGGAACTTCCGGCCGCACTCGACGGGATGCGCCTGCGCCCCGATCGACTCCTCAAGTCTCTCGTCACCTATGCTTGAGGTCGCGCACAATCCGGCCGCTCCCGCAGTGCCGAAGCGCCGTTCGCGACTCGGTTTTGTCGGCGTGGGCTGGATTGGCCGCAACCGGCTCGAGGCGATCGCCCGGAGCGACTGCGCCGAAGTTGCCGTGCTCTGCGACCCGGCGATCGACTCCACCGCCGCGATCCCAGGGTGCGAGCACAGCGCGTTCGCCCTCTCATTCGAGAGTCTCCTGGAGATGAACCTCGACGGGATCGTCATCGCCACTCCGAGCGCGCTGCACGTCGAGCAGGCCGTCGCCGCCCTCGAACACGGCAAGGCGGTTTTCTGCCAAAAGCCGCTCGCACGCACCGGCGGGGAGACCCGGCGTGTCATCGATGCGGCCCGCCGCGCGAATCGCCTGCTCGGCGTAGACCTCTCCTACCGCGCCACGACCGGCATGCGGCGCATTCGCGACCTCATCCGTCACGGGAGGCTCGGCGATGTCTACGCCGTCGAGATGATGTTTCATAACGCCTACGGCCCGGACAAGCCGTGGTTCTACGACCCGCGCCTGTCGGGGGGCGGTTGCCTGCTCGATCTGGGTATCCATCATTTGGATCTCGCGCTCTGGTGCCTCGGCTTTCCCCAGGTGGCCCGCGCCTACGGCCATCTGCTCAGCCACGGCGCGCCATGGACGCCGGGCGGCGACACGGTCGAGGACTACGCAGCCGTCCAGGTGATTCTCGCGACCGGTGCCGTCATCCAGATCGCGTGCTCATGGCGGGCGCCCGCCGGCTGCGATGCGCGCATCGAGGCGACCTTCCTCGGCACGGCCGGCGGCGCGTCGTTCCGCAACCTCGACGGCTCCTACTATCATTTCATGGCCGAGCACTTCCGCCCCGACCGCTCCCGCCACATCCTCACCCATCCTTCCGACGATTGGAGCGGACGCACCGCGGTCGACTGGGCCCTCCGGTTGACGGAGTCGCCGGCCTACGACCCCGAGATCGAGCATCTCATCACCGTCGCCGACACTCTCGACCACCTCTACGGACTCCCTTCATGAGCTCATCTTCGCCCCCTCTTCTCCGCCGCGTTCTCATGACTGCCGATACCCTCGGCGGCGTATGGACCTACGCTCTCGAGTTGTGCCACGGCCTCGCGGCGCATGACATCGAAGTCGTACTCGCGACCATGGGCGCTCCCGCGCGAGCCGACCAGCGCCGGGAGGCTGCCGCCCTCGGCAACGTGCTCCTGTGCGAAAGCGCCTTCGCCCTCGAGTGGATGGATGCACCTTGGGACGACGTCCGCGCCGCCGGCGACTGGCTGCTCGACCTCGAGCAACGTTTCGCGCCCGACGTGATTCACCTGAACGGCTACGCGCACGGTGCGTTGCCGTGGACCGCGCCGGTTCTCGCGGTCGGGCACTCCTGCGTGTTGTCGTGGTGGCGGGCCGTCAAAGGTTCCGACGCGCCGGCGGCGTGGCGCACCTATGCCGATACGGTGCGCAACGGATTGCAGGCCGTGCAACAGGTCGTGGCGCCGACGCGCTGGATGGCCGACGCACTCAGCGACCACTACGGCCCGCTCCCGCCCGTGCGGGTGATTCCGAACGCGCGCACGCCGGCACCGTTCCCGCCGCCGCGCGAAAAGGAACCCTTCGTCCTCGGCGTCGGCCGCCTCTGGGACGAAGCCAAAAATACGCACGTCCTGGCCCGTCTCGCGCCGGGGCTGCCCTGGCCCGTCCGACTCATCGGCGAAACCTGCCGCCCCGGCGGCGCCGAGCGTCCTCCCGGCGGGCTCGAACTCCTCGGCTACCTGCCTGCGCGCGATGTTGCCTGCCAATGCCACCGCGCGGCCCTCTACGTCGCACCGGCCCGCTACGAGCCGTTCGGCCTGTCGATTCTGGAAGCGGCGACCGCAGGCTGCGCCCTCGTGCTCGGCGATATTCCCAGTCTGCGGGAGTCCTGGGATGGCGCGGCCGTTTTTGTACCGCCGGACGACGCCACCGGCCTGCGTGCGAGCTTGAGCGATTTGATCGCCGCGCCCTCTCTCCGCGAACGGCTCGGCGCCTGCGCTCGTGAACGCGCACAGCGGTTCACCGTGAAGCGCATGACCCGCGGCTACCTGGAAACCTACGAAGAACTCCGTGGCCGCGAGTTCGCGCGTTCGAACCCCGCTCTCGCCGCCGCCCGCAGCGCATGAAAATCCGCCTCTTTTATCATTCGCTTCTCTCCGACTGGAACAACGGCAACGCTCATTTTCTGCGGGGCATTGCGCGCGAGCTGCAGTCGCGAGGACATGATGTGCTCGTTTACGAGCCCGCCGATGCATGGAGTCTGCAGAACCTGCGCGCCGACTACGGCGACGGGCCGCTGCGCCGGTTCCATGATGTTTACCCGACGCTCGACAGCGTCCCCTACGACCTCGCGACGTTCGACCTCGAACCCGCTGTCGCCGACGCCGACCTCGTGCTCGTGCACGAATGGAACGCCCCCGAACTCGTGAAGCGCATCGGGGCGAGCCGCCGCCAACACGATTTCGTGCTGCTGTTTCACGACACGCATCACCGCCTCGTGACGGATCCGCAGTCGATGCGCGCGCTCGACCTGACCGGCTACGACGGGGTGCTCGCGTATGGAAACGCACTGCGCGAGCGCTACCTCTCGGAAGCCCTCGTCGAGCGAGCCTGGACGTGGCATGAAGCGGCGGATACACGCGTCTTCCGCCCGCGCGCGAGCGCTCCGCTGAGCGGCGATCTCGTGTGGATCGGAAACTGGGGTGACGGCGAGCGCACCGAGGAACTGTACGAGTTTCTCATTGAGCCCGTCCGTGCGCTCGGACTGAAAGCGCGGGTCCACGGCGTGCGCTACCCCGACCACGCGATCGCTGCGCTGGCCCGGGCCGGAATCGAATACGGCGGCTGGGTGCCCAACTTCGACGTGCCACTGGTGTTTTCGCAGTTCAAGGTCACCGTCCACGTGCCGCGACGGCCCTATGTCCAGGCACTGCCCGGCATTCCCACGATCCGGCCGTTCGAAGCCCTCGCGTGCGGCATTCCGCTCATCTGCTCCCCGTGGTCGGATCGCGAAGAGCTGTTCACTCCCGGCAAGGACTTCCTCCTGGCACGCGACGGACGCGAAATGACCGAACTGCTGCGCCGGCTGCTCGCGGATGAAGCGAAGCGCTGGGCGCTCGCGTCGCACGGCGTCGACACGATCCTTTCCCGCCACACCTGCGCGCATCGCGTCGATGAGCTTCTCTCCATCCACGCCCGCGTCTGGGCGGAGACCCGCGCAACCGGGTGCGTCCCCGGCCCGCCTCAGTTAGCCACGCCCACCGCCCGATGCTGACCGAAACGATCGAGCCATCATGACCAGGCCCCTGAACATCGCTTTCTTCGCCTCGAGCCTTGTATCCGCTTACTGGAACGGCGCCGCGACGTATTATCGCGGCATCGTGCGCGCGCTCGCCGAGCGCGGCCACCGGATCACCTTCTACGAACCCGACGCCTACGAGCGGCAGAAACACCGCGACATGGCTGATCCCGACTGGGCCAGGGTGGTGGTTTACTCGGCGGCTTCGGAGTCAAAGGTTCTGGAAACGGTCGCGACCGCGCGGGGCGCCGACCTCGTGATCAAGGCTTCCGGCGTCGGCGTACACGACGCGCTCCTCGAGGCCGCGGTGCTGGATTTGCAGGGCCCGCGCACCTGCGTCGCGTTCTGGGACGTCGACGCGCCTGCCACCCTCGATCGAGTGATGCAGTATCCAACCGACGCCTTTCTCGGACTCATCCCCCGGTATGATCTTGTGCTCACCTACGGCGGAGGCGCCCCGGTCGTCGACGCCTACACCGGGCTGGGCGCGCGCGAGTGCGTCCCCATCTATAATGCGCTCGATCCGCACACTCATTTCCCGGTCGCTCCCGAGCCGCGTTTCGCCGCCGACCTCGCCTTCCTCGGAAACCGTCTGCCGGACCGCGAACGCCGGGTGGAGGAGTTTTTCCTCGCGGTCGCGCAGGCTCTCCCAGAGCGGACGTTTCTCCTCGGCGGCAGCGGTTGGGACGACAAACCGAAACCGGCCAACGTGCGCTACGCCGGGCACGTCTTCACGGCCGATCACAACGCGTTCAACTGCACCCCGCACGCCGTCCTGAACATCAACCGTGAAAGCATGGCGCGGTACGGTTTTTCGCCCCCGACCCGCGTCTTCGAAGCCGCCGGCGCCGGGGCCTGCCTGATCAGCGACGCGTGGCAGGGCATCGAGCTCTTCCTCGAGCCAGGCAGCGAAATCCTCGTCGCCCACAGCGGAGCGGAGGTCGCCGACCACCTCGCGCGACTCACGCCGCAAACTGCGGCAACGATCGGTGCCGCCGCGCTCAATCGCGTGCTGCATGAGCACACCTACGCGCATCGCGTGCAGCAACTTGAAGCCGTGCTGGGCCACCGCGCCGCACCGCCGGTCACCAACGCCGTCTGACCCAACGTGCCCTCCGCATGAACATCGTCATCCTCGGGCTCTCGATCACTTCGTCGTGGGGCAACGGCCACGCGACGACCTACCGCGGTCTCGTGCGGGAGCTTGCGGCACGCGGTCATCGAATTCTGTTCCTGGAGCGCGACGTGCATTGGTATTCGGAAAATCGCGACATGCCATCGCCGCCCGGAGCCCAGGTGGAACTCTACCGCAGTGTCGGCGAACTTCGGCAGCGCTTCAATGCGCCGGTGAGCGCCGCCGACGTCGTCATCGTCGGCTCCTACGTCCCGGAGGGAATCGCGGTCGGCACATGGGTGCTCGATCGGGCGGCTGGCATCACCGCGTTCTACGATATCGACACCCCGGTCACGCTCGCCCGGCTCGCGCGAGGCTCGTGCGACTACCTCTCCCGCGAGCTCATCGCGCGTTATCAACTGTACCTGTCCTTTACCGGCGGCCCGACGCTCCAGCGGCTCGAACGCGACTTCGAGGCGCCGATGGCGCGGGCGCTGTACTGCTCGGTCGATCCGCGCGCCTACCGGCCGGAACCGACGGACCAGGCGTGGGATCTCGGCTATCTCGGCACCTACAGCCTGGACCGCCAGCCTCGCCTCGAACGGTTGCTGCTCGCACCTGCCGGTCGCCGGCCGGAAGGCCGTTTCGTGGTCGCCGGCCCGCAATATCCGCCGACCGTCCGCTGGCCCGCCAACGTCGAGCGGATCGAACACCT
>DASWVO010000206.1:0-29715 GCA_036406235.1 Opitutaceae bacterium
ACGACAACCGCCAGGACGACAGCGAGGTCTATCAGGGCCAGCTCAACGCGCGTTACACGCTGCCGGTGAAGATCCCGACGTTCGTGCAGGTCGGCGGCAAGGTCACGGAGACGAGTCGCGTGACCAGCAACACCAATACGTATGACGTCTGGCGTTATATCGGCCCCGGCGGCGGCGCCACCGGCTCGTTCGCCGGCTACCCGAGCCCGTTCGTGCTCTACGAGCCGGGCAACCAGATCGGCGCGAGCTTCACCTCGATCAGCGGTGGCGGCGCCCCGCCGTTCCCGAATCGCGACGCGCTCGGCGCCCTGTTTCGCACCCATCCCGAATACTTCGTGCGCGGCGAAAGCGAGGGGATCATCAACGTGAGCCAGTATCAACAGGGCGTCTACACCTCCAACCCCAGCTACGACCTCACCGAGACGATTCCGGCCGCCTACGTGATGGCGAACAGCCGCATCGCCAAACTCCAGCTTCAGGGCGGCGTGCGCTACGAGGAAACCCGGCTCGAATCGAAGGAGCTGAATCCCCGCTCGTCCGCGGAGATCGCCGCCGCCGGCTTCCCCGTCGACGCGAGCGGCAATCCGACCACCTGGGCCGGCGTCGACTACAAATACGCGTCGCGCGAGCGGATCACCCGCGAGGGCAAATACCACAACTACTTCCCGAGCTTCACCGCGAAGTACCCGCTCCTCCCGAATCTGCTCGCCGACATCGGCTACGGGAAGGCGATCAAGCGCCCGAACTTCAATCAGATCGCGGGCACCCGCCAGATCAACGACACCGCCGAGCAGGTCGTCACGCCGAACCCGAATCTCCGCCCCGAGCGGTCGGAGAAGATCGTCGCCGCGCTGAGTTATTTCTTCGGGCGCAACGGCAGCAACAATCTCCAGATCGTCGGCGGCTACAACGAGATCACGGATCAACAGATCGGGACGACGCTCTCCGCCGAGGAGTACGGCAACACCGATCCCGCGCTGGACAGTTACGACTTCATCAGCTTCTCCAACTCCAGCTCGCCCGTCCGCTACAAGACGCTCGAGGTCTCGTATCTGCACAACCTCACGTTTCTCCCCGGCCTCCTGCAGGGCACGACGCTGAACCTTTCCTACACCCGCACGCAGACGAGCCGCCGCGTCTACGGCGCGGTGCCGCACTCGATCAAGGGCGGCGTGAGCTACCGCTACAAACGCTTCAATATCGCCTTCAACGGCGTCTGGCGCGACGACTCGCCGTGGTTCCAGGGCACGCAAAACCGCTATCTCGTATCCAATATCAAATACGACCTGAGCGGCAGCCTGAGGCTGACCGATCACGTGAGCCTCTACTTCTCCGGCCGCAACATCTTCGAGGTGCCGCACCGCATCTACGAGCAGAGCGCCACCGGCGGCCCCGACGTGATCTTCCGCCTGGAAAACTACGGCACAAACTGGACCTTCGGCGTGCGCGGCACGTTCTGAACGCCTCCGGCCGGCCGCGTGGGGCGGTCGGCCACCTCCCAGGCCGGCGCGACCGCGCGCCGGCCTTTTTCTTGGTCGCTTCACGACGGGGAGGCGGTGTTGGATGGCGGCGGATCCACGCCGTTCCCTCCCTCCCTTTCACCCACGTCGTCATGGACCCGCATCGACTCTACACCGAGAAGGCCGACACCTACGTGTCCTTTGCGTCGCGGTTTTCCCATCAACAGGGAATCACCGCCCTCTTGCTTGCCCACGGCCTGCTGCGCGACGGCATGCGCATCCTCGATGCCGGCTGCGGCACCGGGTTTGCCACGCTCGCGACTCTCGACGGCCTCGCGCATCGCGGTTTCACCGCGCGCAAGATCGACGCCTTCGACCTCACGCCGCGGATGCTGGAGCGCTTCGAACAGACGATCCGCAGCCGCCAGCTCTCCGGCATCGAACTCCGTCAGGCGGACGTCCGGCGCCTGGATACGCTGCCGCCCGGCTGGACCGGCTACGACCTGATCGTCTCGGTCTCCATGCTCGAATATGTGCCGCTCGACGCACTGCCCGGCGCGTTACGCGCGTTGCGGACGCGGCTCGCCCCGGGCGGTCGCTTCGTCTTCGTCATCACCCGCCGCAACCCGATCACGGCCGCTCTCATCGAGAAACCCTGGCACGCCCACCGCTACTCGCGCCCGCAGCTTGCCGACGCCTGCGCCGCCGCCGGCTGGCATGACGTGCGGTTTGCGGGCTATCCCGCCCGCTACTTCTGGCTGAACCTCTCGAATCACGTCGTGATCGCGAGCGCCGACCGGAGCGAAGCTGTCGCCGCCCCCTCGCAAGGGTGAGCCGTGCCGTCCCCGGGGGGCGCGCCGGCGGGAAGAGGCCGGGAAAAACTTTTCGTCTTTTTTCCGAGGAGCGTCGATTTTGACGGCCGCCGTCCGACTCCACGGTACCACCACACGCGATGAGATTTCTGCTGCTCTTCCAACTCGACGAAGCGCGCTGGGCCGGGCTTCCCGAAGCCGAGCGCGAGGCGCTGATGGCCGGCTGCGACCGTTACGCGCAGGAGATGGTCGCCAGCGGACACGCCCGGCATTGCGCGGCGTTACACCCGTCCTCCACGGCCACGACCGTGCGCCTGCAGGAGGGCCGGCGCGTGATCACCGACGGGCCCTTTGCCGAAACCAAGGAAGTGCTGGCCGGCTACCAGGTCATCGAGTGCCGCAATCTCGACGAAGCGCTGGACATCGCCGCGCGTTTCCCGCCGCTGCGGATCGGCGCATCGGTCGAGGTCCGCCCCATCCGCGCGGAAGGCGGCGCAGGGAGCACGAGTCCAGCGTCCAGCGCGTCGAGCGTGTGATGCCCTTTTTCGAACACCTCCCCGTAGCGCGATGCTTCCGCCCGCGTTCCTTGCGCTCCGAAACGCGGGCGGAAGCGCCGCGCTACCCGTCAGCTCTTGGCTCCCTCTGCTCTCAACGCTCAACCCTCAACTCCGCTCCTCCACGCCCATGCAATTCCTCCTGATGGTCTATGAAAACCTCGAGCACTTCGCGACGATTCCCGATGCGGCGAAGCGTCGCGTTTCCGATGCGTGCGACACGTGGTTCGAGCAACTTCAACGCGCCGGCCAAGGCGTCGAGCTGAACCGGTTGCACGCCCCGTCGACCGCGGCGACGCTGCGCAAAAGCGGCCAGGGCGTCGTCGTGACTGACGGCCCGTTCGCCGAAACCAAAGAGGTCTTTGGCGGCTACGTGATCGTCGAATGCCGCGACCGCGCCGAGGCCCTCGAGGTCGCGAAGGGCTTTCCCGTTCTCGAAATCGGCCTCGCCGTCGAAGTGCGCCCCGTGATGACCAGCGCCGAGGATCAACTCCGCTGGCAGCCCCGGTGAGCGCCCGCCCCGATCGGAGTTCGAGCCCATGGCTTTTTCCGCGCCGGACGCGCCCCTCGATCTGGGTGAACTGCACCGTCACGAATACGGCCGCATTCTCGCCACCCTGATCCGCACGGTCCGGGACATCACGCTCGCCGAGGACTGCCTGCAGGAAGCATTCGCCGCCGCGCTGGAGCAATGGCCGGCCCGGGGCGCTCCCGCCAACCCGGTCGCATGGCTGATGGCGACCGCCCGCCACAAGGCGATCGACCACATCCGCCGCCGCGTGCTGGCGGAAAATAAACTCGAAGACATGATCTCGTCGCTGGTGCCCGAGGAACACGCGCCCGCGCCACTCGACACGTTGCGCCTGGTCTTCACGTGCTGCCATCCGGCGCTCGCACCCGAGGCACAGGTCGCGCTCACGCTCCGTACGATCTGCGGCCTGACGACCGACGAGATTGCGCGCGCGTTCGTCACGCCCGTGCCCACGATCGCGCAGCGGCTCGTGCGTGCGAAAGCCAAGATCAAGCACGCGGGCATTCCCTACGAAGTCCCGGGCGAGGAGCAACTCGCCGAGCGCCTCGATGCGGTGCTTGCGGTGATCTACCTCGTGTTCAACGAAGGTTACTCCGCCAGTGCGGGTGCGGCGCTCGTGCGGGCTGATCTATGCGCGGAGGCGACCCGGCTCTCGCGCCAGTTGGTGGAGCTGCTCCCCGCGGAGCGTGAGCCGCGCGGGCTCCTCGGTCTCATCCTCCTCGCCGACGCGCGCCGCGCCACCCGCACCGATGCCGCCGGAGATATCGTACTGCTGGAGGATCAGGACCGCTCGCGCTGGGACCGCGCCAAAATCGCCGAGGGCACGGCGCTCGCGGAACGCGCCCTGCGCGGCGGCCCGCCCGGCAGCTACGGCGTGCAGGCGGCGATCGCGGCGCTGCACGCCAACGCGCCCTCGTCGCGCGAGACCGACTGGGCGCAGATCGCGGCGCTCTACCGCGTGCTGGGGCAGCTGCACCCCTCGCCGATCGTCGAGCTCAACCGCGCCGTCGCGATCGCGATGGCCGAGGGCGCCGAAAAGGGACTCGCGCTGCTCGAGAAAATTTCGCTCCCGGGCTATCACCTGCTGCCCGCCGCCCGCGCGGAGTTGTTGCGGCGGCTGGGAAGAAAGGCGGAAGCGGCGACGGCCTATCGCGATGCGCTCGAGGGGGTGAAGAACCAGGCCGAGCGCCGGCACCTCGAGCGCCGGCTGGCCGAGGTCAGCGCGCCGTAGGCGCCCGCGCCTCGTGCGCCGTCAGCCCCCCAAAAAATTTCCACCGGGCGCTGTCGATTCGCGGTCCGGTCGTTCGACTCAAGGGTGAAAGATATCCTCATGAATACCACATCACCCACACCCACCTCCCCCAAGATCGTCTCCCGCGCCGACTGGATCGCCGCCCGGCGAAAACTCCTCGCCCGGGAAAAAGAACTCACGCATCTGCGCGACGCGATCAGCGCCGAGCGCCGCCAGCTCCCCTGGACGAAGATCGATCAGCCGTACCGGTTCGACGGCCCGGGCGGAAAGGAAACCTTCGTCGACCTCTTCGGCGGCCGCAGCCAGCTCATCGTCTATCACTTCATGTATGGCGACGGCTGGGAGGAGCCGTGCAAGAGCTGCTGCTACGTCATGGATCACATCGACGGAGCGTTGCCGCACCTGGCCGCGCGCGACACCGCCTTTGTCGCGGTCTCGAAAGCGCCGTTACCGGTGCTGCAAGCCTGGCAGCGACGCATGGGCTGGAGATTCAAATGGGTCTCGGCCCACGACAGCACTTTCAATTCCGACTTCCACGTGTCGTTCACGAAGGACGAAATGGAGGAAGGCCGGGTGGAGTATAATTTCCAGACGTTCCCGCCCGGGCCGATGCCGACGGAGGAGTTGCCGGGCGTGAGTGTGTTTGCCCGGAGGCATGACGAGGTTTTCCACACGTATTCGGCGTATGCACGCGGGCTTGACCCGCTGATCGGCACCTACCAGTGGCTGGACCTCACGCCGAAGGGCCGCGACGAAGACGACTTCGCCTTCAGCATGTCGTGGCTGCGTTACCACGATCGCTACGACGAAAACCATCGCGCCGACCCCGCCACGCCTTTCGCGCCGCCGCGCGGCTCGATTTGCGAGCCGGTCGACGCGCAGGAGTGGATGCGCAACGAAACCGCCGGTGCCGCCGCCCGCCATGAACGCACGCTGTGACTTTCACTCGCCCACGTGGCTGCGGCGCGTGGGTCGGTTCGTCTCCTGGATCGTGCCGGGCGCCGTCCTCGCGTTGATGCCGAAATGTCCGGCGTGCCTCGCCGCTTACCTCGCGCTCGGCACGGGCCTGAGCCTGTCCCTGCCCGTCGCCGAAAACCTGCGGCTCGGCGCCCTCACCCTGAGCGGCGCCGTGCTCGGCGGGCTCGCGCTGCAGGTCATGGCGCGGCGCCTCGCGCCACGCGCGGCTAAAAGCGCGTGCGCACCGACAGGATCGCGTGCCGCGGAAAACCCCAGCTCGTGGCCGACGCATAGTAGCGTTCGTCGGTCACGTTCTTGACCGACAACTCGATGTTCCAGTGCTGGCCGAGGCCGGCGAACCGGTACCCAAGCGTGACATCCAGCGTCGTATAGGAGGGGAAGCGCATGAAGGGATTGTTCCCCACGTAAGCCATGCTGCCCACGTAGTTGAGACCGGCCGCGAGCGTCGCGTCCTTGAAGAGCCCGTCGCGCACGAGGTACTTGCCCCACACGTTGACGGTGCGCTTCGGGGTCGCGACGAGCGGCGTGCCGTCCAGCGCGCGCTGCGTCGGGTGTCGCTCGTAGATCGCGTCGCAGCTCGTGACGTTCGCGAGAACCTGAAAGCCCGGGGTCGGCGCGCAGAACAGCTCGAGTTCGAGTCCCTCGCTGCGCTGCGCGCCGCCCTGCACGTCGGTGAACAAGGTGGAACCGTTGGCATCGACGCCGTTGGTGACGGTGGTGATGCCGCTCGGGCTCGCCTTCACCCGGTAGACGGAAAGCGTTCCCGACAGCCTGCCCTCGAACAGGTCCGCCTTGATCCCCACATCAAGGCCGCGCCCGACCGCCGCCATCGCCGGCACGGAGGCGACGCCGTTTACCCGCAGGAGGCTCGGGTTCGCGCGAAACGACTCGCTGTACGAGACGAACGCCGAGAGCCCTTTCGTCGCGCGGTAAAGCGCGCCGAGCTGCGGGACATTGGCGGCGCGGCTGACCTCGGGCGTCGACGTGCCGCCGAGCAGGTTCCGGGTGGGGTCGTGGTGAAGATCGTAGCGGGCATAGCCACCCAGGAGGTGCAGGCGGTCGTCGATGGCCGAGACCGAGAGCAGGCCGTAAAGCGAGCCGGCATCGCTCGAGTTTTCGGTGTCGCCCGCGGGCACCAGCCCGTCCTCGCCGAACGGGACCGAGCGGTCCCAGGTGGCCGGGTTGCGCAAGTCCCAGGGTTTCAAATACAGCGGATGGCCGGCGATGTTCGGGTTGTTCCACTGCTTCGTGCGCACGCGCGTTTCGAAGTTCGCCTTGAAACCGGCAAGCGGCCGGAACGTCGCCCCGCCGAGCCGGAACTCGCCGGCGAGATCCACCTGCAGCGAGCGCTCCCCGCCCCACTGGTGCTCGTAACGATTCCTCCGATACATCGCGTCCGCCGGGGTCAGCTCCGCCGACGGCGGATAATAGGCGTCGATGTAAGGCTGCGTGATCAGGCCGGTGCCCCCGACCCCGGTCGCCCGCCACTGCTGATCCCAATACGAATCGAGCCAGGCCCCGCGCAGGACGAGGTGCTCGCCGAGCCGGGCGGTGAACTCCACCGAGAGCGCGTCGGCCACGAAGTCCTGGTAGTCGCCCTCCCCCGCGTAACTGAAGTCCCCGGGCAGGCCCGGATAGGGAATCGTGGGCGTCCCCTCGACGTAGATCAGCGGCACGCCGCTGGTGAGCATGTCCTCGATGCGCTCGAAATGCTCGTATTCAACGGTCAATGACGCCCGCTCCGAAAACCGCCACGTCGCGCTCGGCGCGAGCATGCGCTTGTGGCCGCGCGCCAGCACCTGGAACTGCTGGATGTCCTCGTACATCGCGATCGCGCGGTAGAGGAGACGCCCGCCGGTGCGCGGCACCGGGCCGGTGCCATCGATCACCGTCCGGGCGTAGCCGTGATCACCGACACTCGCGGTCAGTTGCAGCGACGGCTCCGGCTCGGGGCGTTTCGTGATGTAGTTGATGACGCCGCCGGGATTGATCTGGCCGTAGAGCAGCGATGCCGGGCCCTTCACCACCTCGATCCGCGCCACGTTGGTGGGGTCGACGAAACGAAACGAGTCGAAGCCGTTGCGCTGGACGGCCGCGGCCGTGAAACCGCGGATGTTGTAGCGTATCCACCCCTGCGGCGAAACGTTGTCCTGGTGCACGCCCGGGGCCCACTTGACCACGTCGTAAAGATCGTAGGCTTTCTGATCGGCGATGAATTCCTCCGGGAAGGCGGTGATGCTCATCGGCAGGTCGCGGATCGGCAGCGCCGTGCGGGTGGCGGAGACGGCGTTCGTGGCGCGGTAACCGGTGTCGGCCTCGCTGCGAACCTCGAAAGGCGACAGTATGACGGGGTCGTCGCCGGCTTCGGCGTACCGTCGCGTCGGAGCCCGGCGGACAGCCCGGGCGGCCGGCGCCGGCACGGCCGCCGCGGCGCGTTCCGGGCGTGGCGGCTGGCGCTTGACAACCATCGCCCCGCTGGGCTCGTCCCGCACGACGAGCAGGCCGGTGCCGGCAAGCATCACGTCGAGCGCGTCGCGCGCGGGCATCGCACCGTGCACGGACCGCGTCCAGACGCCCCGCACCTCCGCGGCGGGAAACAGGATCTGTTCGCCGGACTGCTGCGAAAACAGGCGCAGGGTTTGCGTGGCGTCGCCCGCCGGCACGTCGAACCGGTGTCGCGTCGCCGCAATCACCGACGCCGCAAAGAACAGCGGTCCGCAGAGAGACAACAGCGCACGAAGCAGCCGGCCCATCGGCCAGCGATCAGGTCTTCGCACGGAATACAGCGGGGCGCGCGCGGGACGCACGGAAGGGGTAGGCACCGGAGATCGGAACACTGCTGGGCTTCACTTCGACCCGAGCCATCGCGAAACATCGAGCGCGATTTAGGTCGACGTAAACCAAGCGGCCCGCCGCCTCCCTCCCGCGGGCACGGGGCCCATCGCCCCTACGAGGCGAACGCGAGCCGCGGTCGCGGTCTCTAGGGGCGCCGCCGCAGCACGATCTCATCTCCCCGCGGCCGCGCGCTGATATCGAAACCGACATCCAAAAGGCGCACGAACGGATCGACGTTGTCCGCCCGAAACGTGCCCCCCACCACGATCCCGCGGGTGGGTGCATCTTCGATCACGAGCTTGCGAGAGTTGAAGCGATTGAATTCCCCCACCACGTCCTGCAGCGGCACGTCAGCGAACTCGAGGCGGACGGACCGCCAGGCGAGGGCCTGATCGATCTCCGTCGCGCCGACGTCACGGACCTCGACCGCGGGGATCGCTTCACCCGCGCCGGGCATCCGCATGCTGGCCTCCTGCCCCGCCGCGAGCCGGGGAAGCTCGCACGCGCCGGCCGGGACGTCGGAAGCGCCGCGCGCAACCTGGAGTTGTACGTTGCCCTCGGTGACCAGCACCGAGACGGCATCCTCGCTCAGCTGCACGGCGAACGCGGTGCCGACGGCGCGCACCGCAAACGCGTCGGCCGTGACGATGAACGGCCGCGCCGCGTCCTTCGCGATCGTGAAAAACGCCCGGCCGCGCACCAAGCGTACGCTGCGCTGCTCCCGCGTGAAACTGACCTCGATCTCGGCATCCTCCGGCAAGGCTACGCTCGAGCCGTCGGCAAGCGGTTGCGACCGCGCGGCTGGATGGACCACCACCCCTCGAGACGTGACGATCGGGCCGGCCGGTTCGGGCCGCAACACCAGCAGCGCCACTACGATCGCCGCCGCCGCGACCAGCGACGGCCACCACCAGCGGTGGTCGCGACGCGGTGCGAGTAAATCCGGATCCGGCGCGCCCCCCGCCTCCGGCCGCACCGCTTGCAGCGCGTCGAACCGCGCCCAGGCGCGCTCCAGCCGCAGGATCGCGGCCTCATGGCGCGGGTCGTCCTGCACCCAGCGACGGTACGCCTCGTGCTCTTCGGCGGACAGGCCCCGGTCGCGGCGCGCCAGCCAGCGCGCCGCGTCGGCTTCAAGAGAGAGATGGGGATGATCAGAAGAGTGCACGGACATCAAGGCAGTCCCAGACGCGCCAGGTACGCGGCGCAACGACGCATGCCGTTGGCCACCTGGGCCTCGACCGTGTGTTCGCTGATGCCGAGCTGCGCGGCGATCTCCTTTTGGGACAATCCATAAATCTTCCGCAGGGTCAGGACCTGGCGGCATTTTGTGGGAAGGGATTGGATCGCCTGTTTCAGAAATTCGATCTCCTGCTGCCGGACGCTGGCTTCGGCCGGCGAGGGCCTTTCTTCGTAGACGGGCAGCCGGGCCACTTCCGTTAACGAATCCATCGGCACAATTTTTTCACGCCGCAACTGGTCGACGGCCAGGTTGTGCGCGGTGGCAAAGAGCAGCGCCCGCGGCGAAGGCACCTCCTTGCTCAGCCGCACGCGCCACACCCGGACCATCGTCTCCTGCACCACATTATCGAGGTCCCGGAGGCTGGCGAAATGGCTCCCCAGCCACGCGCGCAACGCCTCCCGATGAACCTGCACCTCCTCCCGAAACCAACGGTCGTATTCTGGGGTATTCGGCATCGAAAATCACTGACGCGGCGCCCGCAACACACGGCCGTTGGTGCACGCGAGTCGAGCGTAATCATGGTTCGCGCGAAGCCGGAAATTTCGCCTAACGGATTTGTCCGCCCCGGCCGTTTAAGCGTTGCCGCGGGCGCGGCCAGGCTGGTTGCCGGGCGGAACCAGCGTGAAGCTTCCGCGGCGGGGGCCCGCTCGCGGAACGGCAAAGATTGAAGCACGTGTCGCCCGGATCGGGGTCGATCAGCATCCAGCTTACGGATACATCATGACCGGGTCACGCACGGCCCCGGGCCCTCCAGCCTCATCCCCGGCTGATATCGCCGAGCATCACGTCGAGCGCCGCGTAGCTGTCGAGCAGCTTGCCCGCGGCGGCGCAGCGCTCCCTCGGCGCGAGGCCCGTGTTTTCGGCGAGAAATACGATGTAGCGGGCGATGTTCTTCGCGAAGTTGAGCCGGCCCTCGTCGCTGATCGCGTAGAAGCGCGCACGTTGCGTGTAGCCGGCCGGCGAATGATCGCCGAGCGCCGACTTGTCGGCTTTGCCGCCCGCCGCGAGCACGTAGAGGAAGTTGTACTCGAACCAGAACATGTGCTCCGGGCTCGGCGGCAGCGAGGCGATCGCCGCCCGGCACTGCCCCACCGACCCGAAAACGTTCACATCCTTGCCGGCTTTCGTGAGCGCATCGATGACGAACCAGCGGGCCATCTTCTGTTCGGTCGCGTCGGCGCTGAAGGAGCCCTTGAGCGCGAGTTCAACCGTGAACTGATACCAGTCGCGCCACAGTGCCTGGTCGGCGGCGTTCTGCGAAGCGAAGAGCGCGCGGCCCATCTCGTAGGTGTAGCGGCCGCTGGTCTTGATCTCGAGACGCCCACCGGTGACCTCGCCCATCACCTGATAATTCTCCGCCGATTTGCCTGAGCCGGAATGGAAGCCGATGCTGGCGCCGAACTGCTGGCAGACCTGCCACTGCTTCTGGATCAGGCCGCGCAGCGTGTGGTTGTCCGAAAACGGCATGTTCTTCTGAAAGCCGAAGGCGGGCGCGACGAAGTTGATCTTCATGCCCAGCGCTTCGCAGAGCGAGAGCATGATCGCGGTCGTCTCAGGCGTGGTGAGGCCGGGAAGCTCGTCGATCGAGAGTTCGCGCAGATACGCGCGGCCGACGTCGGTGGTGAAAAGCCGGGCGCGGGCCGCGGCGTATTTATCGTCGCGCTGCTTCATCTTCTGCAGCGAGGGCCACACGTGCGCGAGCAGCGCGGCAAACTCGGTCTCGTTGAGCGAGAGGCCGACGGAAGCGACGCGCGCTTTCACCTTGGCGACGAGTTCTGCGGGGACATTGGCCGTCACCCAGCCGGAAGCGTCCTCGGGGACCTTCGTCTGCGCCAGCTCGGGCGAAAGATCGAAGGTGATGTAGCTCGCCAGCACGCAACCTTCGACGAGCTGGTCTTCGCGGTTGTCGAATTTGCCGCCGATCGGCTGGTGGTCGGCGTTGAAACTCCAGGCGATGCCGCGGTGGTGGAAGCCGGTCTTGAGCTTGGAGAGGACGCAGCCGTGGCTCATGCCCTCGACGCTCTGGCCCTGGTGGCCTTCCGGGACGTTGGTGCCGATGAAAGGAAACGGCACCGTGTCGAGGCGGCCCTCGAGCATCGCGTTCACGTCATAGACGAGCTCGCGCGGGATGGAGTTCTGGTTGGCAGTGACGCCGAGCTCGAGCGCGCTCATCGCCCACTCGACCGCGGGCCAGTGCAGCGTCGTGAACCGCGCGCCGATGCCGAGCGTGCTCTCGCCGAGCTTTTGGGCGGCGGTGGGAAAGATCGTGGAGGCCGGGTTGTGCTCCTGTATCAGGTTTTTGAGCACAAGGAGATTGGCAAATGTGGCCGGGAAGACCGCGCGGCGCTTTTCGGCGAGGCGCCCCTCCGCGAGCACCGCGCCCGGGTCGTCGAGCGTCTTCGCCTCGAGGCGCCAGCCGCAGTCGCCCGTGGCCTTGTCCTCGAACAGGGTCCACGCGCCCGCCTGGGTCTCAAAGCGGCTCTTCTGGAAAAACGTCACGCCCGCGTCGCCGCCCAGCGCCTTCGCGCTCAGCGCCGGCCAGTCGAGACAGAAGTCCGGGCTCACGCAGGGGTTGGCGGAAATGCGGAGACCGTGATCGAGAAGGAAGCGGTTGATGGGGTGCATGGTTGAGCGAAATTCGAACACGCGTCCGCGTCGGGCGCGAGCCGGTTATCGCTCAATGTTAACGTTGCCCACCGGCAGGTCCGGGCTGGACGCGACCGGGGCCACGGCCGCCAGCACGTCGGTCGCGCCGATCGGTTTGCGCAGGATCTCGTCGACGCCGAGGCGGCGCAGTTCCTCGGCGTGTTCGCCGGGCAGCAGGCCGCTGACGATGATGAAGCGCCCGGTGAACGGCAGCGCGCGCGCCCGCACGAGCAGATCGCTCCCGGAGAGGCGGGGCATGTTGAGATCGGCCAGCACGACGTCGATACCCGCGCCGGGCTGCTGCAACAACCGCCACGCCTCCTCGCCGTCGACCGCACAGGTGACACGGTGCCCCGCGCGTTCGAGCACGGCGCGAAAGGTTTCCATCACCAACGCGTTGTCGTCGACGATCAACACATGCCGGCGGCGAACCGTCGCGATCGGAAGGCCGTTGCTCGCCGCGGCGGCCACGCTTTCCACCAGTGCGGACGGCGGGGCGCTCGGAATCGGCAGGTAGATGTTGAAGGTGCAGCCCACGCCCGGCTCGCTCTCAACCTCGATCCAGCCGCCGAGGGTATCGACGACGTTCCACACCATCGCCAGGCCCAGCCCGGTGCCCTTGCCGGGCGCCTTCGTGGTGAAAAACGGCTCGAAGATCCGCTGGCGCGTCTGGGGCGTCATGCCACCGCCGTTGTCGATCACCCGCAGACACTGGCACGGCTGGGGAAAAGGCATCGTGCTGCCGACGGAGCCGTGCGACGCGTAGGCTCGCAGGGTGCGAATCACCAGCCGCGGCGTCCATCCCTTGGGCGCGTCCGGCAGCTTTTCGAGGAGTGAATCGCGCGCGTTGAGCGCGAGATTCATCACGATTTGGGAAATGGCCCCCTTGCTGATCTCGAGGTGCTCGAGATCCGGGGCGAGTTCGAGATCGAGCTGAATGCGGCGATCAAGCGTGTGACGCAGCAGCGAGACGGCGTTTTCGACGAGTGGATTCAGCGCGAGCCGTTCGCGTTGGTCGGAGGTCTTACGGCCGATCGCGAGGATGCGCTGGTTGAGTTGCGCCGCCTGCTGAATGGCGTCCTTCAACGGACGCAGCGCCGCCAGCAGCCGGCGGTCGTCCGGATACTGATCGGCGAGCAGGCTCACCTGCACCATCATCGGCGTGAGCAGGTTGTTGAACTCGTGCGCCACACCGCCGGCGAGCTGGCCCATCGACTCCATCTTCTGCGCCTGGCGCAATTGCTTCTCCAGCGTCATCCGCTCGGTGACATCCTGCACATGCGAGGCCACCCCCACGAGCGTGCCATCCGCCGCGATCAGCGGCGTGTTGTACCACTCGCAAAGGATAAGCCGGCCGTCCTTCGTGCAATTTTCGTTCGTGCTGCGCGTGCCTCCGGTGCGCGCCATCAAGGCCCGCCACACGCCCTCCACGCGGCCGCGCCCCTCGGGAGTGACGATCAGTTCGACGACCGGACGACCCACTGCCTCGTCCGCCGGATAGCCAAAGATGCGCTCGGCCGCCGGATTCCACGCGGTGACGCGGCAGTCCAAGTCCAGTTCGATCACCGCCAGCGGCGTCTGGCTGACGTGCAACGCGAGTTTTTCCTCCGAGCGGCGCCGCGCCACCTCGGCCTCCACGCGATCGGTGATGTCGAGCTCGACGCCGAGCGTGCCGGTGATGCGCTCCTCGACGATGATCGGAGCGATGACCTTATACAAATAGCGCCGGCGCCCTTCGATCTCGTAGGACACCTCTGTCTTGACGATCTCCCCGCGCAGCGCGCGGCGGTCGTTTTCCTTCCATTCGGCCTTCCAGTCCTCGGAGATGCCAAGTTCGTCCACCGTACGACCGAGGATCTCGAGCTGGGCGCACCCGGGCGGCTCATTGCAAAAAGTGTACCGGCCTTCCGTATCCGTCACCCAGAACGTAAACGGCAGGTTTCGGAAGATCGTTCGGAGCCGGGCTTCGCTTTCGCGCAATGCGCCCTCGATGGCTTCGCGCGCCTGCAATTGGGCGCGCGCATTCGCCAACGCGACGCTGGTTCCCCCGAAGATGAGGAACACGACCGCCAGCAGCCCGATCGCGGCGAGCCGGCGCTCGCGCACATCGGCGAACCAGCGCAGCGCCGGGTAGTCGACGCCCAGGACGGCCTCCACCCGCCCGGCCGCATCGCGCATCGGCACATGCACGCTCACCCAGCGGCCCCAGCGATCGGTGACCGGCTCTTCCATGAAGTTCGACTCGCCGGCAAAGGCCCGCTCCAGGGCCGGGGTCACCGGTTGATAAACTTCGCCGATCGGCGTGCGCGCTTCCCGCGCGCCGGCGTAGCGGCCGTCGCGGTCGTAGTCGGTCTCGGAATCGACGAACAACACCACCCGCCCGTCGGCCAGCCGGCGAAACGTGTAAATGTCGCTGATCACCGGATTCACGGCCAGCCAGCGCTTTTGCGCCTCAATCATCGCGAGGTAGCGCGGATCGTCGGCCGGCGTGTCCAGTGTCAGCCCGGCGTGACCGAGGCGGCTGAGCTCCTGCGCATACGTTGGCGCAACCCCCTCGAGAATCGTCTGCACCGTCTCCTGGCGGCGGCGGCCGGCCGCGTCGACTACGAACCATCCAACCGCCAGCAACCCGGCAATCAACAGCCACATCAGCCGCGGCAGGCAGGCCCGCCTGCATCCACGGCGCAAATACGCAGCGACTCCCCCGAACGCCACAACGCTCAGACAGGTAAACAGGAGATAGTCGATGTTCGCCGCGAGCCAGGCACGCATCCGTGGCGTGGATGCTTGCCCGCGGAGTGAGGGGTGCAAGTCTCGCGCCCTAGGGTATCCTCCCCGGGGCGCCGCAAAAAAAAGCCGCGCGTTCGCGCGGCTCGGCCCAAAAGCACTTCTTTCGCTTCCCTCTTATCCGGAGCCCCTCAGGCGCGGCCCTCCTGCTCGATGGAGATCACCCTGCCGTCCTTGAACACGACCTTGAACACCTCGCGTTCCTTGCGCGCGGGGTAGTCCAGGTAGTAGGGATAAAACGGATCGTGCCACGCATAGTAACGGTGATACCAGCCGCGATACAGGTACATGCCGCCGTTGTATTCGTAGGTGGTGTAACTCCACGACTCCGTAGCGCCGTTCGCGTCGGTGCGATACCAGACGCGATCGGGTTCGCCGACGGCGAGCTTCACCATTTCCTGGTCGAAGCCGATGGCTACTTTCCCCTCCCGGATGAGTTGCTGTTGTTCCGGCGTGAGGCGGTTGAACGCCTCCGGATTTCGCTTAATGCGCGTGTCGGGCGTGGAACAGCCCGTGAAGACCAACGCGGCGAGCAACGCGAAAATGGTCAGGAGTGACACCTTCGTTTTCATGATGAAAGATATGACGCTAAGTTGGACTCGCAAGTTGCCCGAAGTTTCCCTCGGGTCACGTTTTTAGCTCATCATGAAGACGATCCCGCTCCGGGAATCCGGCAGACACGCGGTTCGAACGCACGGGCTGGCCTCGCTCCGGGATATGCGAACTGCGCCCCTATTTCGCGTGCTCGATCGCGGTGACCCTGCCGCCGACAAAGGTCACGCGTTGCACTTCGGCTGAACCGCCGCCGGTGCCGACACTCACGCCGGTGCCCACGGCCGAGGAACCACCGTAGCTTCCGAAACCCAATCCCAAGCCCACCCTCGGCTTGCTCTTGCTATAGATCCACACCTCGCTCGCGCCCCGGTCCGTCGTCACCGTGCTCACGCGCGCAGGCTCGCCCAGCGCCAGGCGCACCTGCGCGGGCGTGAAGCCGGGCGCGACCTGGCCCGCGCGGATCTTTTGCTGCACATCGGCCGGATACGAATCGAAGGCCGCCTGGTCGCGCTTGATGCGCGACTCCGGCGACGAGGAGGCGCAACCCGTCAGGAATAAGGCGCCGATCACAAGGACCCACAAGCACACAACACGGGGAGGTTTCATGGTGGCAAAAAGGAGTTGCTGGGCGAAATGCTGGCCAGAATAAGGACAGACGCAAATCACTACAGTTTCACGTTTCCCGCACCGACCCACCTTTCATGAAGACGTTTACCATCGCCATCGGCTCCGACCACGCCGGCTTCGCCTACAAGGAGAAGCTCAAGGAAATGCTTCTCGCCGAGGGCCACACCGTTCGTGACTTCGGAACCCATTCCGAAGCCTCCTGCGATTATCCCGATTTCATCCGGCCCGTCGCGGAGGCGGTGGCGCGGGGCGAGTTCGAGCGCGGCGTGATCCTGGGCGGTTCGGGCAACGGTGAAGCGATCGTCGCCAATCGCGTGAAGGGCATTCGCTGCGGCGTCTGCTGGACCGAGCAGGTCGCCATCTGGAACCGCTCGCACAACGACGCCAACATCATCTCGCTCGGCCAGCGCACCATCACCGAGGAGGAGGCGCTGCGCATCGTGAAGACCTGGCTCGCCACGCCGTTCGAAGGCGGACGCCACCTCCAGCGCATCAAGAAAATCGACGATCCGTCGCTCAAGTAACGGCATTCCGCCCCGGCCCGGCTCGCTTCCGCGAACCGGGCTTTTTGACCGCCCCGTTTGACATTGAACCGGGCGGGTATCGCTGTGCCTTGAGTATGGGAACGCACTACGATGGCACTGCTGCCGAGGTCGCCGCACTCGACGCGTTCATCAAGTTGATGCGGGCCGCCGAATCGGTCGCCAGCCGCACCCACGCCGCCCTCCCGAAAACTCTCACCGTCGCGCAATTTGGGGTACTCGAGGCGCTGCTGCATCGCGGGCCGCTCTGCCAGTCCGCGCTCGCCGCAAAGCTCCTCAAGAGCGCGGGCAATCTCACCCTCGTCGTCGACAACCTCGAGCGCGATGGCCACGTGCGCCGCGAACGCGCCCCCCATGACCGGCGCTACGTCACCGTGCACCTCACGCCCAAGGGCCGGGAGCTGATCGAGCAGGTTTTCCCTCATGTCGCCGCCGCGATCACCCGCGAACTCTCCGTCCTCAGCCCGGGCGAACAGGCCACGCTCGCTGAGCTCTGCAAAAAACTCGGCCTCGCCGCGCCCGAACCCGGCACGCTGTCCGCGACCGCGGGCGCCCCCGTGCATTCCGGCTGAGGCGCCGAAGCGTGCGGTCGGCTGCCGGGCCGGCAGCAGCGACGTGAGGAGGCTCCACCATTCCCCCAATCCCTCGCCGGAACTTTTTCGTGGTCCCCGTTAGACTTTCCCGGCCGCTTCCTCATGCTCGCTTCAACTTTCGAGATGAACATGGAATACCGCCGCCTCGGCTCCTCCGGTCTGCAAGTCAGCGCGCTCTCGTTCGGCGCCTGGGTCACGTTCGGTCGACAGATCGACGACCCCGTCGCCAAAAAGCTGCTACACACGGCCTACGATGCGGGCGTGAATTTCTTCGACAACGCCGAGGCCTACGCCGGCGGACAGGCGGAGATCGTGATGGGCGGCATCCTGCACAAGAGCGGCTGGCGCCGCAGCAGCTACCTCGTATCCAGCAAAGTCTTCTTCGGCGCGGACGGCGATCGCCCCAACGAAAAAGGCCTGTCGCGCAAGCATGTGATCGAGGCCTGCCACGACGCGTTGCGCCGTCTGCAGGTCGACTATCTCGATCTCTATTTCTGCCACCGCCCCGACCCGGAGACGCCCGTCGAGGAGACGTGTCGCGCGATGCACGATCTCATCGTGCAGGGCAAGGTGCTCTACTGGGGCACGAGCGAATGGAGCGCCGACCAGCTCGCCCAAGCCTACGCCGCCTGTGATCACCTCGGGCTTCACGCCCCGGCGATGGAGCAACCTCAGTACAACCTGTTCCACCGCTCGCGCGTCGAGCGGGAGTTGCTGCCGCATTACAAGCAGCGCGGGCTCGGCACCACCATTTGGTCGCCGCTCGCCAGCGGCCTCCTCACCGGCAAATACAACGACGGCGTGCCCAAGGACTCCCGGCTCAATCTCCCCGGCATGGAATGGCTCAAGAACGCGCTCCTGGATCCGTCCGCCGCACAGAAACTGTCCGCCGTCCGCGACCTCGCCGCGATCGCCAAGGCCCTCGACACCACCCTTCCGTGCCTCGCGATCGCGTGGTGCCTGAAAAACCCGTTCGTCAGCACCGTCATCCTCGGCGCCTCCCGGCCCGAACAACTCACGGAAAATCTCGGCGCCCTGGACGTCGCGCCCCGCCTCACGCCGACTGTCCTCAAGGAGATGGATGCCATCTCCCGCCCTGTAGCCGGTTGAACGATACACGCCACGTCCCGCCTCCCCCTCCCTCCGATGGAAGTCCTCTATCTCGGCCATTCCTGTTTCCTCCTTCAGACCAGCGGCGCCCGGTTGCTGATCGACCCTTATCTCAACGACAACCCCCGGGCCGCCGCGCGCGCCTCGGCGGTGCGTTGCGACTACGTGCTGATCACGCATGGCCACGAGGACCACGTCGGCGACGCCCTTGCCATCGCCCGGGCCAGCGGCGCGACGATCATCGCGAATTTCGAGATCGCCGAGTATTTCGGCGCCCAGGGAGTCAAAACGCACGGGATGAATCCAGGCGGGGCGCACACTTTTCCCTTCGGCCGCGTGAAACTCACGATCGCGCATCACACCTCGAGCCTGAACGCCGGCCTCAATCCAATCTATCTCGGCGCGCCCTGCGGCCTGCTCATCGAGGCCGATGGCCGCAGACTCTATCACGCCGGCGACACGGCGCTGTTTCTCGACATGCAGCTCATCGGTCGCGGCGGCCTCGATCTCGCCATGCTCCCGATCGGCGACAACTACACGATGGGGCCGGAGGACGCCCTCGAGGCGCTCGACTTGCTGAAACCGAAAGTGTGCGTGCCGATGCACTACAACACCTGGCCGGTGATCGCGCAGGACGCCGCAGCCTTCGAGAAAGCCGCCGCCGCGCGTGGCCACACCGTGCGTGTGCTCGCGCCGGGCGAAGCGCTCGCCGTGGGGTGACCGGCCTCGCTGGCGCCGCGGTGCCCCGCCCGAACCCGGCGCCCTCGCCACTGCGTAACATTACCCGTTTTGCAGGTCGGCACTCAATCGCGGCGCCAACGGCCCGATAAGAGTGCCCGTTCGATCTCACATCCCCCTGCCAGAGGGCCGACTCCCGGGCGCCGCGCGCCAAGCCGCATCTCTGTTTTCTTCATTCCTTCAACCGCCACACCGGTGGCGTTGGCGGTCCGCGGGCCACCAGCGCCGCCGGTGCTGGTTTTAGGGCCGGATCGGACCGGGGGAAGAGCGTGACGGAGCGCAAGCTTGCCGATGCCATGCCGGCCGCCCAAGTTCGCAGACTCACGACATGGCATTTCCCAAACCTCCGGCCATCCTCGCGGAGCGCGACTTGCGCGCCGCCGAGCTCGACCAGAAACCCACCGCCGCCCTCCTGCGCATCTACGCCTGGATGTTCCTCGCCCGCACCGGCGACAACCGCATCCTGGAGCTTTTCCGCCAAGGCCTTATCAAAGGCACTGTCACCGGCGGCCAGGGCCATGAGGCGCTCACCATCCCGCTGGCGCTGCTCGCCGACAAGGAAATCGACGTCGTCTCGTGGACGCACCGCGACTTCGGCGGCCACCTGATCTGGGGCGACCACCTCTGCAATCATCTCAACCAGTACTTTGCCAACGCCGACAGCCCCACCAAGGCGCGCGAGGGCAACATCCACCACGGCGATCCCGTGCACCGCTCGCTGCCGATGATCAGCCATCTCGGCGCGATGTTGAGCAACGTCGCCGGGATGACCGACGCCCAGCGCCGCCTCGGCCGGCCAGCCGTCGGTTTTGCGTTTTTCGGCGACGGCGGCTCCAGCACAGGCGACACGCATGAGTCGCTCAATCTCGCGTCGCTCCTCTCGCTGCCCGTCCTGTTCATCATCCAGAACAACCGCTACGCTTACTCCACGCCGGTGAGCGAACAGTTCGCCGCCGGCACCGAGCTCTGGCACCGCGCCGCCGCTTACGGCATGGAGGGACTCGCCCTCGATTGCACGGGCGACGTCGCCGAGACGACCCGCCAGCTCGCAGGCGCGATCGAAAGAGTCCGCACCACCTCCCGCCCCATGCTCATCGAGGCGCGCGTGCTGCGATTGCGCGGCCATGCCGCCTACGACACCTGCGATTACCTGCTGCCGGGCGAAAACGAGGCGTTCCTCGCCGCCGATCCCCTGCCGAAATTCCGCGCGCAGCTCGTCGCGGCCGGCGCCGGCATCGAGGTCGAGCGCCTCGAAACCTCCCTCAGCGCCTTCCTCGAGTCGTGCGTGCAGATCTCCCTCGCCGTGCCCCGCCCCTCGCCGAAGGGCATGGAGGCCGATCTCTTCGCGCCCGAGGCCAAACCGCTCCCGTGGAAACCCGAGGCCGCCGCGCCGGAAAACGTCACGATGGCCCAGGCGCTCAATCGCGCCCTGCGCAAGATCCTCACCGAGCGGCCTGAAGCCGTGATCCTCGGCCAGGACATCGGCACCTACGGCGGCGCCTTCAAGGTCACCGAAGGCCTGCTCAAGGATTTCGGTCGTAGCCGCGTCTTCAATACGCCGCTGGCCGAAAGCGCCTGCACCGGTTACGCGATCGGGCTCGCCCTCGGCGGCTTCCGGCCGATCGAGGAGTTCCAGTTTTCCGACTTCGTCACCGAAGCCGCGACCCAGATCACGCTCAACGCCGCCACCTACCACTTCCGCTCGGGCGCGAAGGTGCCGGTGGTCTTCCGTCTGCCGACTGGCGGCGGCCTCACCTTCGGGTCGTTCCACTCGCAGGAACTCGATTCGTTCCTGCTCGCGATGCCGGGCATCAAGGCGCTTTACCCGAGCACGCCGCAGGATGCGTTCAACGCCCTGCTCGCCGCCTACGAGGACGACAACCCCGTGCTGCTCTTCGAGCACAAGGGCCTCTACCGGCGCGGCAAGGCCCCCGTCGCCTGGGACCCGGCCTATCGCGAGGTCTGGCAGCCGCGCCACGTGCGCCCGGGCGACTTCGCGACCTTCGTCACCTACGGCGAGATGGTCCACCTGGCCGGCGAGGTGTGCGAGTATTTTGACGGAGAATACGAAAAAACCTTCGATCTCTTCGACCTGCGCGCGCTCAGCCCGCTCAAGCTCGACGCGATAAAGGCCTCGCTCGAGCGCACGCACCGGCTGATCGTGCTCCACGAAGGCCGGCGCACGCATGGTTTCGGCGCCGAACTCGTCGCCCGCCTCACCGAGGAGCATTTCTTCGCGCTCGAGGCGCCGCCGCTGCGCATCGGTTCGCTCGACCTGCCCGTGCCGTTCGCCCCCGAGCTCGAGGCGGCCTTCCGCCCGACCAAGGACAAACTCATCGAGCAGATCGCGAACTGGATCGGATAAAGGGATTTTCGAATTTCGGTTTTCGAATTCCAATCACTCGCGTCACGCCCATGTCTGAACAATCGAAGATCGTACCGAGCCCGACGGGCGACAGCTTGCCTGATCGAGAATCGAGAATCGAAAATCAAGAATCGAAAATTTCGGCCCTTCCCTGGTCCGCCATCCGCCTTTTTGCGACCGACGTCGACGGGGTTCTCACCGACGGCGCGATCCACATTTCGTCCGACGGCACCGAGACCAAGGCGTTTCACGTGCTCGACGGCATGGGCATCGCCCGGCTCCTCAAGTCCGGCATCGCCGTCGCCTGGATCAGCGGCCGCCATTCGGGTGCCACAACGGTGCGGGCCCATGAGCTGAAGGTCTCGCACCTGATCCAGGGCCGCACCGACAAGCTTGCCGTGCTTCAGGAGCTCGCCGCCGAGCTCGGCCTCACCGCCACCGAGTGCGTGTATCTCGGCGACGATGACATCGACTGCGCGGCGATCCGCTGGGCCGGCATCGGCGTGTCGGTGCCCGACGCCATGCCCGCCGCCCTCGCGGCGGCCGACTACGTCACCACGCGCCGCGCCGGACACGGCGCCGTGCGCGAAGTGTGTGAACACATTTTCGCCGCCCAGGGTCTGACGTTTGTCCCCGCGTGATGCTTCGCCTCTTGCAACAACGTCGCCCTGTGCTGGAGCACGGGGAATTCCACCGCCGCCAACGCGGGCCGCGGCGCGGCATACGCGGCATCCTGAATCTGGCCGTGAGCGTGCTCGCGATTTTCCCCACCTTCGCCCAAAGCCCGAAGATCACCGCCCGCGCGCCGGTCAAGGATTTCACCCTGCCCTTCTTCAACGACGCCGGCCATCGCACCATGCTCGTGCGCGGCGGCGAGGCCCTCCTCGCCAACCCCGAGCGCGTAACGATTCACGAACTCACGCTCACCGTGTTCAGCGGTCACGCGGACAACCGCGTGGACACCGTGATCCTCAGTCCCGCCGCGACCGTCATCCCGGCGGAGAAGGCCGTCACCGGCGAACAGGTGGTGCGACTGGTGCGCGACGACCTGGAGGTCTCCGGCGAGGCGTGGCGCTACGACCACGACGCAAAAAAGATTCTCATCAATCGCAACGTGCACATTGTTTTCCGCACCGAGCTCAAGGACATCCTCAAATGATTTTCCGCCGCCTCGTCATCGCTTCGCTGCTGGGGGCGACCTCGCTCGCGACCTCCTCCGCCTTCGCCCAGGCGGCCGCGCCCATCCCGCCGCAGCCGACGGAGCTGCGCGCCGACCATCTCGACATGCAGAGCACCGACGACGAGACGCGCGCGATCTGCACGGGCAACGTCGTCCTCACCGGCACCAACATGCGCATCGTCTGCGACCGGCTCGAGGTCATCGCCCGGCGCATCGGCGACAAGGACGCCACGATCGGCGACGTCGACCGCTTCAAATACCTGCTCGCCACCGGCCGCGTTAAAATCGTGCAGGGCGACCGCGAAGCCACCTGCGGACGCGCCGAGGTCCTGCCGCCGGAGGGCAAGGTCATCCTGACCGAAAATCCCGTGCTCACCGATCACAGCAACGGCTGGGTGACCGCCGGCGACAAATTCACGCTCCTGCGCGGCCAGCGGCAGGTGCTCATCGAGAATCCGCGCTCCACCGGGCCCAGCATTCCCGATCTCGGCCCGGGCGCCGACAAGGCCCTGCAGGGCGCGCCCAAGCAGCCATGAGTTCCGCGTCGGTCACCGCGGATTCCACGACCTCCGCGTCCACCCGCCCGACGGCGGCGATCGAGACGAAGGGCCTCGTCAAGACCTTCGGCCAGCGCACCGTCGTCAACGGCGTCGACATCCATGCGCGCGCCGGCGAGATCGTGGGTTTTCTCGGCCCCAACGGTGCCGGCAAGACCACGACCTTCTACATGATTGTCGGCCTCGTGCCGGCCTCGGCCGGGCGCGTGCTGATCGACGGACGCGACGCCACGCACCTGCGCATGCACGAGCGCGCGCGGCTTGGCATCGGCTACCTGCCGCAGGAGGCATCGACTTTTCGCAAACTCACGGTGGCGGAAAACATCCTCGCGATCCTCGAGGCGACCGGCAACCCCCGCCGCGAGCGCGCCGCGCGCGTCCAGAAGCAGCTCGAAGAGCTGCACCTCACGCACGTCGCCAAACAAAAAGCCTCCACGCTCTCCGGCGGTGAGCGCCGCCGCCTCGAGATCGCGCGCGCACTGGTGACCGAACCGAAGTTTCTGCTGCTCGACGAGCCGTTCGCCGCCATCGACCCGATCTCGGTCGCCGAGGTGCAGCGCATCGTGCTCGGGTTGAAGGAACGCGGTATCGGCGTCATCATTACCGATCACAACGTCCGCGAAACGCTGCGCATCGTCGACCGCGCCTACCTCATCCGTGAAGGCCGCGTCTTCAAGGAAGGCACCAGCGACTTCCTCATCAACGACCCCGAAGCCCGCCAATTCTACCTCGGAAAAGATTTCAATCTGTAGAAAGCCCCAAAAACCTTTTATGTGGAAAGCCGGAAAGCGAAGATAACATCGCCGCAGCCGCCTTCCCTTTCCTGCTTTCCACATTCTCCTTCCGGTCCGTTCACATGCAAAAAGCCATCCACGGCATCACCGTCGCGCACTTTTTTGAAATCTACCGCGAGAAGCTGAAACTCGAGCTCATCACCGGCGACGAAGGCCTGCACCGCCTCATCAAGGAGGGCTCCATCAACCGGCCGGCCCTCGCCCTCACCGGCTTCTTCAAGTATTTCGCGAACAAACGCATCCAGGTGCTCGGCGCCGCGGAGATGACCTACCTGAAGACCCTCGATCAGCGCCGGCAGATCGAGATCCTCAACGAGATGGTCGACCGGCACGTTCCGTGCATCGTGCTCACGCGCAATTTCACTGTCACGCACCCGATGCACGTCGTCGCGCAGGAACGCAAACTGCCGATCTTCCGCACGCCGATGATCACGATGAACTTCGTGAATCTCGCGACCCTGTGCATCGACAACGAGTTCGCGCCCTCCGCCACCGAGCACGGCACGATGCTCGACGTGAAGGGCATCGGCGTGATGATCCGCGGCGACTCCGGCGTCGGCAAAAGCGAATGCGCCCTCGCCCTCATCGAGCGCGGCCACTCGCTCGTCGCCGACGACCTCACCGTCATCAAACTCCTCGACGAGCGCGAGCTCATGGCCTCCAGCCGCCCGCTCAATCGCGGCTACATGGAGTGCCGCGGCATCGGCATCATCAACATTGCCGAGATGTTCGGCGTGAAGAGCGTGCGGCTCGACAAGCGCATCGACCTCATCGTCTCGCTGCACGAATGGACGCCCGAGGTCATCGAGGAACGCACCGGCCTCGAAGAGAATTTTTATGAGATCCTCGGCATCAAGGTGCCGCACATCGAGCTCTACGTGCGCCCCGGCCGCGACATCGCGCGTCTGGTCGAGGTCGCCGCGCTGGTGCAGGCGCTCAAGAAGATCGGTCACGATCCCGCCAAGGAATTCAACGACCGCCTGATCGCCTTCATGACCGAGCAGGCCGCCGAGCCCACCAAAGTCACCCGCCTCGACGACTCGCGCGAGGAGTAGCGGTCTCTTGATCTTTCTCTTTCTCCCCCGCATCGCCCCCTGACAACGGGAGAAAGAAGAAAGAGAAAGATTCCCCCGCCGCGTCCGCGCCTGTCCGCAATTGCCATTCCGCACTCCGCATTTCCGATGACCAACCACACCCGTGCCGACGGCCGCCGCGCCGACCAACTCCGCCCTGTCACCTTCGAGGCCAACATCGCTCCGCACGCCACTGGCTCGGTGCTCGTTTCCTTCGGAGCGACGCGCGTGATCTGCGCCGCCACGATCGAGCCCAACGTGCCCACGTGGATGAAGCAGCAGCGGGTGCCGGGTGGCTGGCTGACCGCGGAGTATTCAATGCTTCCCTACAGCACGCACGACCGGAAGCCGCGCGACATCAGCAAGGGCAAGCTCGATGGCCGCACGGTTGAAATTCAGCGCCTCATCGGCCGCTCCCTGCGCGCGATCATCGACCTGCAGAAGCTCGGCCAGAACACCCTCTGGGTCGACTGCGACGTGCTCCAGGCCGACGGCGGCACGCGCACCGCCTCGATCACCGGCGCGTATCTCGCCGCCCGCCTCGCCGTGCAAAAGCTGCTCGACGAAAAGAAAATCGCCGAAAACCCGCTGAGTGATTCGGTGGCCGCGGTGAGCGTGGGTGTGTTCGAAGGGCGCGAGTTGCTCGACCTCGCCTACGTCGAGGACAAGGACGCCGAAGTCGACTTCAACGTCGTCATGACCGGCCGCGGCCAGTTCGTCGAGGTGCAGGGCACAGGCGAAGAGGCAACCTTCACGCACGACCAGTTGCAAAGCCTGCTCGGCCTCGCGCAGAGGGCCTTGAAGGATCTCGCCGCCGCCCAGGCGACGTTCCTCATGAAGCAGCTGCTCGGACGCTGAGGCTCGTCATGTAAGGCGGATCGCCTGCCCCCGTCGCGCTCGGTCAGGTGGGTCGGGGTTTATCCCCGAAATGTCGGGCCTAAACCCGAACCACAAACGGCGTGGTCAGCGACTCCGCCTGACAACCGCCACCCTCAGTGCACGTGCTTCTCCTCAAATTTCTTCTCGAGCTGCTCGAGCTCGGCGAAGTTGCCGGCCTCCGCCGCGTGCACGAAACCCTCCGTCACGCTCTTCAGTTCCTCCCAGCGCGCCCGGATCGTGCGGGCTTCCTCCCTCGTGATCTTCTGATCCGCCGCCGCCGCCGCGATCGTCTGTAACATGTCGGCAAACTCCTGTACGATGTCGTTCGTCGCCGGGATGAGCGAATACGGGTGCGGTTTCGCCGCCGGGTTGGTGATGAAGAATCCTCCTGCGCGTTCGCACACCCATTGCGCGACGCGCTTGTCGCCCGTGATCTTCAAAAGCTGTTCGATGCGATCGAGCGGGTTGTTCGCCCCGCTGCCCGCGTCCAAGGCCGGCGGTTCCGCCCATTTATAGATCAGCGACAGCGAAAGTCCCATATCCGCCGCGATTTGCTTCGCGCTGGTCTTCTTCAGCATTTCTTTCAGCAGCTCATGGGATTGCATGCTCGCGAATGCTGGGCCGCACCCGGGTGGAATGCAACCCCGCACCAATTCACGCTCATGACCGGACCGTCCCCGTTTTTGGGCGTGCCATCCCTCGACGCGTTGTGACAAATGGAGGACGCCCATGAATATTCACGAATATCAGGCCAAAGCGCTTTTCGAAAAATATGGCGTGCCCGTCCCGAAGGGCATGCCGGCCAAAACTCCGGAGGAATTCGTCACCGCCCTGGCGCAACTCCCCGACGGCCCGACGATGGTGAAGTCGCAAATCCACGCCGGCGGACGCGGCAAAGGCACGTTCACCGACGGCTTCAAAGGCGGAGTGAAGTTCTGCAAGACGAAGCACGAAGCGAAGGAGCTCGCGGCCAAGATGCTCGATAACACGCTCGTCACGGTCCAGACCGGCCCGGCCGGCCGCAAGGTCCAGACGATCTACTTCACCGTCGCGAGCGACATCAAAAAGGAATATTACCTCGCGATCCTCCTCGACCGCGCGACGTCCAAGCCGGTGATCGTCGCCTCCACCGAAGGCGGCGTCGAAATCGAGAAGGTCGCTCACGAGACGCCGGAGAAAATTTTCAAGGTCTTCGTCGATCCCGCCTACGGCCTCGCCGACTTCCAGGTGCGCGAGCTGATCTTCAAGCTCGGCTTCACGGGCGCCGAGGCGAAGAACGCCTCCAAGCTGATCCGCAACCTCTACACGATGTACTGGGAAACCGATGCCGCAATGGTCGAGGTCAACCCGCTCATCACCACGCCGACCGGCGAAGTCCTCGCGCTCGACGCAAAGGTATCGTTCGACGACAACGCGCTTTTTCGCCACCCCGAAATCGTCGCCTTGCGCGACCTCAACGAGGAGGACCCGAAGGAAATCGAGGCCTCCAAGCACTCGCTCAGCTACATCGCGCTCGACGGCAACATCGCCTGCCTCGTCAACGGCGCCGGCCTGGCGATGAGCACGATGGACATCATCAAGCATTTCGGCGGCAACCCCGCCAACTTCCTCGACGTCGGCGGCGGCGCCTCGAAGGAGCAGGTCGTCGCGGCCTTCAAAATCATCCTCGGCGACCCGAACGTGAAGGGCATTTTCGTGAACATCTTTGGCGGCATCATGGACTGCAACGTAATCGCCCAGGGCATCGTTGAGGCCGTGAAGGAAGTGGGCCTGAAGCTCCCGCTCGTCGTCCGCCTCGAGGGCAACAACGTCGCCGCCGGCAAGGCCACCCTGGCCGCCTCCGGCCTCACCATCGTGAGCGGCGACACCATGGCCGACGCGGCCCAGAAGATCGTGAAGCTCGTCGCCTGAGCGGCGCCGAGCAGTTGAGAGTTGAGAGCTGAGTGTTGAGAGACCCCGACCACGGACCGTCTCCGCTCACGCTCCTCCAAACTCTCAACTCTCATCCCTCAACTCTCAACTATCTCACAATGTCCATTCTCATCACTCCCCAAACCAAGATTCTCGTCCAGGGCATCACCGGCGACTTCGGCGGCCGCCACGCGAAGCTCTCGCTCGACTACGGCACGCAGGTCGTCGCCGGCGTCACGCCCGGCAAAGGCGGCCAGGTGTTCGAACACAACGGCCACAAAGTGCCGATCTTCAACACGGTCGCCGAGGCCGCCGCGGCCACCGGCGCCACCGTCTCCGCGATCTTCGTCCCGCCGCCCTTCGCGGCCGACGCCATCCTCGAGTGCGTCGACGCCGGCCTCGACCTCGCCGTCGCCATCACCGAGGGCATTCCGATCAAGGATATGGTCCGCGTGAAGCGCGCCATGCAGGGTAAGAAGACCCGCCTCGTCGGCCCCAACTGCCCGGGCTTGGTGTGCCCCGGCGAGGGCGAGGGCTCCAAGGGCGGCTGCCGCATCGGCATCGCCCCGGGTTACATCAACAAGAAGGGCCACGTCGGCGTGGTCTCCCGCTCCGGCACCCTCACCTACGAGGCGGTGTTTCAGCTCACCTCCAAGGGTATCGGCCAGAGCACTACGGTAGGCATCGGGGGCGACCCGGTCAACGGCACGTCGCACATCGATGTGATCAAGATGTTCAACGACGATCCCGAGACGCACGGCATCATCCTCATCGGCGAAATCGGCGGCAACGCCGAGGTCGAGGCCGCGCGTTGGATCAAGGCCAACTGCAAGAAGCCCGTCGCGGGCTTCATCGCGGGCGCCACCGCCCCCGCCGGCCGCCGCATGGGTCACGCCGGCGCGATCGTCGGCGGCGCCGAGGACACCGCCGCCGCCAAAATCGCCGTCTTCAAGGAATGCGGTATCGAAGTGGCCGTTACGCCGTCCGACATGGCCGATGCGCTCATCCGCGCCGCCAAAAACAAGGGCGTGACGCTCAGCTAAGTTCTCCGGAAGCGCGGCCGCCGGCCCGCATCCGTTTTCGCGAAAGCCGCGGCAGTAGCCGCGGCTTTCTTATTCCGCATCGACGACGGACCTCCGTGAAAACGGATTGAATCGCCGCTTTGGCAGGCCACCGCCGCCACGAGGCGGGAGATACGCCCTGTCGCATGTTCAGGCCTCGCCTACCCCCGCCACGCACGCATCCAGCTCGATCTCGAACAAGAGATCGTCGCGGCAGATGTCGCAGTGCACGGCCACAACCGGCATCGCCTGCAGCGCACGAACCTTGCGCCACGCTTCGAAAATGTCCCGGTATGCCGGCGCTTTGAAATATGCCGTCGCCCGTGTGACGTCCGCGAATGTCATGCCGCGCGATTCAAGAATCGCGGCGACGACTTCCATGGTCAGAGCCACTTGCTTCCCTGGATCGCCGATCCAGGCCGTTTTCCCATCCGGAGCGATACTGGCCGTTCCAGAGACGAGTACACGGCGGCGGCCGCCGGAATCGATTTCCACCGCGCGACTGAAGGCGCTGCCGTAGGCCGGCGCAGGGCCTTGCCGCGGTGAACGCACGTCACTCACGCTCGCCCCCGGCCGCCGCGGCTGCACGGCCCACGCCGCCACGGCCACCGCGGCGCCCGCGGGATTCCGTCCC
>DASWVO010000207.1:0-39976 GCA_036406235.1 Opitutaceae bacterium
GTCGGACTGATGCGGAACGGAGCGGGCGAGACCCACGTTTTCCTGCTGAACCCGGCCCGCAGTCAGAAGTCCGCGCTCGGCGAACTGACCAGCTTGCTGAGCGGTCTGCTGGCGTCGCTAGGTTCGCTGTCGCTCTTCTAGTCCTGGTGTCCCCGCGCGGTCCCTCTAGAAAAGCTCCGTCTGCAGCGGTTCGGAGGCACCGGGGGACGTGGGTTCGGATTGCGCCGGTCGCGCCGCCGCCTTGGGCATCAACGCCTGGTGCAGAGGGCAGCGGTCGAGCGCAATCGTTGTCCCGCGGCGGTATTGATCCAGCAAATACTGGGAGCGTTGGGCGAGCATCCGGCGCACCTCGCGACGGCGGCCTTTCACGCGAGGAATCGTCATGCTGTCGTAGGCGGTCGTCTGGTGGCGGAGCCACGCGATCGTCGCCGCTTCGGCGCGCTGTTCGATCGGAATGCGCTGCGTGCGGGCCACGGTTCCGCTGCCCACCGGGACGGCATGGACCGTGATTCGCCCGGCCAGGAGATCCGCCTGTTCCCGGTAGCGCGGGTGAAAAGCGAGAAACGCGAGCACCGCGCTTCGAAAGCCACCGACATAAGTTTCCTGGGCGAGCGCGCGACGCCGGCGGCCCGTCTCGAGCTTCTGCCGGTAGGCCGGATCGCGCCGCTCGCCGGCCAGCTCGGCGCGCAGCGCCTCGATGCGATCGGCCGGCGCCCAGATGCCGCGGGAGAAATGCTTCCGCCCCTTCACCTCGATCATCGTCCATGAAGGGCCGTCGGCCTTGATGCGACGACTGAGAGCGGCGTCTCCGGGCGGGAGCAGCGACCAATGCGTGGGGACAGGCAGCACCGTTCCCTCGGCGGTGAACACATGGCGCGGCTTCTGACACGGACGAACTTCGCGGGTCTGCAAAGGCACGCGAAAGGGGATGCAACCTTGTCGCCGGCCTCAAGCGAAAGGTGAATGCGTGCAGAAACGGTTGCGGGCGCCGGGAAAGGGAGGACGCGACCTCCGGGCGCTCCGCCTTCGACAGAGGTCGCCCGAAACGGCCCGCTCGGAGAGCGGTCCTGCCAGCGTCCGGCTAACCTTCAGGTCCGGCCTGCAAACCCGGAATGGCTTTGGATGCAAGCCACGAGCCGGAACCTTGGAGCCCTTGCCGGGGTCCGCGTCGCGTCCGAGATATTCCTGCCGACCATGCGAATCAAAGCGCACATGGCTCAGGTCGCCGCGGATGCGCGCTACGCGCTCCGGCAGCTGGCAAAAACGCCGGCGTATAGCCTGGTCGTCATCCTTACGTTTGCGCTCGGGATCGGCGCCTGCAGCGCGATCCTCACCGTTGTCGATTCGATCCTGTTGCGACCGATCGCGTATCCCGACTCCGACCGGTTGATGATGCTGCACGAGGTGGATTCGCACGGCGCCGTCACCGGAGTTTCACCGGCCAGTGTTCGAGCTTGGATGCAGGATGCCGACTGCTTCGAAAGCATTGCCGTTCGGAACGTCGGCGAGGACAACTTTTTCACTCGCGATGCGGCGCTTCGGCTGACGATCACCGCGGTGACGGGGCGCTATTTCGAAACGCTTCGGGTGCCGGCTGCCCACGGTCGTCTTATCTCCACCATCGACGACGTCCTCGGCCAGAACACCGTGGCGGTCCTGAGCCACGCGTTCTGGCAACAGCAGTTTGGGGGCGACGTTGCGGTCGTCGGAACCGAGGTTCGTGTCAACGGCCAGCCGGTCACCGTGATCGGCATCCTGCCCAGAGGCTTCGAATCGGATGCAGATCAGGTCTTTGTCCCCCTCGGCCTGCCCGATGAATTCTGGGCGACCCCGGCTCCAATTTTGTCGTCGGCGATCGGCCGCTTGAAACCGGGCGTCACTGTCGACCAAGCGCGGCAGCAGCTCAATCTGCTCGCGGGGCGGTTGGGAAAAGACTCGCCCGACAAGAAAGACTGGAAGGTGCAGGTGACGCCGCTTCTCGAATTCAAGACGCGGGCGGTGCGGCCGACGTTTCTTGCGCTGTTCGGCGCCGTATCGCTGCTCCTGTTGATCGCGTGTGCGAACATCGCGAATCTGATCCTCGTCCGAAACACGGCCCGCCATCGCGAGCTGCTCGTTCGCTCTGCGCTGGGGGCGAGCCGGGGACGGATTGTCCGCCAACTGCTGACGGAGAGCCTGATCCTCGCCGCGATCGGAGGGCTCGCGGGCTTGGTTGTGGCAAAAGTGGGCGTCGACGCGATCCTCGCCGTCGCGCCGGAGAACCTGCCGCGGGCGGATGAAGTCGCCCTCGATCCGCGGGCGCTTGCGTTCACGTTGACGCTCACGGTGCTCACCGGTCTCGGCGTCGGATTGGCCCCGGCCTGGTCCAGCGCGCCGGCAAGCCTTGCGGACGCGCTCAAAGGCTACAGCGGCGGGGGAGGCGGCGGTCGAACGACGCGTTTTATGCGCGAGTTTCTCGTGGTGGGAGAGCTTTCCCTCGCGCTGGTCCTGCTGGCGGGCGCGGGCCTGCTCCTTCGCAGCTTCGTGCGCCTGGCGCAGGTCGATCCGGGATTCCGCCCGGAGCAGGCCCTGATGTTCAACGTGTATTCCGGCTACCTCGACGCGGAAAAGGAAAAGATCCGGACGGTTGCCGATGCCGTGGTCAACCGCTTCCGCTCGCTGCCCGGCGTGCATTCGGTGGGCGTGTCGTATGCCGCGCCTTTTTCCGGTGCGTCATACCCCGCCACGCTGGACATCGAAGGCCGCCCTGTGCCGGTCAACGAGCGCCCCTCGACGGCGTATTTTCCGGTGAATCCCGACTATTTTCGGGCGCTGGGAATTCCACTTCTCCACGGCCGCCTTTTCACCGATCACGACCGCCCGGGCGCGCTCCTGGTCGCCATCGTCAGCCAGGCGGTGGCCGACCGCTACTTCGGAGGAAAAGCGGCGATCGGGCGGCGAATCCGCCTGCGCGGCGAGCCGGAGCCTTGGCGCGAGATCGTCGGCGTGGTCGGGGACGTGAAAGACAAGGGTTTGCGGGCGGAGTCGTTGCCGCAGATCTACGAACCGTTCGCACAATTGCCGACGCCCGCCATGACCTTCGTCGTGCGCGGAGACGCATCGTACGCGACGCTGGCCCCCGCGTTGCGGCGCGAGCTGCGTGCTGTCAATCCGGAGGTGCCGGTCGCCCGCATCGACACCCTCGATCAGCTCGTGGCCAACTCGGTCGCACGCGAGCGCCTCGCCGCTCTCATTCTTCTCTGCTTCTCTCTCGCGGCGCTGATCGTCGCCGTGTCGGGAATATACACGGTGACCTCCTTTGCGGTGACTCAGCGCACGCGTGAGTTCGGCATCCGCCTCGCGCTGGGAGCGCGGCCGGCCGATTTGCGACGGCTGGTGTTTTCCCGAATCGCGCGCCTGGTCGGGTTCGCGTTGCTCGCGGGTGGAGGAGGCGTGCTGGTCGTGCGCCGGTTGTTCGAGAGCCTCTTGTATCAGACGGCTCCTTACGACCCGATCGTGCTGGGTTTACTCGCGGTTTTGCTCGCTGGCGTGGCGTTGGTCGCAGGCTGGGGGCCCTCCCGGCGGGCAGCCACGGCCGATCCCGTCGTCGCTCTCCGGGCAGAGTAATCCTGAACGCCGGCTTGGAGCTCACACCTGCGCGACCCGATAAAAAAACGCGTCCTCCCTGTCCTTGTCGCGGCCGTTCATTCGTTGTCATCGCGAAAGGACGCGTTGATGGCCGCCGGCCGGCACCGTTCTTCAATCCGAAATCCAAAACCAACCTTAAGGAAATCCCACGATGCGAGTCATGGTCATAATCAAGGCGACGAAGAACTCCGAGGCTGGCGTGATGCCGGGCGAGCAGCTGCTCGCGGAGATGGGCAAGTTCAACGAGGAGCTCGTCAACGCCGGTGTGATGCTGGCCGGGGACGGTCTGCACCCGAGCAGCCGGGGCAAGCGTGTGCGAATCTCCGGCGGCCGGAAGACGATCGTCGACGGGCCGTTCCCCGAGACCAGCCAGCTCGTCGCGGGCTACTGGATCTGGAAGGTGAAATCGATGGACGAGGCGGTGGAGTGGGTGAACCGCTGTCCGGACCCAATGCCGGGAGAGAATGCGGAACTCGAGCTGCGTCCGCTCTTTGAGATGGAGGATTTCGGCGGCGAGCTCACGCCGGAGCTGCGCGCGCAGGAAGACCGGTTGCGCATGGAAGTCGAACGCCAGCGGGGCGCGTGAAATCCAACGTTTCCCCGTAAAGAACTCCGGAGGTCGCGAACCGGCGCGCTTGCGCGGGCCCTCCCGACCTGCGTCCGTGCCCTCAGACCCACGGGCTTCCGGCCGCCGCGCCGTGGGCTGAAGTCCACCGGCCAACCACCGGCGGACTGCGGCCGTACTCGAGCCCACGCCGGCGCCGCGTCCGCAATTCTTCACATCCGCCTGCGAATAACCGCGGAATAAGTCCGCATTTTTTGCGTTTGCCGCGCCCGCCACCGGCGTCTCAATCGGGGGTTCTTTTTTCATGTATCTCAAGGCGCTAAAGCTCCACGGATTCAAATCCTTTGCCGATCCCTCCACCTTGCGTTTCGAACCTGGCGTGACCGCCGTGGTAGGCCCCAACGGCTGCGGCAAATCCAACATCGCCGACGGTATCCGCTGGGTGCTCGGCGAGCAGAGCGCGAAGGCGCTGCGTGGCGGCAAGATGCAGGATGTGATCTTCGAGGGCGCCGACACCCGCAAGCCCGCCCAGATGTGCGAGGTTTCGCTGCTGCTCACCGAGTGCGAGAAGCAGCTCGGCAGTGAGTTTCACGAGATCGAGATCATGCGTCGCGTCTACCGTGACGGACAGAGCGAATACTTTTTCAACGGCCAGCCGTGCCGGCTGAAGGACATCCACAAGCTTTTCATGGATACCGGCATTGGCCGGACCAGCTACTCGATCATGGCGCAGGGCCAGATCGACCAGATCCTCTCCTCCAAGCCGGAGGAACGCCGCGCCGTTTTCGAAGAAGCCGCCGGCATCACCAAGTACAAGGCGCAGCGCCGCGAAGCGCTGCAGAAGCTCGCCCTCACCGACCAGAATCTCGCGCGCGTGGCCGACGTCATCACCGAGGTCGGCCGGCAGATCGGCTCGCTCCGCCGGCAGGCGTCGAAGGCCCTGCGTTACAAGCGCATCAGCTATCGCCTGCGGCACCTCAGCCTCGCCTACAGCGCCTATCATCACGCGCAGCTGAGCGCGGTGATCGCCGAACTCGAGGGCAAACTCACCACGCTGCGCGCCGAAGCCGACACGCGCCGCGGCAAACTCGAGGAAGAGCAGGCCGCGCTCGAAGAGAAGAAGGCCGAACGGTCGCGCCTTAACCAGCGCGTGCAGGATGCGCAGCAGGCGGTGTTCGATCTGCGCTCACAGAAGGAGCAGGCCGAAAACGCGGCCAACCTCGCGCAGATCAAGCGCAGCGGCCTGCAGGACCGCCTGGAATCGTCGAAGGAAAATCTCGGCGAGCTCGACATGCAGTTGCGCGAACTCGCCGCGCAGGTCGACAGCGGCGCGCAGGACAAGGAGCAGCAGCTCTCGCTGCTCGGCTCCTCCGACGCGGTGTTTCAGAATCGCAACCGTGAGGTCGCAGTCATCGAGGCGGAGCTCGGCAAAATCGAGCAGGAGCTGCAGCAAGCGAAGTTCCAGATGCTCCAGATGGAGAGCACGGTCGCGCGCCTGCGTACGGATTGTACGAGTTACGAGGTCGACCAAAAGACGTCGGCGCAGCGCCACGATGCGCTCGTCGCCGAGATTGAAAACGTGCGCCAGCAGCAGGCCTCGGTGGCGCAGGTCGTCGCCGAACTGGAGATGCGCGTGGAGGAATCGCTCGCCGACAAGGCGCGCATTCACAACGAGTCCGTCACCGCGCAGCAGTCGATCACCGATCTCACCCGCGAATTTCGCGATGCGCAGCGCCGCCTCCAGGAAATCGATCGCGGTCTCGCGCAGCGCAGCGCCCGTCTGAAACTGCTCCAGCAGCTCCAGGAAAAGTGGGAGGGCTTCGGCGAGGGCGCGAAGGCCGTCCTCCAGGGCCGGCTCAACGGCGCGCTCGGCGACGCCAAGGTCACGCCCATCACGCACGGCCTCGAGGTTCACCCCGCCGCCGGCAAGGCTGTCGAGGCGCTGCTCGGCTCCGCGGTCGAAGCCGTGCACGTAGCCGACGTCGCGACGGCACAGCGCATCCTCACGCAGCTCGAGGCCGAGCAGATCGGCAGCGCGGTGCTCCAGGTCGCCGAGTATCGACAAAATGGACACAACGGCACGCACGAGCTGCCCGCGTTTCTCCAGCCAGCCACGACCGCGCTCGTCAACACCGACACCGCGCACCCCGCCACGGCGCTGCTCGGGTCCTGCTACCTCGCGGACGACCTCCACGCGTTCCTCGATTACTGGAAGACGAACCCGGCCTTCAGCTTCCTCGCCGTCGCAACGCGCAAGGGCGAACTCGTCGACCGCCGCGGTCTCGTGTTCGGCGGCTTCCACAAAAAGCCCGCGAACAGCATCGTGCAGCGCGAGATCGATCTGCGCGAAACCTCCAGGGCGCTCGCCGAGGACCAGCGTCTGCACGACGAACAGAAGGCGCTCATCGACAATCTCAACGCCCGCCTTGCCGAGGCCGAGCAGACTCTCGAGCAGAAGCGCGCCGAGGTGCTCACGGCGACGCAGCAGGTCGCCTCCGTGCAGTCAGAACATCGCAACGCGCAGCGTTCCGTGGAAGAAGTGGCGAATCGCCTCTTGCGCATGGAAAACGAGCTCGGCTCGCTCGAGCAGGCCCGCAACGAAGCCCACGAGCGCTTCGAGCGCGCGCAGGCTGGGCTCGCGGAGAGCGAGGCTCGCATCGCCGCGCATCGCGAAAAGATCGCGCAGATGGAGACGCGCACGGTCGAGTTGCGCACGGATCGCGACGTGAAGCGCGACACGCTCGGGCAGGCCCGCCTCGAGCTCGCCGAGCGCCGCCAGAAGGTCGAAGTGCTCGACCGCGGCCTCGCCGACATGGAGCGCCGCCGCGGGCAGATCGCAGAGATCCTCGTGCAGCGCCAGCAGGAGATCGAGGTGTGGACCGAGCAGGTTTCCGAGCTGGCGCAGGAGAGCGACCGCCAGCGCGCCCGCGCCGCGCAGATCGCGGAGACGTTCGTTGTCGCCCAGCAGCAGGTGGAGCAGATCCGCGGTGAACTCGTCGAAGTCGAGCGTGAGATCAACGCCGTCGAGGCCGCCCAGTATTCGCTGCGCAGCGCCTCCGAAGGCGCCCAGTCGGAGCTCGGTCGTTGCGAAGTGAAGCTCGCCGAGAGCACCTCGCGCGCGCAATTCCTCGCCGAGGACGTCACGCGCGAGTTTTCCGCCGACATCAAGACACTCGACTGGCAGCAACTCCTGTGGCGTTCCGAGGACGATCCGCCGGACATGAAGCCGCTCGACCTCGATGAAGACGACGAGGAGCAGGGAGCAGGGAGCACGGAGCAGGGGACACAGACGGCGGAAGTGCCGGCCGCTGCTGCCACCCCGTCTGTCGCACCTTCAACCGAGGGCGGTGACGCCACCGCGCCCGCCACGGCTGAGGCGGCGCCGACCACTAGCAAGCGTCGCAAGAAAAAGAAGGAGCCGCGCGGCGAACCGACTGAGGCCGATCTCGCGGCGCTTGCGCAGACCGATTGGACCGCGGTGAAGACCGAGGTCGATGCCCTGCGCCAGCGCCTCAATGCCATGGGCGCGGTCAATCTCGTGGCCATCGAGGAATACGCCGAGCTCAAGCAGCGCTACGATTTCCTCAAGGGCCAGAGCGACGACCTCATCCGTTCCAAAGAAGAACTCACCAAGGCGATCGACGAGATCAACCAGACCTCGCAGCAGCAGTTCGCCGTCACGTTCGAGCAGATCAAAAAGAACTTCATCTACACCTTCCAGACGCTCTTCGGCGGCGGCGTGGCCAACCTCGAGTTGATCGCGACCGATGACGTGCTCGAGAGTGGCATCGAGATCACCGCGCAGCCGCCGGGCACGAAGTTGAAGAGCATCACGCTGCTCTCGGGCGGACAGAAGACGCTCACGGCGGTCGCGCTGCTCTTCGCGCTGTACATGGTGAAGCCCTCGCCGTTCTGCTTGCTCGATGAGCTGGACGCTCCGCTCGACGAGTCGAACATCGGCCGCTTCACCGACCTGTTAAAGAAATTCGTCGGCGAGTCGCAGTTCATCATCATCACGCACAACAAGCGCACCGTCTCGGCGGCGCAGGCGATCTACGGCGTGACCATGGAGGAGCGGGGCGTCTCGAAGACCGTGTCGATGCGTTTCAATCACGAGCGCGGCGAAGCCGAGGCGCACCCGACCAACATCGCCGAGGCCGTGCGCGGCACGCGCGTGGCCGACAAGGCCGCGATCACGCTCGCCGCCGGCACCTGAACGCGTCGTGCATTCTCTCGAACGCCTTCCAGTAGCGCGGCGCTTTAGCGCTCGCGTGTTGCTCTCCCGAACGCGGGCTCGTGTACCGCGCTGCCTCAGGCAGCCGCCACGCGACGAGGCTGGCGCGCACGGCAGACGTCCAATCTCGTCACCTCCGCTGCTACTGCGACCCTCAGTCGTATCGTAGTCGCGAGGGCCTCCTTTCCAGCTCATCCCCATGGCCCTTCCCCGCATCAAATTCATCTGGAGCGCCTCTCCAACCCTCCCGGCGCGCTGGATGCTCGGCTTGTTCGGATTGTATGACCGTGGCGCCAAGCGGCGTCGCGGCCTGGTGATCAGCCTGCGCGGCCTGCTGGCGTGGGCGGCTGCCTTGGCCGTCGTCGGCTGGTTTGCCGCCGCCAGCGCGCTTTTCCTGTGGCTCGAGCGTCGTCCGGTGAACTTCGTCTCGTGGACCGATTGCGTGCTCCTGCCGCTGCGCTGGGACGAGGTGAGCCGGAAGCGCGGCCAGGCTTACATCGCGGAAGGACAGGAGGATTTTAGGGCGCGGCGCTGGACCGAGGGCATGATGAAAGTGCGCAGCGGCCTCGCGCGCAGTCCGCGGGACTGGCCGGCGCGGCTCGAGCTGGCGCGGTTCTTTGTCTCCGCGGGCCTGCGTAACCACGCTCTCGCTACACTCGCCGACGGCCTCGACCACGGCTATCCCGGTCGGACGTATTTGGAGAACCTGCTCGCGACGGCGATGCAGGGCGAGGACTACGACAAGGCGCTGGCCGCCTGCGAACGCGCGCTGAGCCTGGTCCGCGGCGGCACGGGCGACGCCCGGGACGAAATCTGGCTGGTGCACCAGCGTCTGCAGATCCTCCTCGCGACCGGCCGACCGGAGGAGGTGCTGGGCGACCCGGCGCTACAGGCGCCCACGGACAACCTGTTGAACGAGCTGGCGGTGGTGGCGTTCATTTCCGCAAAGCGTCCGGACGACGCGCTCGACTGGCTGCGGCGCTGGCGGGAGCGCGACGGCGCCACGGCCCAGGTGCTCCGCCTGCAGGTGCGGGCCTGCCGTGAGGCGGGCGACCGCGCCGGGATGGAGCGGGCGCTCGAAGAGCTGCGCGAGCGGGCGCCGATGGATCCGGCGGCGTACATTTATCGCGTCGTGCAACGCTCGATGGCCGGCGACGCAACGGGCGCGCGTGCGGCGCTCGATGAGTTTGTCCTGCGCTTCAGCGGCTCGGCGGAGAACATGATGAAAATCGCGGCACCGCTCGGCGAGATCGGTGACGTCGACCTGCTCCAGCGCTGCGCCGACGTCGCCACAGAGCATGGGTTTGCGGTGCGACCGTATCGCGTGCTCCTCGTGCAGGGGTTTCTCGTGCGGGGCGACTGGCCGCGGGCATCGGCGACGCTCGAGGCGATTCTGGCCGAACACACCGCGTCGCTCGCGCCGCTTGACGAGTTTTGGAATGAGCTCATGCGGCGCCTCGTGCCGGCAACCACCAGCGCAGCCGATGGCACACAACGCGCGCTGATTGAGTTTTGCCGCGATCGGCCCCTGCCTTTGCGCCTCACGAAGCTGATTTACGATGTGCTCACGCGCGCGGGCCGTTACGCGACGGCGCGGGACATCGCCGGCTTCGCGCAGCGGTTGTATCCGGGGAGCAAATCCCTGGCCGATGCGCGGGAGGCGGCCGACGAGCGCGAGCGAGCGATTCAGACCGACGTCGCCAAGGCGCGCGAAGCGAAGCTGGCCGAGGTCGCCGCGCCGGTCGTGCCGCTCGCGGAGGAGCCGCGCGTGGATGCACCGCGCGCCGGTTCGGTCTGGGTGGACAACGAGGCCGGCTTTTTCGCGGCTCTCGAGCGCATGGCGGCGGACGCGCGCTGGAGCGAAATCGTCGACGAGGCCCGGGCGGTGCGGCGCGCGCAGCCCGGCTGGCTGATGAAACGCGACGCCGACGTGATGCGGTTCGAGATGAAGGCGCTCGCCGGGCTTGACCGCCCCCTCGAGTTGATCGTGGCCCTGCGCCTGTTTCTCGACGGCTCCAACGCCCGCAATCTCGACGCCATGGCGGTCGTGCGCATGCTCGACGAAGCCTCCCGGCGCGAAACCGCCCGACTGGCGCTTGCCGAAATCTTGAAGAAATCGCCCCAGTTCCCGCCCGCCCTGCGCCAGCAGCGCGCCTGGCAGCCCGCGCCTCCTGTCGCGGCCGACGGGGGCGGTTGACTTCACCCGCCAGCGCGCCCGGCGTGAGGCGGCGCGCCCCCTTTACCCCAATCACATCCCCAATGAAATTTTCCCGCATCACGTTCACGTGGGGCCCCCGACACGCGCAGCCGGCGCGCTGGCGTCTCGGCCTGTTCGCGGTGTACGAGCGCACGTCGGTGCGCTTTGGACTTACCGATGCTCTGCTCATCAGCGTGCGCGGGCTGCTGCTGTGGGGACTCGTGCTGGCGATCGCGGGCTGGCTGGGGGCCGCGACGGCGCTGTCGCGCGTGCTCGCCCGCCGGCCGCACAACTCGGTGACGTGGACCGACTGCGCGCTGTTGCCGCTGCGTTGGGAGATCGTGCGCACGAAGCGCGGCCAGGCGTACATCGCCGAAGGCCTCGAAGACTTTCGGAAGAATCGCTGGCGCGACGGAGCGACGAAGCTCGCCGCCGGCCTGGCGCGCACCCCGGCGACGCGCGACGGCCGGCGCGAGCTGGCGTCTTTTTATCTCGCGGCCCGCGCCCGCCCGCGGGCGCTCACGACGCTGCTCGACGGCCTCGCCCATGGGGACTTCGACCGCGCTTATTTCGACGACGTCGTGACTACGGCGCTGCAGGGGGATGATTTCGACCTGGCGCTGGAAGCTTGCGCACGGGCGGAGCGCCGCTGGCTCGGCGACGGCCGGACTGCCGACGCGCGTTGGCTGATGGAGCGGCACGTAATTGTATTGGTGCGGGCAGGACGGCATGCGGATGCGTTGCGCCAGCTCGACGAATGGCAGCTGCAGACGCCGAGCGCCAACGAGGTCCGGGTTGCGGCCCTGATTGAGCTCAAGCGCTTTCCGGAGGCCGCCGCGGCCCTCGATGCCTGGGAGCAGCGCCAGGGTGAAGACGTGGGAAGTCTGCAACTGCGGGCGCATGCGTTCGCCGCGGAGGGCCGGCGCGACGAGTTGAAGCGCGTGCTCAACCGCCTGCGTTCGCGCCAGGGGGAGCAGCCGGGGTATTACGTTTTCGCCATCGGCAGGTGGCTGCAGGCCGGCGATCGCGTGGCGGCGGACCGCGGGTTCGAAGATTTCCGCCTCCGATTTGGCGGAGAGCGGCGCGCGCTGGAAGAGCTGGGCGGCGAACTCGCCAAGCGGGCTGAGGTCGAGCTGCTCGGACGCTGCATCGCCGTGGCGGCGGAACATGGCTACACGTCGAGGGTGCTGCAGATGCATCTCTTCGACGCCGCAGTCGCGCGCGGCGACTGGAGCAAGGTGAAGGAACTGATGGCGGTGATCGAGCGGAGCCAGCCGAGCCCGACGTCGAGCCAGGACCGACGCAGCGATGAACTCGTCAAGCTGCTCGCCGCTGCCCTCACCAGCGAAGCCGAAGGCGTGCAGCGGCAGCTCGTCGAGGCCTGTCGCTCGCACACGCTGCCCCTGCCGATGATCAAGTTCATGCATGCCGCGCTGCTTCGCGCCGGACGTTACGCGACGGCACGCGATCTCGTGGATTTCGCGACGCTGGCGTATCCGGGCAGCCGGGCGTTGACCGAAGCCCGGGCGACGGCCGCGGCCCGCGCAGACGAAGTCGCCAGCCGGGTTGCGCAGAGCCGGGCCGAGGAAGTGGCGGCCTTTGCCGCGGCGAGTGCCGCCGCCCGCACCGAAAGAGGGGAGGCATCCGCCCCGGGCGTGGTCGTGGCGCCGGCTCGCGAGGAGGAGTTTTTCGACGCGTTGGACGCAGCGAGGGCGGAGGCGGATTGGTCCCTCGTTCTGAGCCTGATCACCAGCAGCCGCCATCAACGCCCGGCGTGGCTGCCGGAACGCACGGTGGAAGTCTCGCGGCTCGAGATCCTGGCCCGACGGCAGCGGGGCGACGCCCTCGAACTGGTGGCGGCGGTGCGTTCCTTTCTTAATGGCGCGCGGGAGCGTAGTGAAGAAATCCTTACGCTCGCCCGGGAGATCGACAGCGCGGGCGATCGGAGTCTTGCGCGTGCCGTCGTCCTGGAAGTCGCGAAGAAGGCCCCCGATTTTCCGGAGGCAAACGAGCTCTTGAAAACCTGGGCGCCGGCCACGCCCGACGCGCCGGCCGATCGGAAGAGCCTGCCCGGCGAGGCGGCCGCCAGCCGCGAAATTGACTCCGCGAAGAAGGGATGAACGGTGGCGGTATGACCGCCCGACCGGAAAGTCCCGCGACGACCCCTGTGCACCCCGTGCTGGCGATCATCGAGGCGCCGAGCCCGCTGGGTTTGCGGCCGCCTGCGCCAAGCCGCGTGCCCGGGGTGCGCTTCATGCCGCAGGTGTTGCGCGCCGCGGGCTTGTGGACGCACGTGCCTCGCGCGCTTTTTGCATCGCTGCCGGAGCCGGACTACCAGCCGGAGGTCGATCCCTCGACCGGAGTACGCAACCTGCCGGAGTTGGAGCGGTTCACCCGCGACCTCAGCCGGGTGGTGAGCGCCGCCCTCGAGGCGAACAGCCGGCCGATTGTGATTGGCGGCGATTGCAGCGTGCTGCTGGGGGCCGCGCTGGCGCTCGCGCGTCGCGGACGCCATCGGCTCGTCCATGTCGATGGACACAGTGACTTCGCGCATGAGGGCAACATGGGCCGTCTGTATCCGAATGTCGCCGGGGCGGCGCTCGCGATCGTCACGGGACGGGGACCGGCGGCGTTGACCTCGATCGACGGACGCGGACCGTATTTCCGCGACGACGACGTGCTGCAGCTCGGCGCGAAAGCCGAGCCGGGCACGCCGGACTGGCTCGAGGATTTCGCGCGGACGACGATCGAGCGGGTGCCTTCGGCCTGGGTCAATGCGCACGGCGCTGTCGCGGCCCTCGAGCGCGTTGCGCGCTGGCTCGCGCGCGGGCCGGCCGGAAAATTCTGGCTGCACGTGGATGTCGACGTGCTCGCGCCGGCGCTGCTGCCTGCCGTCGATTCGCCGGACGAGGGCGGGATCGACTGGGCGGCGTTTGAGACGATCCTCGGCGGCCTGGTGTCGCGGCCGGAGTTTATCGGTGCGAACATCGGCATCTACGATCCCGAGCTCGATCCCGATCGACGCTACGCGCGGCAGTTGGTGGAGGTGCTGGCGCGAGTGCTGGGCCTGGGAACGCGAGGGGCTGGCCCGGGTCCTTATGGAACGAGCCTTTGGCCCTCGGGTCACGACCTGCCCGACAGCGCCAACGGCGCGACCTCATAGTAGCCTGGCCAGCGGCCCAGGAATTCCGACGAGGTGGGTCCGAGGGCTGAAAGCCCGATTCATCTACGCCGTCAGTCCCTTTGAACGCGGACCGGCGGCCCGCGCGCAGGGGCCTCACAGAATCAAATCTGACGGCACGTTGGCGAGGGACTCCTCGATCGTGGTCACGCCTTCCTTCACCTTAAGCATCGAATCCTGGTGGAGCGTCTTCATGCCGGTCTTCATCGCGACGCGCTTCAGGACGGCGACCTCGGCTTCCTTGTTGATGGCCTCGGTGAGCTCGTCGCTGTTCGTCATGAGCTCGTGGATACCGACGCGACCCTTGTACCCGGTGCCGTTGCACATCGGGCAGCCCTGGGAATTCGCGCGGAAGATCGGGCCGCTCCAGCCGAGCGCCTTCTCGAGAATTTCTTTTTCGCGGCCGGCGGGATCGTAGGGCTGTTTGCAGTTCTTGCACACGCGGCGGAGGAGGCGCTGGGCGCACACGCAGACGAGCGAGGCGGAGATGTTGAAGGGCTCGATGCCCATTTCGCCGAGACGGGCGACGGTCGAGGGCGCGTCGTTGGTGTGGAGGGTGGAGACGAGCAGGTGGCCGGTGAGCGCGGCTTCAACGGCGATGCCGGCGGTTTCCTCGTCGCGGATTTCGCCGACGAGAATCACGTCCGGGTCCATGCGCAGGTAGCAGCGGAGCGCACGGGCGAACGTGAGCCCGATCTGCCGGTTCATCTGCATCTGGTTCAGGCCGGGAAGAGTGTACTCGATCGGGTCCTCCGCCGTCTGGATGTTCATGTCGGGCGTGTTCACCTCGGCGAGGGCGGAGTAGAGGGTCATCGACTTGCCCGAACCGGTGGGCCCGCAATGCAGGATCATGCCGTAGGGCTGGCGGATGCACTCGCGGTACTTGGCGAGATTTTCCGCGGAGAAACCGAGCGCGGGCAGGGGCAGGGTGGTCTTCTGCTTGTCGAGGATGCGCATGACCACCTTCTCGCCGAAATTCATCGGGCCAGTCGCGACGCGCAGGTCGATGTCGATGTTCTTCTTTGTATATTTTTTGAAGACGATCCGCCCATCCTGCGGCAACCGGCGCTCGGCGATGTCGAGGTTGCACATGATCTTGAGGCGGGTGACGAGCGCGTTGGTCACCTGCTTCGGCAGGCGCAGCTTCTCCTGGCAGAGGCCGTCGATGCGGTAGCGCACGAGCAGGTCCTTTTCCATCGGCTCGATGTGGATGTCCGACGCGCCGCAGATGTAGGCGTCCTCGATGATGCGATTGGCGAGCTGCACGATCGGCGCGGATTCCTCGCTCTCGAGGTCGGCGGCGCTGACCTCGCCGTGCGCGTCGGCGGTGTAGGCGGTGCTGATGACCTCCGCGACCGACGAGATGTCGACGTCGCCGCCATCGACGCCTTTGCGCGCGTCGGTCTTGAACAACTTTCTGAGGAGCACGTCGGTCAGCGTCGCGGGCGCGACCTTGATCTCCTCGATGACGAGCTCGGTCGTCTGCTGAAAGGCCTCGCGCTTAGCGTAGTCGAGCGGGTTGGCCATGAGCACGGCAACGGAGTTCGGCGAAAGCCGCCGGTGCGGGAAGACGCCCTCGCGCCGGATGACGGCTTCGCCCACGACCTCGACGAGCTTTTCGTCGATCTCGATCTCCTCGGCGCGCGTGACCAGCGGATGCTCGGTGAGTCGGGAGATGAACTTGGCGGTGTCCTCCGCGCCGAGCTGGAATTTCGGATCCAGCATGCGCTGAATGAGCGTCGCGGAGTACTCGGCGACCTCCTTGAGCAGGGCGAGGTCCTTGTCGGTGAACTCTCCGTCGGTGCCGGCATAGGGCTCCTTGTTGAGCACCTGTATTGCTCCGAGCACGACATTGACCTTGAGCGGCACGGTGAGCATCGAGCGCACCTCGAAGCCCGTGTTCATGTTCTTCAGCGAGGCGGCGTCGGGGCCATTCGCCTTGAAAAACAACGGCTCGCCGCTCGCGATGACGCTGCCGACGTTGCCGGTGCCGAGCGGCAGCTTAAGCGACAGGAGCGTGGCCGCGCTTTCCTTGAACTGTTTTTCCCGGGCGGTATCGCCCGCCCAGAGGGTGGGAGAATAGTAGACGTGCTTGAAGGCGATGTCGTTGCCCTCGACGAGGTAGAGCGTCATCGACTGCGCCTGGAGTGCTTCGACGACCTTGGAGGCGGTGAGCTCGATCACCGAGCTGACGTCCTCTTTGCTCGGGGCGGGCTTCGAGATGACCTTGATGAGCAGGGACCGGCGGAGGGTACTGGCGACGGAGGGAGCGGCCATGATTGGGGCTGGAGGCGATTTTCACTCCGGGATTGTCACCGGGGAGCAGGTGTCGCAATGACAATCCCGTGCTGCGACCGGCCTGGCGGCGCGGCGCCAACATGTGGGTCTGGTTCAACAAACTCTTTCGCAAGGGGCGGCGCGTGGCCGGCTACTCGGCGGCGACGGAGCGCGGCGCCGGCGGCGAACGCACGGCGGCGGCCTGGCTCGAGCGCGAACGCGGATTCCGCACCCTCGCCCGCAACTGGCGCAATCCCCACGACGAGCGCGAGGAGCTCGACCTCGTTTGCCGCGACGCCGAGGTGCTGGTTTTCGTCGAAGTGAAGACCCGCGCGCCGGGCGCGCTCGTCTCCGGCTATCACGCGGTGAACCAGCGCAAGCGCGACGTCCTGCGCCGCGCGGCGCTCGCGTATCTGCGCCGGCTGCCGCTGGCCTCGCGCCCGCGGACGTTTCGCTTCGACATCGTCGAAGTGGAATCGGCCCTCGCACCGGCGGCGCTCGCGGCCGTCACCGTGCGCCACTTCGAGAACGTGCCGCTCTTCCGCAAGCATGACCGGCCTTGATCGTCAGGATGAACAAGGCTGCTCAACGGGAAGCATTTCCGGCCTTGCTTCGCGCCGGGGCCGAACCGAAAGATGAAGCCCTGTCATGGCCGACACACACCGTCATCCATTCCTGCAGGGACTCAGCAAGCATCGCGGTACGCCTCCCACCGTCGTCGTGATCTTCGGCGCCTCCGGTGACCTGACTGCACGAAAGCTCATCCCGGCGATTTACAACCTGAGCTGCGACAACCTGCTGCCGGCGGATTTCTTCCTCGTCGGCTACGGGCGCAAGCCGATTCCCGATGAGGAATTCCGCAACCTGGCGACCGAGGCGATCAAGGAGTTTTCCCGTCGCGAGCTGAATCAGGACGTGTGGAGCCGGGTGGCCCGCAACACGAGCTACGTGGCCGGCGGCTATGACGAGAAGCCCGCCTTCGACCGGCTCGCCGCGCACATCGCGGAGATCGAGAAAAAGATCGGCCGCGAGGTGCAGACGTTGTTCTACGTTTCGACGCCGCCGTCGGTCTTCGCACCCATTCTCCTCAACCTCGGCGCGAGCGGACTCGCCGCGAAGTACCGCGGCCAGTTGCTTCATTCGAAGGTCATCATCGAAAAGCCGTTCGGCAAGGATCTCGAGTCGGCGCGCGAACTCAACCGCACGATCACGAGCGTCTTCGAGGAGAACCAGGTGTATCGAATCGACCACTACCTCGGCAAGGAGACGGTGCAGGACCTGCTGGTGCAGCGTTTCAGCAACGCGATCTTCGAGCCGTTGTGGAACCGCAACTTCATCGACCACGTGCAGATCACGGTGTCGGAGGAGGTCGGCGTCGGCTCCCGCGGCGGCTATTACGAGCAGAGCGGCTGCCTGCGCGACATGATCCAGAATCACACGATGCAGTTGCTCGCGCTCACCGCGATGGAGCCGCCCGTGTCGCTCGACGCCGAGGCCGTGCGCGACGAAAAGGTCAAGGTGTTGAAGGCCATCCAGCCGCTCAATCTCGGGCCGGAAGGCGACGTGGCGCGGGCGCAATACGCCTCGGGCATGATCGGCGGCAAGCAGGTGAAGGGCTATCTGGAGGAGGAGGGCATCGCGCCGAAGTCGGGCACGGAGACCTACGCGGGGATTCGTCTCTCGATCAACAACTGGCGCTGGCAGGGCGTCCCGTTTTACCTGCGTTCGGGCAAGCGCATGGCCCGCCGCGTGACCGAGATTGCCGTGCAATTCAAGCGCCCGCCCGGCACGCTCTTCGCCGAAGGCGGCCGGTTCGACCTCGCTCCCAATACGCTGTCGTTCCAGATCCAGCCCGACGAGGGACTCAGCCTCATTCTCAACGGCAAGATCCCCGGCCTCGAGACGCGCACGCAGCCGGTGAAGATGAATTTCCGCTACAGCACGACCTTCGGGTCGAACACGCCGGAGGCCTACGAGCGCCTCGTCCTCGACGCGATGATCGGGGACGGCACGCTCTTCATCCGCGGCGACGAAGCGGAGACCTCCTGGCGCCTCTACACGCCCGTGCTCGAGGCGTGGGCGACCGCCGGTCGCGAAGGCATGGACAGCTATGCCTCCGGCTCTTGGGGGCCCGCAAGTGGCGACGCGCTGCTCGCGAAAAACAGTCACGTCTGGCGCCAACCCTGACCGCGCCGCCGCGGCGCGGAAACCCGAATGACGAAGCTCGAAATCCGAAACCCCCGGACTTGCTCATTTGACCTTGTTTCGGATTGGCAAACCGTCGGCCTGCGGCCTCGGTACGAAATTCGAGTTTCGAATTTGAATCTTTAGCATGCCTGCTGTTTTCAATGCTCTCCCCGGCATCGAAGTGCCGGTCGGTGCGATCGCCAAAAGCCTCTCCGGCATGTGGGAGGCCGCGGCCGCGCAAGGCGGCCCAGCTCCCGCGGCCGACGACGTCAAGGCGACGCAGATCAACCTCGTGCTGCACTTCGGCTTCGCCACGCAGCCTGACGAAGCTCGCGCGCAGTTCGACACCGCGCTGCGCTTTTCGAAGCGCTATCCGAGCCGCGTCGTCGTCCTGTGCCCGCTTGCCCGCGACCAGGAGGCGACGGAGATGCGCGCCAAGATCTACGGCGAGTGCTTCCTTGGGAAATCGAAAGGCGACACCCGCTGCGTCGAATTCGTGATGCTCTCCTATCCGTTGAGCGCGCGGCAGCATCTCGAGAGCCAGGTCTCGATCTGCCTGTCGACCGATCTGCCGCTCTACTATTGGGCGCACCGTTTCTCCTCGAGCGCGCGCCTCAACGACTATCAATACCTCCTGCGCCGCTCCAAGCGCGTTATGTTCGACAGCGCCATCGTGCCGGGCGACGCGCTCACGTTTCCCTGGCCGCGCCCCGAAGCCGTGCGCGACCTCGCCCACGCGCGACTTCTCCCGGTGCGCCAGTCGCTCGGCCAGTTCCTCAGCGGGTTCAAACCGGCGATGCTGGTCGACGGCCTGCAGGCCGTGACGGTCCTCCACGCCTCCACCGTCAGCGCCGAAGGCCGTGTATTGCTGGAATGGTTACGCACCCGCCTGCAGGAATGCGGCGCTGCGGAATCGCTTCGGCTCGAGGCGAAGCCGTTCCCGACGGGCGGAAAGGGCTCCTTCGACGTCGCCTTCACCTACGCCAATTCCCAGCGCTTCCACTGGCGCGGCGACATCGTGCACGGCTCATCTCACTTCCACGCGTTCTACGGTTGCGAGCAGTTCGAGATGCCCGGCTCCGTACATCTGCTCTCCCCCGAGGCGGCGCTCGCCGAGGCGATGTTCTTCTAGTTTTTTGCGGGGTAGAAAACTTATGAGGGAACTCGCCACCGACTACGGCCGGCTCATCGTCGGCACCCAGGAGGAACTCTTCGCCCGGGCAATCGCACTCGCGGCCGCGCAGAAGCCCCGGGCCAGTTTCACCTGGGCGCTCACGGGCGGCTCCACGCCCGCCGCCTGGTATCGCTGGTGCGCCGCCACAAAGGCCCTCACGCCGGAGCTGCTCGCGGGCACGCACTTCACCGTGAGCGACGAGCGACACGTGCCGCTCACGAGCGATCAGAGCAATTTCGGCAACGCCGAGCGCGCGCTGCTGGCGCCGCTGGGTGTGCCGGTCGAGCAACGCCACCCTTGGCGGGTGGACCGGCCGGTGCCGGAGGCGGCCGAGGCCTACCGCGCGACGATGCAGACCCTCGCCGGGCCGGGTCGGGCTTACGACGTGTGCTTTCTCGGCATGGGCGACGACTGCCACACGGCGTCGCTCTTTCCCGGAACGCCGCTCCTGCGCGACGACGGCGGGCTGCTGTTTGCCGGTCAGGAAGTGGCTGGCAAAGGCTGGCGCCTCACGATCACGCCCACCGGGCTGCGCGCCTGCGGCACGATCATCGTCATGGCGCTCGGCGCCGGCAAGACCGAGGCACTGCATCGCGTCATGCGGGGGCCGTTCAACCCGCTCGAAGCGCCGTCGCAGATTCTCCGCTACAGTGCCGACCGCGTGGTCTGGCTCGTCGACGAGGCGGCCGCCGCGAAGCTTTAGCGGCGGCCACAGACTCAACCGCCGGCTCGAACCAGGTAGCGGCGGTCGTCCCGACCGCCACTTCTGACAATGGCGGCGCCGAGAGGACGGTGGTCACGCCCCGCGTGGGAAATGTTCGCGCAGGTGGGCGGGCGGTAGGTTGGACAGATCCTTCTGGACCGAGCTCTGCAGGCGGTTGAGGAAACGCGAATGCACGCGCTGCAGGATCGGACGGTGCATGTCGGGCCCCGCAGCATACACCCACGCGATGTCCGGATGCTTCGACAGGAAATTCTCGATACGCGTGGCGATCTCGACCGCGATGCGTTCGTCGCGCTCGCGCTCCATCGGCAGGCGTTCGTCGTTGGACCCGCCCGATTGTGCGACTCCGGAACGCGGAAACTGCCCGGCCTGATCGCTCTCGCGATCGGTGTAGCTTGCCTTTCCGGTCGGGAAGTCGACGGCGGTGATGAGCGTGACCGTGGGCGTTTGCTGGCCGGTCGCCGTCGTTTCCTGATACACTTTGAAGTGACTCCGGTCGGCCAGAACGATGAAGCGTTCTGCGCTCGCCGGTGCTCTTGTCGGAGGCGGATACACTATGGATTTCATAGCCGAAAACTAGCACCGAGTCGCGCTCCGTTGTATCGGGGAACCGCCCGATCCGTCCAACCGTCGCGGGAACACGGGCGGAGTCTCGCGGGGAGCGCCGGCTCCGGACGGACCGGAAAACCTTCGCGGGGTGCGAATTGACGGCGATCGGCACCGCGCTGAACTCAATGGCGCGCTTTCCCCCTGGCGACCCCGCAATGACGACTCTGCAACCTGTCAACCGCATGCCCTTTCTTCGACGTTGGATGATGTTGAGTATCGTGCTGTCTGCCGCGAGCGCGGCGGTGGCTCGCGAACTGCCGCAACCGAGCGAGATCCTCGCGCCGCTGCGACGCGTCAACGACCGCTTCATGCAGGTCTGGTCGGATCCCGGACGGGAGATCAAGGCCAACGGAAAGATTTATCCGAGCAACATCTGGACTCGCGCCGTCTATTACGAGGGCCTGATGGCGCTGCATCGCGCCGATTCCGATTCCCGCTATCTCGACTACGCGCTGCGCTGGGGGGAATTCCACCAGTGGGGCCTGCGCCGCGGGGCCACGACCCGCAATGCCGACAATCAATGCTGCGGCCAGACCTATCTGGAGCTGTATCGATACGACCCGAAACCCGAGCGTATCCACGATCTCAAGACGAGCATCGACGCCATGCTCGCCTCGGAGAAGATCGACGACTGGACCTGGATCGACGCGATCCAGATGGCGATGCCCGTCTTCGCCCGGTTTGGGATGATGACCGGCGACAGGCGTTACTACGACCGCATGCACGAAATGTATCTGGACTGTCGCGACAGGCAGGGCGGGAAGGGCCTCTTCAACCCCGCCGACGGGCTTTGGTGGCGGGATCGCGACTTCGTGCCGCCCTATGCGGAGCCCAACGGCGAGGACTGCTACTGGTCGCGCGGCAACGGCTGGGTAATCGCCGCGATGGTGCGGGTTCTCGAGGCCCTGCCCGCGGACGTGACCTATCGCGCCGAATACGTGCAGATGCTGCGCACGATGGCGAAAGCGTTGAAGGCGGTGCAGCGCGACGACGGTTTTTGGAACGTGAGCCTGCACGACCCGACGCATTTTGGCGGACCGGAGTCGACCGGCACCGCCCTGTTCACGTATGCGATCGCGTGGGGCGTGCGCGCGGGACACCTGCCGGCGGACGAATATCTGCCGGTGGTGGCAAAGGCCTGGACGGCGCTTTCCGGTGCCGTGCTGGAGGACGGCCGCCTCGGCTACATCCAAAGCACCGGCAAGGAACCGAAGGACGGCCAGCCGGTGCGGCGGGACACGGTGCCGGATTTTGAGGACTTTGCGGTGGGGTGCTTCCTGCTGGCGGGGAGCGAGGTCGCGCAACTGGCCGAGGGGAACGCGACGAAAGCACCGTAACGCAGCGAGGTTCTCCCGGCCTTCGGAGTCGCCTCGGCGGCGCATTTCCCTTTGGTTCGATCCGATGCCGGACAAGCGCACTCACCGCGGCGCGCATCCCGACGATGCGCGGCTTTTCGCCGCCGATCAATGGCCTGCGCTGTGCGGCGCGCTTGCGGACCTCTGCTGGCTGCTCGACCGCGGCTACGCTGGGCGCTCGGCGCTGGCGCTCGTCGGCGACCGCCACGGGCTCTCGCAGCGCCAGCGGATCGCCGTGGCCCGTTGTGCGTGTTCAAAAGATCAATACACCCGGCGCGCGGCGCACGAGGTGGAGGTGGCGGCGGTGGCGGGAGACGAAGTCTGGCTGGATGGCTACAACGTGTTGATCACGATCGAGTCCGCGCTCGCGGACGGAGTGCTCATCGTGGGGCGGGACGGGTGTCTGCGCGACATGGCGAGCCTCCACGGCAGCTACCGGCGCGTTGAGGAAACCGCCCCGGCGTTGCAGCTCATCGGGGCGGCGCTGGGGGCGGCCGGTGTCGTCTCGAGCCACTGGCTGCTGGATCGCCCCGTGTCGAACAGCGGACGCCTGAAGGCGATCATGGAGGAGCTTGCCGCCGCCAACGGTTGGGCCTGGACCGTCGAACTCGCTTTCAATCCCGACAAGGTTCTTCGTGACACCGATGCGATCGTCGCGAGTTCCGACAGCCTGGTGCTTGATGGCTGTGGCCGCTGGATCAATCTTGCGCGCTGGATCGTCGCCACGCACCTGCCGGACGCCCCGGTGCTGACGCTGGGGCCGGCGAGCGACATGCGATAACCTGGCGAACCTATGAAGCAAAAAGCACGCTCTGGTGGTCTTGTGAGAATCTATTCCGCGCCGGCCTCCTGGCTGACGCGTTTCTTCCGGGTGGTATGGGCGTTGGCGGCCGCAGCCCTGTGCGCCGGGCCGCTGATCGCGGCCGAACCGCCGGCGCCCTATGTGCCGAAGCAAAGCGATCGGCCCGAAGCCATCGCCGGCGACGAGGCGGGATTCCGGCCGATCTTCGACGGCAGGACCCTCGACTCCTGGGTGGGAGACTCAACGTATTGGCGCGTCGAGAACGCGGCGATCGTCGGCGAAATCACGCCGCAGACGGTGATCAAAAGCAATACGTTCATCATCTGGCACGGCGGCCGGCCGAAGGATTTCGAGTTGAAGCTGGAGTATCGCCTTTCACCGCGGGGCAACAGCGGAATCAACTACCGCAGCGTGGTCGTGCCCGATCCCGTCACTCCCGCCAATGCGTTCGCGATGCGGGGTTACCAGTGCGACCTCGATGGGGCCAGACGGTATACGGGAAACAACTACGAAGAGAAGGGCCGGCTGTTCCTCGCCGTCCGCGGACAGATGACCCACGTGGTGGGCGGCCGGCCGCCCATCGTTCTTTCGGCCATCGGCGACGCTGGCGAACTTGGGAAGTCGGTGACCGACGGCTGGAACTCCGTGCATCTCATCGTGCGCGGCAACACCCTGGTTCACATCGTCAACGGCCAGGTGATGAGTATCGTGGTCGATGACGATGTGCCGCACCGCCCGGTTGACGGGCAGATCGGGATGCAGGTGCACGTCGGCCCGCCGATGAAGGTCGAGTATCGAAACATCCGCCTGAAGACGTGGTGAGGGCGGGTCGGGAGCGCGCCGCGCCACCTTGGGCGGTCCCCGTACAAAGGTAGAGGCGAGGCGTCCCGCCGAACGGCGGACGAGCGACGGCTCAGCCGGAGGCGCCGTACCTGTGCGTCCCGGCAGTGAAGCGTGTTGTTCCTCTCGAAATCCTCTGCCGTTTGTGGGTCGGGCTTCACGCCCGACATGTCGGGGATAAACCCGACCCACATGATCGATCCCGCGGCGTCGGCGCGAGGTGCCGGCTACGGATTGCGCCGGCCCGAGACGATCAGCTTCACCGGGCCCAGCAGGCCGGAGGGCTCGGGCTTGATCTTCTTCATGTCCTGCGGGTCGAATTTCTGGCCGTAGCGCAGGTGCAGGAGCGTGTAGTCCGGCTGCGCGCGTCCGGCCATGTGATTCACGGCCAGGTTGGCGACCTCCACGCGCAGGCGGTTCTCGCCCGGCTTGAGGTATGAGGTGATGTCGATCATGTAGGGAGGGGCCCAGAGCGAGCCGACCCGCTGGTCATTCACATAAATAACGGCCGCGTCGCGGATCGGCGCATGGAGTCGGGCATAGAGGCGGTCCGGATTGGCGCCCGCCTCCACCGCGTGCGGTTGTCCCTTTCCGAAATCGAGCTGCACGGTCGCCCCGGGGCGCAGCCAGTCGCCGGCGGTGATCGTCTTCTCGTAGCTTCCCGTGCCGGAGTAATAGAGCTTCTCGGGATCCTCCGTCCACGAGCGCAACGCCGGCAGAGTCGCCGTCTGCCCGCCGAAGCGAAGCTGCCAGCCTGTGCTCAAATCGATGGTCGACGCAGCCGCACCGAGCCTGGGTCGCCGCGGCGCCTGTGTCGCTTTGGTGAATACAAGCACGACCGACTCATAAGGCGCGAGCTCGAGGTCGATCGAAGTGAAAGCTCCGTCGCGCCCTCCGATGTCGAGCGCCTGCGCCTCGCCGTTCAGCGGGTTCCAGACTTCCGGCGTCAGATCTCCCGCCCGGAAACCCACGCGGCCGGCGAACGGCCGGTTTTCGGTGTTGGCGACGAAGTAGATTTCCTGCGTTCCCGTGCGGCGATGCACGAAACCGAGCTTCCGGGTTCCCGCGGGAAAAATCACGTCGGGCTGGATGCGCTTCGCGAGCGCCGCGCCGAGCTGTCGCTCGTCGGCGATGAACATCCCCGGGGCGCCGGCGCCCTCGAAGAGCCGGCGCGCCGTCTGCTGGATCCCGGAGCGTTCGGCTTCCTGCTCCCGCAGGCCCGGAGCGAGGTCTGGCTTGCGTCTGGTCGCGATCACCGTGCCGCCCTGGCGGGCGAACTCCTCCAGTTTGCGCAGCGTCGCGAGGGGGATGCGCTCCACCGACGGCAGAATCACGGCCTGGTAGCGCCCTTCGCCGAGGGCGAGCGTTTTCCCTTCGAGTTTTCCGTGGTCGCCCAGAATGCGATCGTCGAAGAAGTCGAAATTGAAGCCGGAGTGAAGCAACTGGGGCAGGAGGTCGGGGCCGAGGAGGTGGCGCAGCGTGCGGAAAAGATTGAGGTGCCGGCTCTGCACCGGAGAAGGCAGGCTCGGGGCGACCGGTGAGGTGTCATGGGCGGGCTCGTTATTGAACGAGGCCCAGCCGTCATGGTTGGGCAAATACACGGCAACGTCGTTGACCGGTCGTCCCTGCCGGAGCAGGTGGCTGACGCGCGCCAGGTAGCGCGTGAGGTCGGGCATCGCGAGCGCATACCAGGGGTTTTTCTCGTTGAAAACGGCCGCGGCGTAGAACCGCCAGCCCGGATAGTCCACCGCCTCGGGCGTCGAGGGCCAGCCGTGGCCGATCAACTGGTTGATGCCCTGGAGAAAGTTGAGATCGGCAACGGCCTTCATGTCGAGCGGCGTGGCCCGGAACACGGGCGAGTGCAGCCACGTCCAGGTTTCGGACGAGGTGACGGTGCGGCCGTAGATGTGGCTCGCCGAGGAGGCCCAGCGCGAAGCCGTCAGCGTGTCCCAGAGATCGCCTTCGCCCTCGGAGATGTCGGCGTAGCGATTGGTCGAGATGGCGACCGGCGGGGAACCGTAGGCCTGGAAGCGCAGCCGGGTGTTGTTGGCGGCGGCCCAGGCCTGGAGCGGGGCGGCGAAACGCGCCTCGAACACTTCCATGAGCGTCTGGCCCCAGTCGTGGCGGATCGAAGCGGTTTGCGGGCCGATGTCGGACACGAGCGCGGGGAGGTGGGGGCGCAGATCATAGCCGCGGAGGCGCTTGAATTCCTCGAGGAAATCGGGCGTCCAGTCGGCCATGTAAACCTCCAGGCTGTCGCAGAACACCGAATACGGGATGTTCGCCTTCATCGCCTTGAGCATCGGATCGCCAACCTCGCGCAGGTATTTGTCGATCGCGGCGCGGCTGTAGTGGTCGAGCACGAAGCCCTCGGCGCCGATCGCGGCGCGCTTCACCATCTGGCCCGTGCGGCTGGAGACGAAGAACCAGACCTCCTTCACGGCTGCGTCCTCGGCGGACAGGTGCAGCCAGCCTTCGCGGACGTCCTTCAGTTCGCGCGTGGTGCCGGCCGCGAACGCGGCAATCAACCGTTCTCCGGCCCCGATATCGGGAAGCGACACGCGCCGTACGCCCGGAGCGACCTTCACCGGCTCCCAACGCAGCCGTGCCGAGGCCAGGCCGATCGGGACCTCGGGTCCTCCGTAGGGCCAGCCGCTGCCGACGGTGAGGTCCACGCGCATCCCGAGTTCCTTGGTTTTCTCGGCGGTGAAGCGGAGCGCGTCGAGGAATGCCGGCGAAAGATACGGTACGTTTTTGATGTTCCGCTCCGGATCATCGAGACTTAGCGCATACACGGGCTGGATCTCGACGCCGCCAATGCCGCCCTCCTTCATGAGGCGCAGTTCGCGCTCGAGATCCGGCAGGGTCACCGCCGGGCCAAACCACCACCAGCGCATCATCGGGCGAGCGTCCGCGGGTGGTTCGCGAAACGAGGCTTCCAAGGTCGGGGCGGGTTCTGCGGCGGACAACGCGGCGGACGCGAACAACACGACGGCGGTGGCGAGAATCGCGAGCCCGGGCGCGCCGCGAAAAGGGTCACTTCGTTTCATGAGCGGCTTGGGAAGAAGGTGTCAGAAGCGCGTCGTGAAGGTCAGCCGCACGTTCGGGCGGGGCGCCTGGGCGACGGCGAAGCGCGCGCCGGGCGAGTAAAGGTAGTCGTCGTCGAGGATGTTGTCCCCCGTGAGGCGCACCGTGTAGTTCTTCCAGCGATACGACACGTTCGCCGTGACCGTGGTGTAGCCCTCCACATAGGCGCTTGGCTGGGCGACGACACCGAGGACGGTGACCGGCGGCGGCGCGTCGACGGCCTGGCTGCCGGTGTAGGAGGCGCCGAGCGAGAGCGACAGACCCTTCAGCCGGCTGTCGGTGAACTTATAGTTGACGAGCAGCGCCGCGGCGTGGTCGGAGATCGCCCGGAGGCGTCGGCCGAACGAGTCGCGGGCCCGCATGAGGGTGAGACTGCCGACAAGCGACCAGTTGCTGGTGAGCGTGCCCATCGCCTCGAATTCCCAGCCGTCGCTCTTGAGGTCGTAGCGGAGGAATTGGGGAACAGTCTTGTCGACCTGGAATTCGGGATTCGGGACGACGACGTTGTCCTGCGTGATGTCGAAGTGGGCGAGGGTCAGCGAGAGCTTGCGGTTAAGCAGATCGGCCTTGACGCCAAACTCGTGCTGCACGCCGGTGCTCCACACGGGCTGGTTGTTGAGCGTGGAGGCGTTCGCGTTGGTGGAGTAGCTGTAGTAGTAGGACGCCCCGAACGCCTTGGCCAGGATGCCGCCGAAATAGGTGTCCTGGTAGTCGTCAAGCTTGCCCGATGTCCCGGCGAGGAGATTGCTGCTGGTGGATTTGACCCACACGCGCGAGGCGCCGCCGGTGGCGATGATGCGATTGTCGAGGAACGCGAGTTTCTCCATCACGTAGAGCTGCCGCGGATCCGAGCGCTCGCTCGTGTTGGTCGTAAGGTTATCTGGATACACCGGGCGGGCGCCATAGACCGGCGCAAACAAGTTGAAGCTCGGCAGCGTGCCCGTCTTGGTGTGCCCGTCGCTCCACGCGTGAGTGAAGACCCAGCCGGCGACGGTCGTGGACGACACGCGCTCGAAGTTGTAGGTGGCGGCGTAGTCGTTCTGGACGCTGAACGTCTGGGACGAGCCGATGGCGAGGGCCGAGATGCGCGGGATGTTCGTCGGGTCGTAGAATGGCGAAGGCACCGGCGCATAATCGAGGGTGCCGGCCGGGGCGGTCCAGATGGTGTCGGGCGTCAGCTGTCCGGTGTAGGGATTGTACCGGTTCGAGGTGTTGGGGTAGTTGAGCTGGGAAAGTTCGCCGAACTCGCGCACCCAGGTGTAGTCGGCGGCCAGCCGGACGCTGATGTGGTCCGAAAGCGCCGTGTTGAACTGGAGGTTCACCTTGTGGAGCGTGGTCGTGCGCGTGTTCCAGTCCTCCGCGCCGTTGCGACCCGAACGCGAGTAGCCCGGCGCTTTCACCACCGTGGCGCCGTCGGTCACGGAGGAATCGACGAGCACGCGCGGATCGCCCCAGGAGGCGGAATCGCTGTAGTAGTATTTCAGCGTGACGTTGGTGCGGTCGCTCGGTTGGAACGTCAGTTGCGGGTTGATCAACCGGACGCGCAGTGAGGAGTCGTCCCAGTTGCGGTCGGTGTCCTGGTAGGCGCCGATCGCGCGATAGGCGAATTTCCCGCTGCCCGGGAGCGGCCCCGTCGAGTCGATCGAGATGCGCTGCGCGTCGTAGACGCCCACCATCGCAGAGATTTCCTGGCGTGGAGTGAACAGCGGGGACTTCGTGATGACGTTGACGGCGCCGCCCGGCGATCCGGTCGGCGCGAGGATCGTATTCGGGCCTTTCACGATTTCGACGCGGTCGACCAGCGCCTCGTCGAAGTTGGAGTTCGCGGAGAGGAGGAAGTTGTCGATGGTGCGGTTGTTGTTTTCGAAGCCGCGGATCTGCACGCGGTCCTGGAAGGTGGGGCCGCGCCCTTCGGTGATCCCCGCGACATACCGGGTGGCGTCGTAGAGGCGGGTCGGCGCCAGATCGTCCATGAACTCCCGCGTGATCACATTGATCGAGGCCGGGGTTTCGTTGATTTCACCGCGCACGCGGGCCGCCGAGACCGAGCTTCCGGCGCGGTAGGGGCTTTCCTGTTGTGCGGACACACTGAATACAGGCAGCCGCACGGTGTCCTCGGAGGAAGGGCCTGCGGCGGGGGTGGCGGCCTGGGGCTGGACGACGGCGACCGCGAGCGTGCGGTCGACGGTCAGCGCGCCGGTCCGCTCATCGCGCACGACCCGCAGTTCCGTGCCGGCGGTCATGATCTCGAGTGCTTCGCGGGGAAGGTGCCGACCCTGGACCGCGTTGGTGTGCGCGCCTTTGACCTTGTTGGCGGAAAAGATGAACTGCACGCCGGATTGTTCGGCGAAGGCAGGCAGGGAGGACTCGGCTGCGCCTGCGGGTATGTTGAACGTGCGCTGGGTCTCCTGCGCGTGGAGGCGGGAAACCAAGGCGGTCAGAACGCTGAAAAGGATCACGGCCGAAAGGCGAAGTCGCCACGGTCGGAGCAACCAGGGAGTGCGGGGGTGTGAAGTCATCGTTGGGGTGTGGGGTGTGCGACGGCGCGCGTGCGCCGTTCACCCTACAAGACTCCGCCGCCGGGAATTTCCGTTACGTCAAATTCGCGAGTTTTTCAGGACGCCGTCTATCTCGCGGGCTGCAGCACCGTGAGATTGGGCGACTCCTGAACCGGAACGACATCGACGGTCGCGTGGGCGATCCGGATAAATCCCTCGACGTTATCCGCGCGGAAAACGCCGGTGAGCGTGCGCCGGGCGAGCGCCGGGTGCCCGAGCTTGAGCTGGTGCGCGTTGCGTTGGTTGAACGCCGCGACGACTTCGTCCAGCGGCGTGCGGTCGAACGCGAGCCGGGTCGTGCGCCACGCGAGCGATTCGTGCAACTCCACCGAGGCGGGGGAGCCGACCGTCGTGACGCTTGCGGCCCCCGACGCCACGTCGACGACGGCCCGCTGGCCGGCGCTGAGCGCGGGCACCAGCGGGGTCGCTTCATCGTCGGCCGCGGGAGCGGGAGTGGCGGCACCTTCCACTGAGACGCTGCCCTCGGTCACCAGCACGTCGACCGTCTGGGCTTCGTGCCGCACATCAAACGCAGTGCCGACGGCACGGACGGTGATCGGTCCGACCGACACCAGAAACGGGCGGTTCGGATTCTTCGCGACACTGAAGTGGGCTTCCCCGCGCAGCAGGCGAACGCACCGCTCGGAGCCGGTGAACGAGGTCTCGATCTCGCTGTCGCCGTTCAACTCCGCCACGGAACCATCGGGCAGCCAGAGGCGTTGGGCCGTGCTCGCGAGCACCCAGTGGTTGCCGGGATTAGCCTGGGTTTGTTCGAGTGCGGTGCCGGCGGGAGTCGAGAGCAAGCCCGTCCAGTGGATGCAAACCGCGACTGCCGCGGCCGCGGCAAGCAGGGCGGCTGCACTCAGGAAAGTCTGGCGACGGGCGCGACGCCGGCGGGCCCGCGCTTCAATCGCATCGGCCATCGCCCTCAACCGCGGCAGCGAGCGGGCCGCATCGAGCTGCTGCCACACGTCGGTCATGCGAGCGAGCTCGGCGTCGCGCCGCGGGTCGGCGGACCGCCACCCGGCGAGCGTTTCCGATGGCGGGATGCCGCGATCGAGACGCGCCAGTCGCTCCGCGGCGGCGCGCGCAGCGGCCTCGTCCAAGGCGGTGTGGATGCGATCAGGCTCGTCGTTCATGATGGGCGGATTTGCCGAGGCCGCGGGCGCGGAGATAATCGGCGCAACGGTGCACCCCCTTCGCCGCGAGCGACTCAACTGTGTTCTCGGAGATGCCGAGCAGCGCGGCGATCTCCCGTTGCGACAGACCTTTGACTTTGCGTAAAAGCAGCACCTCTCGACAACGCTCCGGCAGGGCGTCGATCGCCTCCGCGAGCAGGGCGAGTTCCTGCTGGCGGCACACGAGCTCCACCACGCCGGGCTTATCATCCAAGACGGGGAGGGCGTCGTTTTCCGTGATGGGAATCACCTCGGCGCGGGTATTGCGGTGCAGGAAATCGCGCACGGCATTGCGCGCCACGGCAAAGAGGAACGATTTGGTGGAGCGAATCGAGTCGCACTTCTTCGCCCGGATGATGCGCGCGTAGGTGTCCTGCATCAGATCGTCCACGTCCCTGAGCGAGGGGAGCGATCGACGGAGGTAGGAACGCAGCGAGAGCTCGTGCGGCTGCACCTCCTCGGCAAACCAGTGTGCGAGGTTCGGTTCGGCGGCGGGCGACGACACGCAGCCGATTTCATCCGGATGCGCGCATGCAGCATCGTCTGTTGACTCGGAACTCACGAGCGGGGTGGGTGGCGGGGTTCGCACGAACTGTGTGGAAGTTTCGCAGAACGCAAGCCGCATTTCCCTTCCCGCGCCGCCTGGCTGCCGCGACCGTGAAATCAAAAACTGGATACAGCCGGTCCCGGCCCGGTCGCCACCCAGTCGGCCGCAACGAATGCGGCCGGGCGGGTGCGGCGCACCGCGCTCCCTCGGGGCAGACGATGACTGGCATCGGAGGACGACCTGATGGCGGGCCGTGGCCGGGCGGACTAAGCTACGGTGATCTGCCCGCGCGACGCGGGACTTCGTCAATCGAAACGAGGAGTCACCATGAACATCGCAGCTGAAAAGGAAATCGCACACATCGGCGAAACCCAGGGCGCAGCCGATCACGATCACGACATGATCCATGAGCTCAGCAAACGTCTGGATGCGGTCTGGCGTTACGATCAATACATCTTTAACGCCGAAGGAAATCCGGACCTGCAACGGTTCTGGCGCGACTTGAAACGGCAGGACCAGGAGAACGTGCGGCGACTGAAGGAGCTCGTCGCCGAGCACTGCAAGAAGAACTGCTTCTAGGTTGGAAGGAACGTTGCGGTTCCTGGCGGCCCGCTCTCCGAAAGGGGGGCGCTTAAGTTCACGCACGTCAATGCGGCCTGCCCGAAGATAGGCTCTGCCTAGCGGCCGAGCCCCTCCACGGGGTTGCTCCTGCCGGCATCCTCACGGCGACGGCGCGGTCGCCGTCGCGGCCTTTGCTCCGCGCGGACGCGGGAGATCGCGAAACGCCGGCGCATCCGTTGACGGAAGCCAGCGGCCGAGGCCGGACTTGATGGCGGCGTACTCCGGCCGGTCGGCAAGATTCGTCCATTCGAGCGCGTCGACGGCGTGGTCGTAGAGTTCCTCCGTACCGTCGGCGTAGCGGATGTAGCGCCAGCGCGCGTCCCGCACGGCGTGATTGCCGCGTCCGTAGGTCATGATCGCCGGCCGGTCGCGCGTGGCTGCAGGGTCGCGCAGCAGGGGCACGAGACTCTCGCCCTCGACCCCGCCCGCCGGCGCCGGCAGGCCGCAGAGTTCGTTCAGCGTCGGATAGAGATCGAGCAACGAGACGGGCTGGGAACAGCGCGCGGCGGTCCTCGACACCCCCGGCGCGACGATGATCAGGGGAACATGCGTGGCCTTTTCCCAGAGGGTGAACTTCTCCCATTTGCCCTTTTCGCCGAGCTGGAAGCCGTGGTCGCTCCACACCACGATGATCGTGTTCGCGCCCTGCGGATGACGTTCGAGCGCGGCGAGCACGCGGCCGATCTGCTCGTCAGCAAACGTGGCGCAGGCTTGATAGGCTTGAATCGCGTGCTCGCGCGAGCCGGGGTGCGCGGCCTCGGCGGCGAAGTGTTTCATCCAGATGTCGCCGTCGAGCAGCGCCCGGGCGCCGGCCGGAAGATCGACGGCATCGTCGGGGTTCCACTCCGGGAGGGCGAGCGTATCGAGGGGATGGTTACGGAAATGACGCGCCGGCGCAAAGTGCGGCGAGTGCGGACGGTAGATGCCAACGGCGAGAAAAAACGGGCCGCCGGCGGGGCGTCGCAGGAAATCCACGGCCCAGTCCGCGGTCTTCACGTCGGGCAGGTCCCGTTCGTCCGGCGGCCAGGCGCCCCAGTCGAAGTTGGCGTTGATGGCGGTGAGCTGGTTCAGCCGCCGCGGCGGATACCGATCCGGGGCGAGGAGCTGGAACTCGCCGAACGACGTGGCGTCGTGGAACGCGTTGTTCCAGCCATGGTGAAAGATTTTCCCGGCGCCGACACTGCGGTAGCCGTGCGCCTTGAAATGAGCAGGCAAGGTGACCGTGTGGGGCATCGCGCCCCGCCAGTCGGTCGAGTTGCCATAGACACCGGAGCTCGCAGGGGAGCGGCCGGTGAGAACGGCGGCGCGCGACGGGTTGCAGGCCGGCGAGGAGGCGTAGGCGTGGGTGAAGAACACGCCGCGCTGCGCGAGTCGCGTGAGGTGGGGGAGCTTGATCGGCGCCGCGGCATCGTGGAGCTCCGTCCAATCATTGAGGTCGTCGATGACGACAAAGAGAACGTTGGGTGGAGGGCTCGCGCCGACACCGGCGGCAACGGCGAGTACGAGGGCCGGCACGAGCGGGAGAGGAGGGCGTAACATAAGCGGAGGGATAACCCGGACCGGATTCGGAGCCCGCAGGCGGTGTCCGGCGACATCGCGCTGCTGGTCTTTTTTTTGGACTTGCGGTGGCAAACGGGCGGGCCGACATCCTCTGCGGCAACCGCCGCCCCAAACCGTGCACCCCTTCCGACCCAGGCTTGCGGATCATGTGATTGCGGAACTGCGCGCCGGGATTGAGAGCCGCCGGTGGACGGAGTGGCTGCCGCACGAGCGGGTGCTCGCCGACGAGCTGAAAGTGAGCCGCGGCTCGCTGCGCGCGGCGCTGGCGACGCTGCGCGCGGACGGCTGGGTGGAGTCACGGCGAGGGCAGGGAACGCGCCTCGTATTACGCGCCGGGGCTGCGGTCGAAAGCCACGCGAAAGGAAAGACGGTCTGCCTCTTGTCGCCCGGCGACCTTGTCACCAGTCGGCCGATACGTCTGCTGGACGCGAGCGGCCTGCGCGGCGAACTCGCGGAGCAAGGGGTGAACTTTCGGCTGATCGAGCAACGCCGCTGCTACGGGGCGCGGCCGGAGCCTGCGCTGGCGGCCCAGTTCGCGAAAGAGCGTGCCGATTGCTGGATCGTGAGGCTGGCCACGGAGCGCATGCAACGCTGGCTCGCGGCCCACGCGCCGCAGACGATCCTCGCCGGCACGCCTTTTCCCGGGATCAACCTGGCGTGCGTCGATACGGACCACGCCGCGATCGCGCGGCACGCCACCGGTCGGCTGCTGGCGGCGGGGCACACGCGCCTGGCTTTGCTGATCGACGGCGAGAGCAAGGCGGGCGATCTGGAGACCGAGCGCGGGTTTTGCGAAGCCGCTGCGGGACGGGCGATGGGCCGCATCGAGCACCTCACGCCCGGGACGCCGGCGGTGGCGCGAACCGTGACGCGCTTGTTGGACGCGAAGGAGCCGGTCACCGGGCTGTTGGTGAGTCAGCCGACGACGTACCTGACGGTGATCGGCGTGCTGGGGGCACGGCGGCTGCGGGTGCCGCAGGACGTCTCATTGATCGCCCTGAGGGACGATGCGCTCTTTTCGTTCCTGACGCCGGAACCGACCACCTACCGGGCGGGCACCGTCCGCTATACGCGCCTGATGCTGGCGCAGATCCGGCGCTGCCTCGACGGTGCAGCGCCGCCGCGCGCGCGGCTGTTGTTGCCGCACTTCGTGCGCGGCGCGTCGGTCGCCCGGCTGCGCGCGTGAGGTCGCGGTTCAACCACGATGGGCAAGGACGAACACCCAGTGCGCCCGCTTCGGTACCCTCCCCCGCCTCGCCAGACGCCTGCGCACGCTCGCCATTTACGTTTCCACGCGCGTCAGAGGCTCGTGCACGGGTGTCAGACGCTTGTGCATGCTGGCAATTTTGCGTGCGCAAACGCGGCAGACACGCATGCACACCAAGTCAGCACGTTGTGCCGCGGGGTCAGATGCTGCCGCGCGTTTGAAAGCAGCGTTTGCAGGCATGTCAGCGGCCTCAACCGGTTCGTCAGCGGCTCAAACACGCGTGTCAGCGGCTGTTACCGACCGGTCCGAGAATCATGTTGGATGGCCCGGGGTGGTTACAGCCGTGCGCGAGGCTGTGACGAGCGCGCGCGGCTCATACGATCGTGTCCGCGGCGGGCACACGCCTGCCAGCGGTTCATGCGCGGTTGTCGGATACTCGAGGTGCGATGTCATCAAGGGGTGCGCCTGCGTCCGAGCGTTACGCCGGGCTGTCCGAGGGACGTGTCTCGATGCTCGAAGGCAATCCGGCCTGGTCGCTACGAGGCCACAGGCCGTCAGCCTCACACGCTCAGCGCTCAACTCAATTGCTGCCGCTGAGGCCGTGATTGCAGTGAATTTGCCCGGCGGCGACGACGAAACAGGGCGGCTGGCTATGATGACCGCTTTGCCAAGTGGCGGAGAGGGAGGGATTCGAACCCCCGGGACCCTTGCGGGCCCAACGGTTTTCAAGACCGCCGCAATCGACCACTCTGCCACCTCTCCGATGCGTCGCGCGCTGCTAGCCTCGCGTTCGTCTCCGGAGTTTCAATCGCGTTTTTTGCCAAAGAAGAAGGCAAGCCAGAGTCCCAAAGCCAGAAGCACCACCAGCCACCAGAAGTAGCGAAGCTCCCGCGCCGCCAATTCGGCGAAGGCGAGCAGCCGGGGAAAGGCGATGCCCGCCATGACGAGCAACAGCACGCCGGCGAGCAGGAGGAGGTTGCGCCGGGAGGCGGGACTCATCGCGTCCTTACGTTTATCGGCGCGTGGCGGTCGCGCCCGCGGGCAAACCGATCGGGAGGAGAATATTCGCACCGCTTCCTTCGGTGCCGCTGCCGCCAATCACGAGCGGGGCCTTGCCGTCCCATTTTTCCACGATCTGCAGTTGGATCAGGCCTGGGTTGTCGCGGATCGCCTCGGCGCGGATGCGAATGGCCTCGGCCTCGCCCTTGGCCCGGATGATTGCCGTGTCGGCTTCGATCTGGGTTTTTTGCTGCGTGAAACGCGCTTTCGCGGCCTCCTGCTCCTGCACCATCTTCGACTCGATCGCGGCCTCGAGCTCCTTCGAAAGCGTGATGTTCTCGAGCACGATGTCCTCGATCACGAGCAGCGAGCCGATCTTCTCGCGGGTGGCGGCGAAGGCCTTGCCTTTGATCTCTTCACGCTTCCGCACGATCTGCTCGGCGCTTTGCAACGCGGCGACCTCCTTCAGCGCCTCCTGAATGCGTGGCGCGATGAGGCTGTCGAACGGGTCGCCTGCATACTCCTGATAGATTCTCACGACGGAGCTCTCGGGGATGCGATAGAGCACGCGCAGCGCCACGTTCACCTGCTGCAGGTCGGACGAATAGCACTCCGACGAGAGCTCGCGCGTCTGTTGCCGGACGAGCACGGGCAGCACGTGGGAGATGAACGGGGACTTGGTGCCGAAGCCCTCAGGCTTGAACTGCTCGCTCACCCTGCCGAGCGTCACCTGCACGCCGCGATAGCCCGGATCGATCACATAAGTCGATTGGGCTGCGGCCAGAACGAGTACGATGATGATGATTCCGAAGCCGACCAGTTTGGAGATATGCACGGGGCGATGACATACTGCCCTGCCGCGTCCGGCAAGGACACAGCCCTTGCAATTTGGTGAAAGATTTGGAGCGCCTCGTCCGTTATATAGAGTAGGACATGATCGTGATTCGCACCCGGCATCTACTCGTGGACGGCGCCAATCTTCTCCACGCCTGGCCCGACCTGTGTGCGTTGACGCGGGCCGACCGCGCGGCGGCGCGCGCGCTGCTCGTACGACGCCTGGCGGTGCTCCACGACCAGGCCGACTGGCGGGTCACCGTCGTGTTCGACGGCCGCGGGCCGGATCTCGTGGTCGAGACGATTGGCGGGCAACCAACCTTCGCGGCGGTGACGACACCCGCCGCCCTCACCGCGGATGACGTGATCGAACAACTCGTCGGAAAAGCCGCGGATCCGGCGGGGTGCACCATTGCCACGGGTGATCGCGCCGAGGCGCAGACGGTCACAGCGCTGGGAGCGCAAACCCTCTCGCCGGCGGATCTCGCGGCCTGGATCGAGCGCGTCGCGGCGCGCCAGGACGCCCACCTCGACTCGTTGCGCCGCGACAACGACCATCGCTGGAAACACGCATGAAGCCATCCTCTGTCGAGCCTACCGTCCTCCCAAGTGAGGTCGCTGAGATTCAGGGCCTGTATGGTCCATTTTCGTTCCCGGAAAAGCTTCTGCAAAAGCTCTGGCTGCAGCGGGAATTCGACACGACGGCGCTGCGGACCGCCGACGGGCGCCGCGTCGAGATTGTGCATCCGGGCCGGTGGAACCGCCTCGGCGGACCCGATTTTCACGAGGCCCGACTGCGTATTGGCGGAGTGGAGACAATCGGCGACATCGAGGTGCATCTGCGCGCGACGGACTGGCAGGCGCACGGCCATGCGCGCGACGAGGCCTATGCAAGTGTCGTCCTCCACGTCGTGCTGTTTCCGCCCGGCGAACTCACGACGCCGGGGTGGGGCGGGCGTCCGCTGCCGATCGCGGCGTTGCTGCCGCTTCTGCATCACGATCTCGAGGAATACGCGGCGGTCGAGGCGGTCGAGACGCTCGCGAACCGGCCGTCGCAGCGGATCCTCGAGCGTTTGGGCGGCCTCGCGCCCGACGCCGCGGACTCGGTGCTGCGCGGGCAGGCCCGCCAGCGCTGGGAACAGAAAGTCCATTTCGCGGGCCTGCGCCGCGAACGGCTGGGCTGGGAGGAGGCGTGCCACCACGCGGCGCTGGAAATTCTCGGCTATCGCTTCAATCGGGCCCCGATGTTGCAGCTGGCGACGACGCATCCGCTGCCGGTCTGGCGAAGCGGGCCGGCCTCGGTCGAACGGTTGCTCGCGGAGCAGTCCGATCGCTGGAGTTTACAGGGTGTGCGCCCGGCCAATCATCCACGTGTGCGTCTCGCTCAATACGCCCAGTGGACTCAGGCGCGGCCGGCGTGGCCGTCGGCCTTGCAGGCCTTGGAGACACCCGCCGTCGGCGCGGAGGCAACAACGGCCGCAGTGCGCCGATTGCATCGATTGGTACACTGGCGGGAGGCGGCGCGGGAGCGAGTTTGCGGAGACGCAGTGGGTGGGACCCGTTTCGATACGCTGATGTGCGATGGCTTGCTTCCGTTGCTGGCTGCGGCCGGAAAGGGCGGGGAAGCGGGTGGCGACCTGTTCGGGTTGTGGTATCACTGGTTCCCCGGAGACCTGCCGACCTACATTCTGCAAGGCTTGCGGGACTTGGGCTTGGCGGGGAGTCGCGAACGCCCATCCTGTCATGGGCTGGCGCAGGGCCTGCTCGGCTGGTTGCTCGCGCAAGAAAAGGCCGGAGCTGACGCGAGTTGTGCAACGCCGGTTTCTCCCGGGCGTGGGGCTTGACAACGTTTTACGCCGGGGGCTACCGTCACCGGTTCAAACACAGTTCACTTTCCTGAAAAGTGGGCCTCCGGCCCGCTTTTTTTTTCCGACAAATCAGCCATATGAGCAGCGAAATTCTATCCGTCCTCGAGTACATGGAGAAGGAGAAGGGCATTGGGCGCGCCGACATGATCGCCGCGATCGTGAATGCCATCAAGACGGCGGCCCAGAAGGGCGTGAATTCGGGGCAGGAGCTGAAAATCGAGATCAATCCGAAGAACGGACAATTGCATGCGTGGTCGGTGCTGAAGGTGGTCGATTCGATATCCGACCCGAAGACGGAGATTCATGTCGAGAAGGCGCAGGCAATCAAAGCCGGTGCGCAGATTGGCGACATCATCGAGAAGGAAATTGATCCCTCCTACCTTGGCCGCATCGCCGCGCAGACGGCGCGCCAGGCGATCATGCAAAAGCTGCGGCAGTTCGAGAAGGATCGCATTTACGACGACTTCAAGGACATGGTCGGCAACATCGTGACCGGCACCGTCCGTCGCAAGGAGCGCAACGACATATATATCGACCTCGGCAAGGCCGAGGCGGTGCTGCCCGGCAAAGAGCAGGTCCCGGGAGAAGAGTACCAGGCCGGTGATCGCATCCGCTGCCTGTTGCTCGCGATCGAGAGCACGCCGCGCGGTCCCGAGCTCATCCTGAGCCGTGCCAGCCCGCGTTTTGTCCGCCGGCTGTTCGAGGTCGAGGTCACGGAGATCGCCGACGGCACCGTGAGAATCGAGGCGTTTGCCCGCGAGCCTGGCTACCGCACGAAGATGGCGGTGATTTCGACCGACCCCAAAGTCGATCCGGTCGGGGCCTGCGTCGGCGCGCGCGGCGCCCGCGTGAAGACGATCGTGCGGGAGCTCAACGGCGAGAAGATCGACATCGTCAACTATTTTTCCGACCCGAAACAGATGATCGTCGAGGCCCTCAAGCCGGCGGTGCCGCGGGAAATTGTCCTTGACGAAAAGAGTCGTCGGATTCTGTTGCGCGTTGCCAACGAAGATCTCGCGATCGCGATCGGCCGCAAAGGCCAGAACGCGCGCCTGACTTCTCGTCTCATCGGTTGGAAAATCGACATCGAGGAGTACAAGGCGGTCGCCGTCAACGTGCAGGATGAGGCCACCAAGAAACTCGCCTCCACGCTCGGCATCGCGCCCGATCTCGCGGGCCGCCTGATCAAGGCGGGTTTTGTCTCACTCGAGCTGTTCGAGGGAGTTGAAGCCGACGATCTCGAGGGCCAGGGTTTCTCCGCCGCCGAAGCGGCCGCGATTCTCGCCAAGGTCGCCGCGGTCCGCGGCTGAGTTCTTTCTTTTCCGGCTCCCGCACTCGCATCTCTATATTTTTTCCGCGCCCAACGCCTTTACCTGACTGATGAGCATCCGCATTCACGAACTCGCCAAGCGACACAACATGGACAGCAAAGACCTGCTGGCCCTGCTGAAGGAGCGCGGCTACGTGTCCCCCGACACGAAATCGGTCTCCAGCACCGTCAGCAAGATTTACGAGGAGGAGATTGATAAGGAGTTCGCGCAAAAAGCCGCCACCGCCGAACAGCCCGGAGCCGCCACCGCGGAGTCAACCGCCGAGACGGCCGCCCCCGCGGCAGCACCGCAGGTGAGGCTGCCCGCCGGCGTGTTCGTAAAGTCAAAGGAAGACGTGGCGCGTGAACGCGAGGACGCCGTCAAAGCCAAGGCTCCTGCGCCCGTTGTGATGCCTCCGCCAGCGCCGCGCCCTGT
>DASWVO010000208.1:0-30002 GCA_036406235.1 Opitutaceae bacterium
GACCGCGGCCCAGACGTTCGACCCCATGCGCGAATCGACGAGCCCGACGACGCGCGTGCGCGGTCTTGCCGCTGCGGATGAGACACGCAACTACTTCATCAGTCCAGGGATTCCCTTCGACTCGTACAACACCCAGAGCGTCACGCTCAATCGCGGCGCCAACGCCATTCTTTTCGGCTTCGGCAGCCCGGCCGGCATCATCGAAAACTCGCTGATCGCTCCGCAGTTCAGGAACAAGGGCCAGGTCAAGCTCAGCGCCGGCAGCTACGGCACGCATCGCGAGTCGCTCGATGTCGAGCGGGTTCTCATCGAGAACAAACTCTCGCTCCGCATCGCCCAGGTGGACGACAACCGCCGCTACGAGCAGGAGCACACATTCCGGAATCAAGAGCGGTACTTTGGCGCACTGACGTTCAGGCCGTTCGAGTCGACCACGATTCGCGTGAATGCCGAGCACGGCCAGCTCGACCAGCGCCTGCCGCGCGTCGATCCACCGGTCGACAGCCTCACGTCGTGGTGGGACTTCGGCAAGCCGACTCGCGACAACAACTTCACCTCCGCGGCCACCAAGGCCTACCAGCGCGCGAACAACCTCGACGGCATGGCTGGCAACTGGTCGCAGAACGTCGGCCTCGTCTACACGGACACGGGTGACACGATGCCGAGCGACGCACTGGTTCCCTACGCAAATGCGCCGGGCATCACCTATCGCTTCCTTGCCCCGCGCAGCAGCCAGGAAATCGCGGCCAACGTCACCAAGGATCCTCTGGCCGGTTTCATGGTGGGTAAGCAGCTTCTCGACCGTTCGATCTTCGATTACCGCACGCAGCTCCTCGACGGTCCCAACAGCGGCACTTGGTTGGATTTTGATACGCAGAACGTGGCCGTGGAACAGTTGTTCCTGGACGGCGATGCCGGCATCGAGCTCGTCTACGACCGCCAGAAGGCGATCTCGTCGATGCTGCGCGGCATCAGCAACAGCTATCGCGGCAACAACATCTTCATCGACGTCAACACCGTCACGATCGACGGTCGGCCCAATCCCAATTTCGGCCGCCCGTTCATCGCGTCCAACGGCTACTTCTACAACTACGACAAGCTGTTCGAAACGGGCCGGGCGACCGCGTTCCTGAAGCATGATTTCACCAAGCACGGCAAGGGCTTCCTCTGGCGGCTGCTTGGCAGGCAGACCGTGAGCGCGATGTTTTCGGACCTGCAGACCACTGAGTATACACTCGGTGGATACCCGCAGGTGGTTGATCCCGCGTTCCGCGACGGTTTGAACGGCAATACCATCGCCACGAGCCGCAAGGTCTCGAGCGTGGTCTACCTCGGGCCGTCGCTCGCCAATGCCGCAAGCCCGGCGGGCGCGCATTTGCAGGGCGTCCAAGGCGAACTGCGGATGCCGGACACGGTCGATATCCTCGTCGAGAACGTCGGCACGGGCTACCAGTGGGTGCGCCAGACCGTTCCGACCTACAGCTATTACGACCCGGAGGATCTCAACTATCTCGTCGTTTCCAACACGGGGCTTTCCAACAAGGCCCAGTCGAGCGCGGTGATCCTGCAGGGCGACTGGTGGGACAATACCTTGGTTTCGACGCTGGGCTGGCGCCACGACGAGGTGGAGAATTCGCGCGCCACCAATTCGGCGACGGATCCGCTCACCGGCGGGCGCACCTTGACGGAGCCCGAGTTCGCTCCGGGTGAGACGACGACGAAGGACACGTTCAGCTACGGTCTCGCCCTGCACGTCCCGCGGACATGGTTGCGCCACCTGCCGGGCCGACCCTCCCTCTCGTTCTACTACAACGAGTCGGAAAACTTCGACGTGTCGGCCGGCGTCCGGCGCAACATCTTGGGCGATTACATCGCGCCGCAGGAAGGCAGCACGAAGGAAATCGGCGCGGGCATCACCGCGTTCGACAACCGGCTCAGTCTTCGTTTCGCCCGCTATGAAACGACCCAGGAAAACATGACCGACAGCCGCCTGAGCGGCGTGCTCGTGCGCGTGGTCGATCTGGAGTCCCGTATCACCAGTTCCCTTACAAAGGATTTCCTGGATTCGATCGGCTACGTCGGCTTCGACAGCCCCAACGCTTCGGATACCTTCAAGCGTTATATGGAAAACTACAATTTCGAGATCGGGGAGACGCTGGCCGACGGCACGCGCGACTCGGGCTACACCAGCCCTGGCACCACCTATGAGACGACCAGCTCGATCTCGAAGGGCTACGAGTTCGAAGCCGTCTTTAACGCCACCAAGAACTGGCGCATCTCCCTCAACGCGGCCCAGCAGGAGGCCGTGCGCGGCGACACCAGCCCGACGCTCACCAGCCTCGTGGAAGAGCGTCTGGCCCAGTGGCGGAATCCGCAGCTCTGGCCGTTGACGCTCGCCGGCGGCGTGCAGCGCGTCGACTCCTACGCGACGACCTACATGGTGAATCCGATCAACACGGCCAAGCTCTCCGTGGGGCAGCAGATGCCCGAGTTGCGGGAATGGCGCGTCAATTTCGTCACCAACTACACGTTCTCGCGTGACACGTGGCTCAAGGGCTGGGGCGTCGGCGGCGCGGTGCGCTGGCAGGATGAAATCGCGATCGGATACCCGGTCATCGATGATCCCGTTCTGGGCCTGGTGACCGACATCCAGCATCCGTTCATGGGACCGGACCAGACCAACTACGACGCCTGGCTGAGCTACCAGCGCAAGATCTACCACGGAAAGGTGAACTGGAAGATCCAGCTCAACGTGCGCAATCTCCTGAACGAGAACCTCCTCATCCCGGTGAAGGCGAATCCGGTCACGGTTGGCGATCTGAAGACCATGGAGATCGCCGCCTATCGTATCGGCGCCGAGCGCACTTGGGAGCTCACCTCGACGTTCTCCTTTTAGCGCCGAAGCGCACTCAACCGGCGCAGCCCCGCGCGCGAGCGCAGGCTGCGCCGTTCATTTGCCAGGCCACCGCTGCGCCCGCTTTCCACCGATGACCACATTCTCCCGAGTCTTTCCCCGGCTGCTTGCGCCTCGATGGCTGGCGGCGCTCGGACTTTTGCCGGGCTTGTTCTTCGGCACAGTGCTGCGCGCGAGCGTTCCCGACAAAAAAACGCGCTTCGATCTCGCGGCGGCCTCCCGGCCTTTGCTGCGAGCGAAATGGATGCACGACCGGCACCACGTCCCGCAGTCGTTCGCGTTCGATGATGTCAACGGCTTCATCTACACCCTCCAGGTGGAGGGCACGAACGCGGCAGGCACGCACGCCGAGCACAGCGAGCGCGGCGACCTGGTGCTGACGAAGCTCAGCCTCGCCGGGAACACGATCGCCGGCCACATGGTGCTGCGTGGCTTCGGCCATGGCGTCGCATTCGGTGTCGAGGCCGACGGCACCGACGTTTATCTGTGGACGGAGGTGGATTCCGAGCCGGTTGCGAGTGGGACCGGACGCGGGCGGCGGCTCGGACGTTTTCGCTTCGTCGACGCAGTGACGGTTGAAACCGATTCGCCGGTCCTCACGAAGTTCGCGCTCGTGCCGGGCGCACGCGTCTGTACGCCCAGCCTCGACCCGAGGCACGGGCGCCTCGCGATGCGCTACATCTCGGCCCGCGGCGAATGGCGCGCCGCGCTTTACGACCTCGCGGCGGTCAAGGCGGGTGAGGGCCGGCCGCTCCGAGACATCGCCCTCCCGCAGCCGTTCGGCGTCGTGCAGGGCTGGTGCAGTTATGATGACTACCTTTACGTGTATTCAGATGAAAATTACAGCGAACGCAATCCGCGGCCGGGAAACGCCCGGCTGTGGTGCATCGACTGGCACACGGGGGCCGTCGTCGACACTCAACCGTCGCGCGCCTTCGTCGAACTCGTGTATCGCGAACCGGAGGGGCTGGCGGTGCAGGTGGCCGACGGACTCCCGCGGCTCTGTTTCGGCTTTGGCGCTTCGGTCTCCGCAAACGATCCGCGCCGGCAGATCAGCATCGCGTACAAAGATGCGCTGATCATCACCACGCAGGAGGCGGAGCAGCCGTGAGAGCGATTCGAGAGTACAACCTCACGCTTCCGGTCGCTGCGCTGGTTGCGTTCCTGGCACTGTTTCTGCCGGCGCGGGCGGACGATCTCGAGTCCGGCTTTCGCTCGCCGCCCGACGCCTCGCGCCCGTCCACTTTCTGGTGGTGGTTCAACAGCTACGTGAGCAAGGAAGGCATCACGCGCGACCTCGAGCAGTTCCGGGCAAAGGGACTCGCCGGGGTCGTGCTGATCAACACCTCCACCGGCTTCGGCTCCGGGCCGATTCCGAAGGGCCCCGAGTTTCTTTCGCCTGAATGGCGCGCACTCTACCGGCACGCGCTGCAGGAGGCCGATCGCCTCGGGCTGGAGGTGGGCGTGAACCTAAGCACCGGCTGGTGCATGGGCGGCCCGTGGATCAAACCGGAAAATTCCGGCCGCTGGTTTCTGCAATCGTCGCTCGCAGTCGAGGGCCCGGCGAAACTTGATCGCGTGCTGCCGCTGCCCGGAAACCGCAGCGGCTACGACAACGCCGGGCAACTGTTCGTGAAGAACTACGTCAACCTGCCGCTCGCGCAGCTCGATTACCGGGATTCGGCGATCATCGCGTTTCCCGAGGCGGACGAGGCGGGCGCGCAGCTCGGCGGAGAGCGTTCGCAGCTGCTTGCCGCGAAGAGCAACCGGCTCGACGCGAGCAGCCATGCGCGTGCGGAGGAGGTCATGGGGCCGCCGCTGAGCCCTTGGTCGACGTCGCCCGGCGACCGTCCGTTGCGTGCCGCCGGCGTCGTGGACCTCACGCACAAGGTGGACGCGCAAGGCCGCCTGCAATGGGACGTGCCGCCGGGCCGGTGGACCCTTCTGCGCACGGGTCATCGCATGACCGGCGCGCGTACCGCGTATGCGCTGCCCGAGGCGGAGGGCCTTGAAATCGACTGGCTCAACGAAGCCGGCGTGGAGGCGCAGTTCGAGCATTTGGGGAAGATCCTGCTCGCCGAAGCGGGGCCGCTCGCCGGCAAAACGCTGCGCTACTTTCACGAAGACAGTTTCGAGGACGGTTTTCCGAACTGGACGGCGACGTTCATCGAAAAGTTCAAACGTTACCGGGGCTACGACCCCACTCCTTATCTGCCGGTCTTCTCCGGCCGGCTCGTAGAAAGCGCCGAGATCTCGGATCGCTTCCTCTACGACTACCGCCGGACGGTCGCCGACAGCATGGCCGACGCGCATTATGGGCGGTTTGCGGAGCTCTGTCGTGCCGCCGGCCTTGAGGTGCAGAACGAGTCCGCGGGTCCGAGCTGGTCCGGTACCATGTGCATGGATACACTGAAAAACCTGGGCCGGAGCGACCGGCCGATGGGGGAATTCTGGCAGGACAATTACCGCTTCGTCCAGGACGGCCAGAACCAGGTGACCAAGATGATCGCGACGGCGGCGCACATCTACGGGAAACGCACGGCCTCGGCCGAGGCGTTCACCACCTTCGCACACTGGAGTGACGATCCCGAGGCGCTGAAGCCGATCGCCGACCGCGCGTTTTGCGAAGGCATCAACCGCATCGTGTTTCATACGTCCACCGCGACGAGGCCGGAGGACGGCAAGCCGGGCTACGAATATGGCGCCGGCACGCACTTCAATCCCAACATTACCTGGTGGGAGCAGGCGGGGGCGTTCGTCGATTACCTGAGCCGCTGCCAGCACCTGCTCCAGGCCGGGCGCTTTGTGGCGGACGTCCTTTATTACAACGGTGACGGCGCGCCCAACATCGTGCCAGCCAGGCATGTGCCGGCAGATCTGGGGCCGGGCTACGATTACGATGTCTGCAACACCGAGGTCCTGCTCACCCGGCTGGCCGTGAAGGACGGCCGGCTTGTGCTGCCCGACGGCATGAGCTACCGGCTGCTCGTGCTGCCGGACAGCGCGCACATGCCCGTCGACGTTGCGGCGAAGCTTCGCGAGCTCGTCCGGGCGGGCGCCTCGGTGATCGGACCGCGGCCGCGCCAGACGCCGGGTCTGACGGACTTTCCCCGCTGCGATGAGAAACTGCGCGCGATCGCCGCGGACGTGTGGGGCGACTGTGATGGTGTGTCGAAGACGGAGGCCCGCGTGGGGCGCGGCCGGATCTTTTGGGGGAAAACCGCGCGCGAAATCCTCGCCGCCGACCACGTGTCACCAGATTTTCATTACGACGAACAGGCGGGATCGCTCGATTTCATCCATCGTTCCACCGGTGGGGCGGACCTCTATTTTGTGGTCAATCGCAACGCCCGCGCGGACCGCGTGACGTGCACGTTTCGCGTCGCGGGCCGGCAGCCGGAGCTCTGGGATCCGGTGAGCGGCACCCTGCGCGCGCTGCCCGACTTCATCTCCGGGACCGATGCCACGACCGTGGCGCTCGATTTCGCGCCGCACCAATCGTGGTTCGTGGTGTTTCGCCAGCCGGTGACGCCGGAACAGGGGCGGTCCCCGTCATCTGGCGCGAATTTTCCCACGTATGCCGCGCTGCAGACGCTCGCCGGGCCATGGACCGTGCAGTTCGACCCAAAGTGGGGCGGCCCGGCCGCCGCCGTCGAGTTTCCCAGCCTGATCGACTGGGTGCGGCATCCACACGAGGGCATCCGCTACTATTCCGGTACCGCGACCTATCGGAAGCGTTTCGACCTCGCCGATGACGCGGCGCTGGCGGGTCCGATCTTCCTCGACCTCGGAATCGTCGAGAACCTCGCCGTCGTGCGACTGAACGGAGTGAACCTCGGCCCGGTGTGGACGGCGCCCTGGCGCGTGGAGATTACGCGCGCCGCGCAGCCCCGCGGCAATCTCCTCGAAATCGACGTGGTGAATCTCTGGCCGAACCGCCTGATCGGCGACAAATACCTGCCGCGCGCCCAGCGGCTCACGCGGACGAACATCCCGCTGAAGGACGACGCCCGGCTTTTGCCGTCCGGTCTGCTCGGCCCGGTCACGCTCCTGCGTGCTGCCACCGAAACTCCTCGATGACCGCCCCACGCCTGTTTAGCCGCACGCGCGTCCGTCTTCATCACCTCCGGGAGCGAACCGACGAGCTGCGCCGGCGCGACGAAGACGCTCGCGTGGCCGTCGGCCTGAATTAAGTCTCCGCCCATGGCTCCCAACCCCTTCATTGGTGTTCTCTTTCACTGGCTCGGCGGCCTGGCCTCCGGCTCCTTCTACGTGCCCTACAAGGGCGTGAGGAAGTGGTCATGGGAAACCTACTGGCTCGTGGGCGGCGTGTTCTCCTGGATCATTTGCCCGTGGGTGCTCGGCCTTGTGCTGACGAACGATCTCGTCGGTGTCCTGCGCCAGCAGTCCGCGGGAACGCTCGGCTGGACGTATTTATTCGGCGCGTTGTGGGGGGCGGGCGGGCTGACGTTCGGGCTGACGATGCGCTACCTGGGCATGTCGCTGGGCATGGGCGTGGCGCTCGGCTACTGCGCGGCGTTCGGCACGCTGCTGCCGCCGATCGTGAAATCCTTCGCGCCTTCGATTCCGGTCGCGCAGACGATCGGGGAGATCGCCGCCTCGACGGCCGGCCGCGTGACGCTCGCCGGTGTGGCGGTGTGCCTGCTCGGGATCGGCATCGCCGCGCTGGCCGGCCTGAACAAGGAGCGCGAGATGCCCGAGGCGGAGAAGAAGAAGGCGATCGCCGAGTTCGCCTTCGTCAAGGGCCTGCTGGTCGCCACGTTTTCGGGCGTCATGAGCGCGTGTTTCGCGTTTGCGCTGACGGCGGGCAATCCGATCGGTGATGCGTCGCTCGCCGCCGGTACGGACGCGATCTGGACGGGCCTGCCGAAGCTCGTCGTCGTCCTCGCAGGCGGGTTCACGACGAACTTCATCGCCTGCGTGACGCTCAACCTTCGCAACCGCACCGGCTATCAGTATCTCGCCTCCCATGTCCGGCCCGAGCACGCCGGGCTCCGGGCCAGCGGAGGCGAACACGGGGGCGGGGGCAACGGCGACGGCGACGGCGGCGTCGCGGTGCTGACGCAGGCGCCGGCCCGCGTGGACCTGCGCGTGCCGCGGCTGGCCAACTACGCCTTCTCGGCCCTCGCCGGCGCCACGTGGTATTTCCAGTTCTTCTTCTACACGATGGGCGAGACCCAGATGGGGCAATACGGCTTCAGCTCGTGGACGCTGCACATGGCCAGTATCATTATTTTCAGTACGCTCTGGGGTGTCGTCTTCAAGGAATGGCGCGGCAGCAGCCGGCGCACCCACCTGCTCATCGCCGGCGGTCTCGGCGTGCTCATCCTCTCCACGTTGATCATCGGCTACGGCACCTACATCGGTTCCGGCGGGCCGCAACATTGAGGGGCGGGCGCCGACGGGCTCCCGGCCCATCCCGTTTCATCCATGCTCATGCTCACCGCTCGAAACCTGATTCGCCGGGCCGGCGCCGCCCTCGCCGCCGGAGTTGCCTTGTCCGCCTGCTCGATCTCCGGTCGCGCCGCCGCCCCGGCGGACGTGCCGGACAACGACGCGTTGCGGCGCGACTTCGCCGCCGTGCCCGATGCGGTCCGGCCCGGCTGCTACTGGTGGTGGCTCGACGGTCTGGTGAACAAGGAGGGAATCACCCGCGATCTCGAGGAGTTTGCCGCCAAAGGCATCGGCGAGGTGCTCCTCGTCAACTCCGCGAACCTGCGCCCCAGCGACGACATCACCAACCCCGTGACATTCCTCTCGCCTGAGTGGCGCGAACTCTACCGCCATGCGCTGCGTGAGGCCGACCGCCTCGGCATTGAGGTCGGCGTGAATCTCAGCGGCGGCTGGTGCATGGGCGGCCCATGGATTCCGCCGCGACACGCCGGGCGCTGGTTTCTGCAGTCGCGGGTGACAGTCGAGGGGCCGCGCACGTTTTCCGAACCACTGCCGCTGCCGGGCAATCGCGATGGGTACGATCACGTGTTCAATCCGCCCGGCTTCAAAGATTACATCGATCTGCCGCTCGAGAAACTCGATTATCGCGACACCGCCATCGTCGCGTTTCCCGAGCCGGAGAACCTGAACGTCAAACTCACGGGCGAGCGCGCGAAGACACTTTCCGCAAAAACCAACCGTCGCGACGCGAGCAACTTCATGCGGGCGCGCGACGTGATGGGGCCGACCCTCGCTCCGTGGCGTGCTGAGCCCGGTGATCAGCCCGTGCCGGTGGAGAAAGTCATCGATCTCACCGCGCGCGTGACACCGGACGGTCGCCTGGAGTGGGACGTGCCGCCGGGCCGCTGGACGATCGTGCGCACCGGGCATCGCATGACGGGCTCACGTTTGATGATTCCGCCGCCGGAAGCCGACGGGTTGTCGGTCGGCTGGCTCTCGAGCGAAGGCGTCGAGCTGCAGTTCAAGCATCTCGGCGAACTGCTCCTCGCCGACGCCGCCGCCGTCGGCAAGAAGCTGAGCTATTTCTGCGACGACAGCTTCGAGGACGGTTTTCCCAACTGGACCGAGCAGATCGTCGAGCGCTTCCAGCACTACCGCGGCTACGATCCGGTTCCCTACCTGCCGGTGCTGTCGGGCTACCTCGTGGGCAGTGCGGAAATCTCGGAGCGTTTTCTGCACGATTACCGCAAGACCGTCGCCGACTGCATGGCCGACGGACACTACCGGCGCTTTGCGGAGCTCACCCACGAACGAGGCCTGCTCGTGCAAAACGAAGCGGCGGGCCCGAGTCGCTCCGGCACGATGTGCATGGACGGCCTGAAGAATCTTGGGCGCAGCGACCTGCCGATGGGGGAGTTCTGGCTCGGCGTGCGGCATGACGAGGAAGGCGGCCTCGACCCAAAGCTCTCCTACGGCGTTTCGCGTCTCGAGGACGGCCAGAACAAGGTCACGAAAATGGTCGCTTCGGCGGCGCACATCTACGGGCGCCGCACGGCCTCGGCGGAGGCGTTCACGAGCAACCGGCACTGGCTGGATTCTCCCGCGACGCTCAAGCCGGCGGCCGACCGGGCGTTTTGCGAAGGCATCAACCGGCTCATCATTCACAGCTCGACCTTGATGCGCCCCGAGGACGGCAAGCCCGGCCACGACTACTATGCCGGCACGCACTTCAACCCGAATATCACGTGGTGGGAGATGACGGGGCCGTTCCTGGATTACCTCGCGCGCTGCCAGTTTCTCCTGCGGCAGGGGCACTTTGTCGCCGACGTACTCTATTACCACGGGGACTGGGCGCCGAACATCGTCGAGCCCAAGCATGTCCCGCCGGATCTCGGCCCCGGCTATGATTACGATGTGTGCAACGATGAGGTGCTGCTCACGCGCGTCTCCGTGAACGACGGCCGCCTCGTGCTGCCCGACGGCATGAGCTACCGCGTGCTCGTGCTGCCCGACACGCCGCGCATGCCCGCGCGCGTCGCGCGGAAGATCCGCGAGCTTGTGCAGGCGGGCGCGACCGTGATCGGCCGCCGTCCGGAGCAGGATCCGGGATTGGCGAACTACCCGCGCGGCGACGACGAGGTGCGTGCGATCGCGACGGAGGTCTGGGGCGCGTGCGACGGCAAGAGCACCACGGAGAATCGCTTCGGGAGCGGGCGCGTCGTCTGGGGCCGGAGCACGCGCGAGGTGCTTTCCGCCGCCGGGGTGTCGCCAGATTTCAACTACGACGCGCAGGCCGGCTGGATCGACTTCATCCACCGCACGACCGACGGCGCCGAGATCTACTTTGTCGCCAACCGCAACAACCGCGTCGCCCGGGCCGACTGCGCCTTTCGCGTTTCCGGCCGGCAGCCGGAACTGTGGGATCCGGTTACGGGCGAGGCACGACCGCTGCCTGAGTTTGCGAGTGGCGAAGGCGTTACCCGCATGACGCTGGAGTTCGCGCCGCATCAATCCTGGTTTGTCGTTTTCCGCGAACCGGCCGCGGCCGCGCTCGCGACGACGGAAAAGTTGAGCAATTTCACCACGACGAAGGAGGTGCGGACACTCACGGGCCCATGGACCGTGCGCTTCGATCCCGCTTGGGGCGGGCCGGCCAGCGCGGAGTTCCCGGCGCTGGCCGACTGGTCGCAGAGCAGCGACGACGGGATCCGCTTTTACTCCGGCACCGCGACGTATCGGAAGCGTTTCGACTGGACCGCGACGACGGCGCCGGGCCAGCGGCTACGGCTCGATCTCGGGGTCGTCAAGAACGTCGCGGCGGTGCGGCTCAACGGCGTGAAGCTCGGCGTCGTGTGGACGGCGCCGTGGCAGGTCGAGATTACCGCGGCTTTGAGACCGGGCGAAAACGTCCTCGAGGTCGACGTGGCGAACCTGTGGCCGAACCGTCTGATCGGCGACAAGGCGCTGCCGCCGGAAAAGCGTCTTACGCGCACGAACATCCCGACGCCCGACGACGCACGCCTCCTCCCGTCCGGGCTGCTCGGGCCGGTCACGATCCGATCGTTGCAACGATAGCCTTGGGTGTTGCCGCCTGGACGATCGGGACTCCGTGATGCGCCCGATCGCGCGGGCGGCCCGCCGGTTGATTTGGCGGGCTGACGATCGAAGTTGGAGCTCTCGCGAGGGCAGGCGCCGGTCTGGACTGACGATGCAGGGCGGACGCCGGCCGTGAGGGGCCTCTGGCCGGCCAAAACGCCCCGCTTTCACTCGTGAATGCCCCGCGCGCACGCGTGGGCGCCCCGCTGACACCGCGGGGAGCTCCGTTGACAAAGCGGGGAACTGCGCTGACAAAAGGGGGAACCGCGCTGACAGGCTGTGTCGGCCTCCTGACACGAGCGTGCGGCCCACGCGCCCACGTGAGCGGCGTCCGATCCCGGTTGCAGGTGGCTCGTGCGGACGCCCGTGGGTGCTCGCGCCGCGAGACATTGCAACCGAATCGCTTCGCGCGGCGGTCTGTCCGCGCGTTGCGTGAGTCTGTCGGCGCGTCGGGTGGGGTGGTCTCGCGTGCAAACTTGTCAGGCCGGCGCGCGCATCGCGCGCGCCAGACTGCGCATCACGTTTGCCAAGCGGTGCGTTGCGCGTGCTCCGTGCCCGAAATCGATGTCCCGGTGCCGTGCGCTTTGGAGCGTGTTGCGCCCTTTTTCGAACGCCTTCCCGTAGATGCCATGAGGCGGACAAGCGGGCGAAAACCGCCCAACTTGTCCGCCTCATGGCATCTACCTGGGACTGTTGGAGGGCGGGCATAGCGCGGGGCTGAAACCCCGCGCTACGTTGGGCAGATCCCGGTTGTTCAGCGCCGCAGCGGCTCCAGCACGAAGGCGAACGCGTAGTTGCGGTCAGGCTGGAGCACGTGCGCCGGGCGCGGCCAGGCGCCCCACGAGTTCTCGCCGCCGACGCCCATCTGGCGGTGCGCGATTTGCACGGTAACGAAATCGCGCAGCGGAATGTCGGCGGGATGCGCGCGGCCCTCCAGGTCGGATTGAAGAAATGGATACGCGGCGACCTCGAGGAGCTGGCCGTCGGTGGGCCGGATTCGGACGCCGTGCCCCGCCTCGTCGGCGAAGGTGGCCCAGCGCACGCCGGTGCGGTTGGCGGTTTCCTGCGGCTCCGAGTAGGGATACCAGAGTTTTTCCACGTTGCCGCTCCAGACGCCGGCGAAGGCGCCCGTGGCGCGGTCGCTGTAGTTTTCTTCGGGCCCGCGGCCGAACCACGTCCACTGCCGGTAGGCCGGCGCCACGGCGCATTGGAGGCCGACGCGCGGGATGACCGGCAGCTTGTCGCCCGAGGGACGGAGCTCCAGCGACACGCCGAGTGCGCCGTCACCATGCAGTTCATACGTCAGCACGGCGGTGCTGGCTTCGACGGGAACCTTCAGTTCGTAGGTGAGGCGAAGGGCGCCTTCGGTGCGCGCGTTTGTCTTGTTGACGACCGTGACTCCCGCGCCGGCGTCGCGCCACGGGACGCATTGAAGGGGCATCTTGTTGCCGCGGTCGTTGTCGGTCGGCGCGCGCCAGAAATTGGGCTCCAGCGGCTGCGCGAGCAATTCGCGTCCGTCGACCTGGTAGGAAACGAGCCGCCCCGTGCGTTCATCGATGAGGACGCTGACGCCGCCGCCGGTGACCGTGAGCCGGTAACCCGAGGTCTCGGTCGTGAAGGCAGCGGGCGAAGTCGAGACGTGCGGCCGCGCCGCGGACGGTGCGCCCCAGTCGAGGGCGAGCTGGTCGCGGGCTACCACGAAGCCGGCGGGGGCCCAGGGGCGGTCGCTGGATTGTGGATACTCGAGGTTGAGGTGGTATTCCGCGCCCGCCCGGCGGGCGAGGGCCGGAACGGGCAGGGCGAGCTCGAGCGCCGACTGCGGCGCGAGCTCCGCGAGCGTGAGCTGGCCGGAGTGGAGCGGCTTGCCGTTTTCGAGCAAGGTCCAGCGCAGCGGCTGCTCGCGCAGCGGCGTGAAGAAATGTTCGTTGAACACCCGGATGCGCGGCTGGGCGGCGGCGAGGTCGACGCCGGTGGTCAGGACCGGGCGGTAAACATGGGCGACCTCGGTGGCGTGCGGGTTGGGCGTGAGGTCCGGGCCCACGACACCGTTGAAGCAAAAGTTGTTGTCGTTGGGCTTGTCGCCGAAGTCCCCACCGTAGGCGAAGAAGCGCACCGTGCCGTCGGGCAGGGCAAAGCGGGCCGGATCGAAGCGCGTCACGGCCGCCGTCGTGCCGGGCGAGGCGGGCTGGCTGCGGGCGAAGCCCTGGTCGCGCCAGTCCCAGATGAACCCGCCCTGGAGCAGGCGCTCGCGGCGGAAGTGTTCCCAGTATTCCGCGAGTCCGCCGGAGGAGTTGCCCATCGTGTGGTTGTATTCGCACTGGATGAGCGGGCGCTGTTTTTCGGGCGGAAGCTTTTCCTGGCTGCGGCACCAGTCCTCCAGCCGGCCGATGGGAAAATACATCGGCGAGAACAGATCCACGTAGGTGCGCTCGTGGGCGCCCTCGTAGTGGACCGGCCGCGACGGATCGCGCTGCTTCACCCAGCGGGCCATCGCCTCGAAGTTCGGGCCGTCGCCGGCCTCGTTGCCCAGGGACCAGAGGATCACGCTGGGATGGTTCTTCAGCGTTTCCACCATGTTGCCCAGCCGGTCGAGCATCGCGGGCTGCCAGGCCGGATCGTTGGCAATCCGGTTCCTCGGGTTGGCGCCGAGTCCGTGGGTCTCGAGATTGGTTTCGCTGATCACGTAGAACCCGTATTCGTCGACCAGTTCGAGGAAGCGCGGGTCGTTCGGATAGTGGGACGTGCGAATGGCGTTGATGTTGAGCCGCTTCATCAGCTCGAGTTCCTCGCGCATCGTTTTTTCGGATACGTAATGGCCCGTGAGGTGGTCGTGATCGTGGCGGTTGACGCCCTTGAAGAGCACGGCCTGGCCGTTGATGAGCAGGTTGCCGTTTTTGATCTCGGAGCGGCGGAACCCGATCTTGCGGGCGTAGTGAGCGACCGCCCGGCCGGATTCGTCGTGCAGGGCGAGCTGAAGCGTGTAGAGGTGCGGCTGCTCCGCCGACCAGGGCGAGACGGCGAGCTTGTCGATGCGGAGGGCGGCAGTGTGCTCGCCGCGCCGGGGCGCACGGCCGGTGATCGCCGGCAGGGCAATGGTCTTGCCGGCCGAGTCCAGGAGGCTCGCCTCGATGCGGTAGTCGCGGGCGCGGTCGCTGGCGTTGCGCGTTGCGACGCTCAGGCCGAGCACTCCGGTTTGATAATCGTCGGCGAGCGTGGCGCGCACCTCGAAGTCGCGCAGATCGAGATCGGCGGCAGACCAGAGATAGACGTCGCGAAAGACGCCGGAGAGCCGCCAGAAGTCCTGGTCTTCCAGATACGAGCCGTCGCTGAAGCGGTGGACTTCGACCGCGAGCAGGTTGTCGCCGGTCTTCAAATACGGCGTGAGGTTGAACTCGGCGGGCGTGCGGCTGTCCTCGGAGTAGCCGACTTCGCGGCCGTTGAGGAAAAGGCGGAAGGCCGACTCGACGCCGTTGAACACGATGAAGGTCTGGCGCCCCTCCCAGGCGTTCGGGAGCTGGAATGTGCGCCGATACGCCGCGACCGGATGGCGTTCCTTGTAGAGCGTCCAGTCGCCCGGCGGCGTACCGCGCACCCGGGGGGGATCGACCTGAAAGGGATAGGTGATGTTGGTGTAGATCGGCGTGCCGTGGCCGTGGAGCTCGATGCTGGACGGCACCGGGATGGTGCCCCAGCCGGTGGTGTCATGGTCGGGGCGGAAAAAGTCCGCGGGGTGGCCCTCGAGAGTCGGGGACCAGTGAAACTGCCAGGTGCCGTTGAGCGGGAACGCCCACGGGCTTTCCATCCGCGCTTTCCGGGCCGCGTCAGCGGCCGACGGAAACGGCATCTTGGTGGCGTGCGCGGGCTCCTTGTTGATGCGGAAGACCGCTTCGTTTTCCCAGGGCGGCGGTTCGGCCGCGAGGGCGCAGGCGATCGAGGCGGAGAGAAGCAGCCACGAGCGGGTGGCCGGGAGGTGGACGGATCGAGGTATTCGCATGACGGGTTAAGAGGAAAGCGCGAGAGAGCGATTTGATGCGGAACCGGGCGTTTGGCGATGTCTTATCGTCCCGTGGCGTGTCGCGATGGGGGATTTCCCCCGGAGAGCGTCTTCGGTCGCCGGATACACAGCCGCGTTCTCACGCCCCCGTCGCCCCCGTCGCCCTCGCCTGCGCTCGCTGCGCCCGGCGGCCGCGCCGTGAGGGGCGGGCGAAGCCCGGTCGCGTCGCGGCCATGACGGGAGCGTCGCCTGGTCCGGGCGGGAATCCGTGCAATCGGAGATGATTTCACTGGCAGTGGCGCCCAGCGATCGGCCCATCCGGCGAGGGAAGCGAGCCTGCGCGCGATTACTCTGGAAATCGCGCCGGCGCTTGCGTCGCGCGGCGTTGGTATGCGGCGGATGCGGCTAAACGGCGCTCCGCGAAACCGTTCCGTTTTCGCCGTTGTTTCTGCGCCCGCTCCGCCGCGACGCGCGGGGCGAACGTCCCGCCACAATCATGGATTTGCGCCGGCCTTTCCCCTTGTGCGAGAAGAGGTGAACGCCTATCCCATTTTGCGGTCAAAGCGCCCGTAGCTCAGCTGGATAGAGCATCTGCCTTCTAAGCAGAGGGTCGTGGGTTCGAGTCCCGCCGGGCGCGCCAGTTTTTTCAACCATGGTCATATTCACCGGAGTGTCTCAGGGAGATTGGCATCGCTTCTTTATCCACCGCCTTTCAGGCAACGTCTCTGGCGCCGATGTGCGCCGTAATGCGTGTTTGACTACACCGTCTTGGCTGTCACTCCCCATGCGGGCGACGGCAACTGCCCCCCAGGCCGGAACAGTCCACGCATGAATTTCACCGCTTCCACCGGCATCCCGGCCGAATTCTCCGGGCTTCTGGCCGAGGCTTGGGCGCGCACGTCGGTTGGTTTGTGTTTCACCGACGCCGCCGGTACGATCCGTGCCGTCAATCCCGCGTTTGCCGACATTACCGGGTATTCCGCGCACGAGCTCACCGGCACGTCCATCCTCCGGCTGCAGGCGCCGGAAGGTGCGGTTGCCGCGGCGGCCGCGCACCAGGCGTTGATCGCCGGAGACAAATCGACGGCCACGGTCATCACCTATCTCCACAAGAGCGGCCGTCCGCTCTTCACGCACACGACCGATCTCCGGCTCGTCGCCGAGGACGGCCGCGCCTACCGCCTCACCACACTCGTCGACCTTGACCGCGAAACGCGCAGCGAAGCGCGCCTGCAGCAGATCCAGCGGGCGGAGGGCTTCGTCGCGCTGGCGGGGGCGATCAGCAATGACTTCAACAATCTCCTCTCGATCATTCTCGGGTACGCGGCCTTTTTGCAGGACAGCGCCGGGGATGCGCGTCGCCTGCAGACCGCCATCGAGGGGATCGAACACGCGGTGCATCGCGCGGCGGGCCTGATCAAGCAGACGCTTTATCTGACGCACAAAACCGAGCCGGTGCTGCAGCGGGTGAAACTCGCCTCGATGGCCGAGGACTTCATGCGCACGGCCAATGACGAGGCGGTGCGGCCGTTTGCCATCACGCTGGATGTGGGCCGGCCGTTGCCGGCGGTGTCGCTCGATCCGCACCAGATCGGTCACGTCCTGGTCGAACTCTGTCGCAAAGCGGCCGAGTTTCTCGATGCGGGCGGGCGTTTGCACCTTTCGACCGAGCTCGTCGAGGGGCAGGCCCTGCAAACGCGGTATACGGCCGCGTGCGAACCGCTTTATGCGGTCCTCGTCGCCCGGTTCGAGCCGCCGACGCGGCCGGCGGGCACGGGCACGCCGTTCTCCATCTTCAGCCGCGCGGTCGACCGTCGCCGCGATCTCTCGATCATGGTGGCGCAGAGCATCCTCGACAGCCATCGCGGCCTGTTCGAGAGCGAGGTGCTCGAGCACGAGGCCGTGATCTTCCGCATGTACTTTCCGGCGCTGCCGGAACCGGTGGCCGCGCCCGTGCCGGACGGGCGGACGACGCCGCAGCGCCCCGCCAAGGTGCTGCTGGTGGACGACGAGGAGTCGCTCCTGCACGCGCTCAGTTTTGCCCTGACGCGCAATGGCTGCGAGGTCCTCAAGGCGCGGGACGGTTTCGAGGCGGTCGACACGTTCAAGGCTCATTCCCGGGAGATCGCTCTCGTCCTCTGCGACCTCGGTCTGCCCAACATGAGCGGATGGGAGGCCTTCATGAAGATGAAGGAAGTCTCACCCGACGTGCGCGTATTGGTGATGAGCGGACACCTCGAACCGACGCTGCACGCGGAGATCACCCGCGCCGGCGCCAAAGGATTCCTGCAAAAACCGTTCTCGGTCGCCTCCGCCGTGGCGGAGGTGCGCGCGCTGCTCGGGCAGACGTGAGTCCGGCGCCGGCCGGACTCACGCCGGTCGTAGCGAGTGGAGGGTGGATGGTGGATCGGTTGCCGCCTGATGGAGACGACGATCCCCGATTTACCATCAACTATCCACGCGCGGGCTCGCCTGCGTCTCCTGTGAACCGATACGTGGTGTTGAAGATGAGCTCGATCTTCGAGGTCACCCAGACGCGCACCTTGATCCGGCCCGAGTGCGCATCCGCCGGCACTGCCCGGCCTTCGACGCGGCGCGGTTCGCCGTCGTTGTTCTCCGCCCGGCCGGTGAAATGAATCGTCTCGCCGGCCGCGAGCCGGCGCAGGTCCGCGTCGGGGATGTCGATGGCGATGCGGCCCGACTCGTTGTAGAAAAAATACGGAAACACGCGGGCGGAGTAGGTCGAGGCGTAGGTGGCGCCGCCGCGTTGGAAGGGCGGCATCGCGAGTGTCACGCTGCCCACGTAGATCGAGGTCTTGGCGGTCTCAACCGTCGCCTCGCCGAACACGGGCGCCAGAACGGTGGTGGCGGTCTCCGGCGGGGGCGCGTCAGCAGCGGGCGCGGCCACCGCCTCCGCCCGGCAGAGGGGCGCGAGCGCGAGGCCGAGGATGGCGGACAGGCTGGCGCAGACAACGCGTAACCGCATGCCTTATTAGTAGTGAGTAGCGGGTATTGGGTAGCGAGGAGAAAAACCGGAGGCGGAAAGCCGGAAGTGGTTCGAGCTTGCGCGGCTTCTTCACCCCGCCCTCCGCCTTCCGCAATTGAATGTTGCGCGAGCGTGGCGCGCGGCATGTGCTGGCGGTTCACCCGCTTAAACACGTCTATGGCGAAGCAATCTCAAGCCACTTGGGGCGGCCGTTTTTCGGCCGGCCCGGCCGAATTGATGCTGAAATTCAGCGAATCGGTGTCGTTCGACCACCGCCTCGCGCCCTTCGACATCGCCGGCAGCAAGGCACACTCCGCCATGCTCGCGCACGCCGGCCTCATCACGGCGACGGAGCGCGACGCGATTCACGCCGGGCTCGATGCGATCCTCGCCGAGATCGCGGCAGGGAAGTTTGCGTGGGAGACGAAGTTCGAGGACGTGCACATGAACATCGAGCAGGCGCTCACGAAGCGCGTGCCCGCCGCCGCCAAGCTGCACACTGCGCGCAGCCGCAACGACCAGGTCGCGACGGACATGCGGCTCTTCTTCAAGCACGCCTGCGGCGTAGTGGTCGAAAAACTACGCGACGCCCAGCGCGCCCTCCTGGCCGTCGCCACGCGCGACGGCGACGTGCTCATTCCCGGGTACACGCACCTGCAGCGCGCGCAGCCGGTCTTCCTTTCGCATCATCTCTTCGCCTGGATGGAGATGCTCGACCGCGACGCCGCGCGCTTCGAGGCCGTCGCCGACCACGCCAACTGGTGTCCGCTCGGCAGCGGCGCCATCGCCGGCACGACGCTGCCGATCGACCGCGAGTTCACCGCGAAACAGCTCGGCTTCGTCGATGCGAAGGGCCGCCCGCGGGTGACGCAGAACTCCATGGATACGGTCGCCGACCGCGACGTGTTCATCGAATTCGCCACGGCCTGCGCGCTGGCCGGCGTGCATTTCTCGCGCATCGCCGAGGACCTCATCATCTGGTCGAGCGTGGAATTCAAATTCGTCGAACTGCCCGACGCCTTCTGCACCGGCTCCTCGCTGATGCCGCAGAAGAAGAATCCCGACTCCTGCGAGCTCCTTCGCGGCAAGTCGGCGCGGCTGCAGGGCAATCTTCACACGCTGCTCACGCTCGCGAAGGGCCTGCCGCTCACCTACAACCGCGACCTGCAGGAGGACAAACCGCCGGTCTTCGACAGCTTTGACCAGACCGCGCTCTGCGTGGACGTGCTCGCCGGCACGCTCGCCGGCATGGCCGTCAACCGCACGCGCTGCGCCGAGGCGGTTGCCGATCCGGCGCTGCTCGCGACGGACCTGGCGGATTACCTGGTCGATCGCGGTGTGCCGTTCCGCGAGGCGCACCATGCGGTGGGCGCGGTGGTGAAACTCGCCGAGCAAACCGGCACCTCCCTCGACAAGTTGCCGACCGGAGAGGTGCAGAAGCTGCATGCCGGGTTCGGCTCTGATTGGGCCACCGTCTTTGACCTGACGCGCGCCATGGCGAAGCGCCGGGGGACCGGCATGCCCGGACCGGCGCAGGTGAAAAAGCAGCTCGCGCGCTGGCGGAAGACGCTGAAATGATACGTGGATTGTAGAGGGTGGATGGTGGCTGGTGGCTCGTAGTGCGTATCGACGCGCTGAGGACGATCGGCTATCCATCATCCACGATCCACGTTCGTTTCCCGTGATCTCGCGTCTTTTTCCGACCGAAAAAAACGATCCGGAGCTGTCCCCGTTCCGCTCCGGGCTGGTGTTTGGATTCTTCAACGCGCTCACCTGGCAGATCGGGATCGGCACGCCGATGGTGCTGTTTGCCGAGGCGCTCGGGGCCTCGCCGCTGCAGGTCGGGCTGGCTTACTCGTTCGTCTTTCTGCTCACGCCGATCCAGATCCTGTCGACGGCGTTGCTGCCGAAGCACGGCTTCAAAAAAGTCATGCTGGGCGGCTGGGGGATGCGCAGCGTTTTCCTGTCGGTGCCGATCGTGCTCGCGGTGCTGGCGCCGCAGCTCGGACCGCGGGGCTGGATGGTCCACGCCCTGGTCGGCAGCGTGTTCCTGTTCTGTTTTTTCCGCTCGATCGGCGCGGCGGCGATCATCCCCTGGCTGTATTCGATCCTGCCGGTCGACGCCCGCGGGCGGTATTTCGCCAACGACCAGTTCATCTCCGGTATTGGCGGGGTGGCGACGTTGCTCGCCTCGGCGGCGCTGTTCGGACTCCTGCCGACCTATCCGGCGCTGCTCGTGCAATACACGATCGCGCTCTTCGGCTCCACGCTCAGTTATTTCGCGCTGAAGCGTCTGCCGGACGCGCCGAATCCCACCTCGATCGACTTCCGCGTCGTGTTTCGCGACACCCCGCGCCACATGTTCACTCCGTCGCCATTTCGCCACTACCTGTGGCTGGCGGTTTGGTACACGGTCCTCTCGACCTCGATCCCGCCGTTTGCGGCGTATTACCTGAAGGTCGGACCGGGGCTGTCCGCGGGGCAGATCATGCTGTTCGAGGTGCTGCGGTATTCCGGCGTGATCGTGGCCGCGTGGGCGATCCGGCGGCGAATCGACGTGACCGGGGCGCGTCCGTTTTTCCTGCTGTCGCTCGTGCTTTACGCGTTCGTCGCGGCGTACTGGTGGCTCTATTTGCAGCGGGGGGCGGAGGGCGTCACGGGCGTGTTCCTCGTTTATTTCCTGCTCGGTCTCGGGGCGGCGTGCTGGACGATCGCCAATCTCAATTACCTGCCCAAGGTCACGTCGGCCGCCGATCGCACGCTGATGGTCTCCATCCAGGGCGCGATCACCGCCTGCATCGGCGGCTTCGCCCCGATCATCTGGGGGCTTTTCCTGAAAAGCGGCACGGCGGAGGAGCCGGCGATCAATGTGCCGGTGTTTCAGTGGCTGTTCGTGTCGGTGCTGGTGAGCGCGGTGGTCCTGTCGTCGCTGATCGCCCGCCTGCCCGAGGACAAGAAGACGCCGGTGGAGCCGCTCATCATCGGCAACGCCGTCCTGCGCCCGTTCCGGGCGGCGACCTATCTTGTCAACCTGATCGACCTGCAGAACCTCACCCGCGCGCGCCCGCCGGGCCCGCCGCCCGGCGCCGCCTCCCCTCCGCCATCCCCCGATGCCGCCACGGGCCGACCGTCCTCGACCTCTTCCCGGCCGCCCGCCTGAAGCTGGAGTCGGAAAGGGAGCCGCGGGCGGTGGAAAATCGCGCTTCCGTTTCGCGGGGCTTCCACGATTAATTGCGGGCTCCACCGCTCCATGCCGAAAGTCCGCATCCTGTCCGACCGTGTCGCCAACCAGATCGCCGCCGGCGAGGTGATTGAGCGGCCGGCCGCGGTGGTGAAGGAGCTGATCGAAAACGCCCTCGATGCCGGTGCCACGCGCATCGAGGTGGAGTTCCGCCACGGCGGGCGCTCGCTCATGCGCATTGAGGACAACGGCTGCGGCATGTCGCGCGACGACGCGCTGCTCGCGCTCGAGCGGCATGCGACGAGCAAGATCGCCGAGGCCGACGACTTGAACCGGCTCGCGAGTTTCGGCTTTCGCGGCGAGGCGCTGCCGTCGATCGCGAGCGTGTCGCGTTTCACGTTGCAGACGCGCGAGGCGCAGGCGGACGTCGGCACCGAGGTGCTCGTCAACGGCGGCAAGCTGCTCCACGTGCGCGATTGCGGCCGGCCGGTCGGCACGCGCATCGAGGTGACGCATCTGTTCAACTCGGTGCCGGCGCGGCGGAAATTTCTCAAGACCGACCAGACAGAGGCGGCGCACATCGTCACCGGAGTGCGGCTTTACGCCCTGTCGTTTCCGCAGGTGTCGTTCACGCTGATCGAGGACGGGCGCGTGATTTTTCGCTCGCCGGAATGCCCGGGGCTCGTCGATCGCGTGTCCGAGATCTTCGGCCGGCAGATCGCCGAGCAGCTCGTGCCGATCGAGGGGGCGGAGCAGGGCATGCGGCTCACGGGGCTGATTGGCCGGCCGGGGCAGGGGCGGGCGACGCGGCACGAGATGATCGTCTTCGTGAACCAGCGGCCGGTCGACAGCCGCACGCTCAACTACGCCTTGATCGAAAGCTATCACGAGTCGCTGCCGAAGGGACGCTATCCGCTCGCGTTCGTTTTCTTCGAGATCGATCCGGCGGCGGTCGATGTGAATGTGCATCCGGCCAAGCGCGAGGTGCGTTTTCGCAGCGAGCCGGCCGTGCGCGGCTTCGTGATTCGCCAGGTGCTGCAGCGGTTGCGCGAGCTCGGGCCGACAAGTGCGGAGGGCGGAGTGCGGAGTGCGCAGTGGCCGGCGTCGCAACCTTCGCTGGTGGGAGCGCCGCCCCAGGCACCGGTTCCGGTGAGAATGGAACCTATGGGACCGATGGGACGGATAGGACCGATGATTCCGGATACGCCGCAACCCACGCTCCGCGCTCCGCAACCTGTCGCTGCGCCCACTCCGCACTCCGCGTTCCGCAATCCGCAATCTCCCACTCCTTCCCTTCCGCAGTCCACACTCCGCACTCCGCAATCTCCGCCGGCCTGGCGTTTCCTCGGGCTCGCGCACGGCAGCTACGTGCTCTTCGAGACGGGCGCGGGACTCGTGTTGCTCGACCGCCGGGCCGTGCATGAACGCATTTGGTTCGAGCGGTTGCAGGCGCAGTTTCGCGCCGGCGAGACGCCGAGTCAGCGGCTGCTCCTGCCCGTGCCGGTGGAGCTCGACCCGGTCGCGACCGCGCTGCTCCTCGACAAGCTCGCCTTTCTCAACGCGCACGGCTTCGAGATCGCCGAATTCGGGCGCAATTTTTTCCGGATCGAGGGCGTGCCGGCGTGGATGGAACCGGCCGATGCCGAGCCTTTCGTGCGCGACCTGTTGGGCGCCTTGCGCGAAGGGCGGCTGCAGGAGCGGGATCCGGAAGTCGCGCGCGAAGAACTGGCCCGGCTCGCCGCCGCCAAGGCCATTCGCCTGGCGGACGTCGCGAACGATAGCGAAATGACCGCGCTCGTTGGCCAGTTGTTCGCGTGCCGCAGCCCGCTCACCAGCCCCGCAGGGCGGCCGACCTTCATCGAATTCAGTCATGGCGAACTCGCGCGCCGTTTTCAGAAATGACGCCGCGCATCGCAATTGGGCGGAAAATCACCCGGGCTTTCCCGGTTTTGTCCTCGCAAAATAGGTCGTGACCGCCCCGGGCCGGATTGGCACCGTTTTCGCTCTTCGATTACTATAGCCTTCAACCCATTTTCCCATGCCCGTCGCGTCCAAGTCCACCAAAGCCCGCTCCGCTGCCGCGCCCATGGCCGCCGATTCGCCCGCCACGCCCGCCCGCCGTGCCACCGATGATCCGGTGGTGCAGGTGCGCGAGGCGATCCTCCGCCACCTCACCCACACGCTGGCCCGCGACCAGTTCACCGCCACCCCGCGCGACTGGTGGATGGCCACCTGCCTTGCCTCGCGTGACGAGACGCTCGCGCGCATGATCGCGACGCAGGGCGTGCACAACCGGCTCAATGTCCGCCGCCTTTATTATCTCTCGCTCGAGTATCTCATGGGCCGGCTGCTGGAGAACAATCTCCACAACACCGGCCTGTTCGAGACGACCGTCGCGGCGCTGAAAGACCTCGGCGTCGAGTGGGAGGCGGTGCGCGAGAGCGAGGTGGACATGGGCCTCGGCAACGGCGGTCTCGGCCGTCTCGCCGCCTGCTTCCTCGATTCGCTCGCGACCCTCGACCTGCCGGCGGTCGGCTACGGCATCAATTACGAGTTCGGCCTGTTCCGCCAGGAGTTCATCCACGGCCACCAGGTCGAGCACCCCGACAGCTGGATGATGTTCGGCACCCCCTGGGAGATCGTCCGCCCGGAATACACCCTCGAAATCCAGCTCTATGGCGAGGTGGAGAACGTTTTCGACGACCGGGGCAACTATCGTCCCCGCTGGGTGAATACAAAGACGATCCTCGGCGTGCCGCACGACATCCCGATTGCCGGCTTCGGCACGAAGACGGTGAACTTCCTCCGGCTCTGGGCCTCGCGCGCCTCGCAGGATTTCGACCTCGCCGCCTTCAACAGCGGCGGTTACGTCGAGGCCGTGCGCGAAAAGGCGGTGAGCGAGACCGTCTCGAAGGTGCTCTATCCGAACGACAAGACCGAGAACGGCAAGGAGCTGCGCCTCGTGCAGCAGTACTTCTTCGTCGCCTGCTCCCTGCGCGACATGATCCGCCGGCACTTCCGCCACGCGGAGAACTCGTGGGAAAACTTCGCCGGGAAGGTCGCCGTGCAGCTCAACGACACGCATCCGGCCGTCGCCGTGGCCGAGCTCATGCGCATCCTCGTCGACGAGCACGACATCGCCTGGGACAAGGCGTGGGACATCACCACGCGCACCTTCGCCTACACCAACCACACGCTCCTGCCCGAGGCGCTGGAGCGCTGGAGCGTGCCGCTCTTCGAACGTGTATTGCCGCGCCACCTACAGATCATCTTCGAGATCAACCGCCGCCTGATGGAGGTCGTGGCCGCGAAGTGGCCGGGCGACATCGAGAAGCTCCGCGTCTGCTCGCTGATCGAGGAAAACGGCGCCAAATACGTGCGCATGGCCAATCTTTCCGTCGTCGGCTCGCATGCCGTCAACGGCGTCGCCGCCCTGCACACCGACCTCCTGAAGGCCAATCTTTTTCCGGAGTTTCACGCCCTGTTTCCCGACAAGTTCCAAAACAAGACCAACGGCATCACACCGCGGCGCTGGCTGCTCGACTGCAATCCCCGGCTCTCCAGCCTCATCACGCGCACGCTCGGCTCCGAGGCCTGGGCGCGGAACCTCGACCTTCTGCGCGGCCTGGAAAAGATGGCCGGCGACCGGGCGTTCCAGCGCGAGTTCATGGCGATCAAGCGCGCCAACAAGGTCGACCTCGCCGCGATCATCAAGGCCGACTGCGGCGTGCAAGTCTCGCCCGATGCGCTCTTCGACGTGCAGATCAAGCGCCTGCACGAGTACAAGCGCCAGCACCTGAATCTGCTGCACATCGTCGCGCTCTATCGCCGGCTCCTGCAGAACCCGCGGCTCGACATCGTGCCGCGCGTCTTCGTTTTCGCGGCCAAGGCGGCGCCCGGTTACGATCTGGCGAAAAACATCATCCGCGCGATCAATGTCATCGGCGCGAAGATCAACGGCGACGCGCGCATCGACGGGAAGTTGAAGGTCGCGTTCCTGCCCAACTACCGCGTGTCGCTCGCCGAGCGCATCATTCCCGCCGCCGATCTTTCCGAGCAGATCTCCACCGCCGGCAAGGAGGCCTCGGGCACCGGCAACATGAAACTCGCGCTCAACGGCTCGCTCACCATCGGCACGCTCGATGGCGCCAACGTCGAGATCAAGGAGGAGGTCGGCGACGAAAACATCTTCATCTTCGGCATGACCGTCGAGGAGGTCGAGGCGCTCAAGGCCCGCGGCTACAATCCGCACGACTTCTATCACCGCGATCCCGAGCTGAAGGCGATCGTCGAGTGGCTCGGCTCGGATTACTTCACGCCGGGCGAGCCGCACGCCTTCGGCGCGCTGCACCACAGCCTCCTGCAGGGCGGCGATCCGTTCATGGTGCTGGCCGACTTCCGGCGTTACAGCGACGCGCAGGAGCGGGTCGACGCCGCCTATCGCGACGCCGCGGGCTGGGCGAAGAAGGCGATCCTCAACACCGCTCGCGTGGGCAAGTTTTCCAGCGACCGCACGATTCGCGAATACGCCCACGACATCTGGGACCTGCCGCCGGTGCCGGTGAACTGAGCTTTCGCGGCGGCTGCCCAAGGGTAGCGCGGTGCTTCAGCCCGCGCTCGTTGCGCTTTCGAGCGCGGGCTGAAGCACCGTCGCCGCCGGCGGGCGTTCGAAAAAGGCATAACACGCGCTAGCCACCGGCCCGGATTTATCGATGCTGGGGAGCCGTGAAGCCCGGCTCACGCATTCCCCTCCCGTGGCGCGCGTTGTCCCCGACGCACGCGGTGGCCGGCGTTCGTGGCCGCCTCTGCGCGTTCGTCGTCGCGTGTGGCCTCGTTGGCCACACCCGGCCCGGCTTCGCCGCGAATTTTCCGCTCCCGCTGTTCGCGGGCGATCTTTCCGGCGAACTTTCCGTTCTGGGCGAGTCCGGTCCGCAGTTGCAATGGCGTATCGACGCAACCACGACAACGCCGGCCGGGCGGCGTCAAGCCCGCCTTTCCCTCGAAGGACCGGCGTTGCGCGCGGTCGCGACGGCCGAGCTCGACGCCGCGACCGGTGAGGGCGCGTGGCGGATCGAGGAGGGTCGCATCGACGTCGGCCCGTGGCTGCAGGCGCTCGGCGGCCGGCTGCCGGCCGAGGCGCGCGGCATCGAGGCCGAAGGCGTGCTGGTGCTCCGCGGCTCCGGGGAAATCCACCGCTATCAGCCGGCGGGCCTCGTCAGCTTCGAGTGGCGCGAGGGCGTGATCCGCGATCCCGGCCGCGGCGTGACGCTCGAGGGCGTGACGGCGAGCGGCGAGGCCGATCTCGCGCGTCTGACCGACGGTGGCGCTCCGCTGGAGTTGACGGTGCGCACGATCAGCACCCGCCGGTTTGGGGCGCGCAATCTCGCGGTCCGCGCCGTGCTGCGCGGGACGCGCGAGCTCGCCGTATCCGCGGCGTCGATCGAGATCGCCGGCGGCACGATGGAGGCGGATCCGTTCGTGATGCCGCTGGCGCCGTTTTCGGTGAATGCGAAAGTGCGCGTGGAGCGCATCGGCCTGCAGGATGTCGTGGCGCTCGTGCCCTCGGGGCTTGCGGAGGCGCACGGCCGCGTCGATGGCGAAGTGTGGCTTGGCTGGAGCGCGGCGGCGGGCGTGCAGGTGGGGCAGGGGAAATTGGCGCTGCATGCGGGCGAACCGGCCACGTTGCGGCTGGCACCGACCCCCGGATTCCTGACCGAACGCGTGCCGCGGCGGATCGAACTGCCGGCCTGGCTCGGGCCGCTGGCGCGCTGGTTCTCGCCGGACAATCCGGCTTACGACGACATGGAGGAGGTCGAACTCGGGCGCACGGAGCTGCGCGTGGAGGCGTTCGATGCGCACATCACGCCGGAGGGAGACGGGCAGGGCCGCTCGGCGCACGTGACGGTGCGGGCGCGGCCGTTGCGGCCGGGCGGCGAGATCGACGCGGTGACCTTCGACGTCAATGTCGCCGGTCCGCTGGCGGATGTGTTGAAGATCGGACTGACGCAGCCGTTCTCGGTGCAGGTGCGGTGAGGGGGACAATTTAGCTGAGAGCCGAGAGCTTAGAGCTGAGAGCCAAAAGCCAAGAGCTGAGGGCTGAGAGCCGGAAAAACCGGTGAATCGCCACTCTCTCGATTTTCGGCGCAGGGCGCCGGCTGTCAGGCTCTCAGCTCTAAGCTCTTGGCCCTTGGCCTTGGCTCCCAGCTCGGCTGTCGACCAGGAAACTTTCGTTGCCACCGTGCGTCCCATTAAGAAACCTCTCCTCATGCATCGCACTGCTTTCCTGCTCGGTTGCGTTGTCCTCCTCGGAGGCTGCATCCACGTGAAGCTGGATCCGATCCAAGTCCACGCCACGGTCGACGTGAACGTGAAAGTCGACAAGGCGCTCGACGATTTCTTCGGCGATCTCGACAAGCAATCCTCCACTCTCAATCCCGACGTGTAATCCAGAGCCATGAAGACGCTTTTCCAATCGCTTCTCGTCGGCGTGACGCTGCTGCTGGCGGCCACGCTTCAGGCCCAGGATCTGGGTGCCGTGCGCGCGCGCATGGCCCAGCGCCTGCCGCAGATCGATGCCCTCAAACAGCAGGGCGCGCTCGGCGAGGACAACCGCGGTTACCTCAGCGTACGCGAGAACAAGGCCAATGCCGGTTCCCTCGCCGCCGAGGACAACCGTGATCGCGGCGTCGTTTACGAGGCCATCGCGAAGCAGACCGGTTCGACGTCCGACGCCGTCGGTCGCGCCCGCGCCAAGCAGATCGCCGCGAGCAGCGCGCCCGGCGTGTGGTTGCAGAAGGAGGACGGCAGTTGGTATCGGAAGTGAAGGGCGTTCACCTTCATTGAGCTTTGACCAAAGTCCGATTGAGGCACGTCGGTCGGGCGTAAAGGCCGACTCACAAAGGAGGTGGTGCGCAGCGACGGGGGCGTGGCTTGCGCTTGGTGCGTGTCATGCACTTTTCGAACGCCTTCCTGGGGCGCGGTGCTTCAGCTCGCGTCCGCTGCGCTCCCCAGCGCGGGCTGAAGCTCCGCGCCACCTTCGGTGGTTGTCGCTCAAAGATAGTATCAGCCTCTGGCCATCGCCGGCTCTCAGGTGAACATCGCGGCGATCGAGGCGGGGATGAAGCACGCGAGCGAGCCGCCGAGCAGCGCATACCAGCCGAGGCGGGCGAGGTTCTCGCGCTGCGTCGGCGCGAGCGCGCCGATGCCGCCGATCTGGATGCCGATCGAGACGATGTTGGAGAATCCACAAAGCGCATACGTGAGGATCACGCGCGTCCGCTCGTCGGTCAGCGTGCCGTCGGCCTGCAGGCGGTTCATCGAGAAGTAGGCGACGAATTCGTTGAGCACGGTTTTCTCGCCGAGCAGTTGCCCCGCGACGAGCAGGTTGCCCGGCTCCACGCCCATCAGCCACGCGAGCGGAGCGCCGACGATGCCGAAGACGAATTGCAGCGTGAAGGCATCGTAACGTCCCTCCGTGACGCTAGCGACCCAGCCGTTGAGGCCGGTCCAGTGGCCGAAGAGATCGCCGAGCCCGTAGTTGATCATCGCGATCAGAGCGGTGAACACGATGAGCATGCCGCCGACGTTGACCGCGAGCCGGATGCCGTCGCCCGTGCCGAGGCAGATCGCGTCGAGGATGTTGGCGCCGAAGCGGTCCTTGCTGAGATGCAGGTCCTGATTCACGGCTTCCTCCTGCGGCAGCAGGATTTTCGCGATCACGAGCGCGGCCGGCGCGGAGATGACGGATTTGGTGAGCAGGTGGGTGGCGAATTTGAGCCGATCGGCGGGATCGGTGCCGCCGAGCAGGTCGATGTACACGACCATCACGCCGCCCGCGATCGTCGCCATGCCGCCGATCATGATCGCGAGCATTTCCGAGCGCGTCATGCGCTCGATGTAGGGCTTGATGAGGAGCGGCGCCTCGGTCTGGCCGACGAAAATATTGGCCGAGGCCGACATGCTCTCGGCGCCGCCGAGCCGCATCGTCTTCGACATGACCCAGGCGAACGCGTAGACGACGCGTTGCAGGATGCCGAGGTAGTAGAGCACCGACGTGAGCGCGGAAAAGAAGATGATCGTCGGCAGGATCGTGATCGCGAAGGCCGGCGCGCTTTTCGTGAACTGCCATTGCGGTTCGTCGGGCAACTGCACGAGCCAGCCGAAGACGAGGCTGGTGCCGGCGCGCGTGAAATCGATCACCTTCACAAAGAACGCGCCGACTCCCTCGAAGCCGGCGCGCACAGGGCCGACCTTGAGCACGATGATCGCGATGACGAATTGCAGCACGAGGCCCGTGCCGACGAGTTTCCAGTCAATCGCCCGGCGATTGCGGCTGAACGCGACCGCGATGCCGAGGAACGCGGCGATGCCGAGGAAACCGCGCAGAAGATGATAAAGTTGATCCATAGCGAGTTGG
>DASWVO010000209.1:0-15303 GCA_036406235.1 Opitutaceae bacterium
GGGAAGCATCGTCAGTTGGCCGGCAGCCCCTCGGCCGCCACGGGAACGATCAGCAGGCTTTCCTGCTTCAGCTTTTGGTAAGTGAACGTCAGGCGCAGGCGCGCGGGCGTCTCCATCTTCCCCTGCGCGGCTTTGCGCAAGGTCGTCTCGGTTTCCCACCGCCGGAAGTCGGGGTCGTAGTAATCGTAGGCGATCGCGGTCACGAGCGGAGAGATGAGCGTCTCGTGCGCGGGCATGTCGGGAAATTCCTTTTCCAAACGCGACCGCCAGAGCAGCACCAGCCCCTCGTTGGGGCGCACGGCCAGGGAGCAGACCACCTCGGGCAGCGAGCGCTCCGGCCAGGCGATCAGGCGGCTGCCTTCGCGCAGCTCGAACGTGAGCAGATTGTCCGTCGCGCCGTTCTGGGCGCGCACCTCGCGCGGGGCGATCGTCGCATCGGTCCCGCTCGCTGAAGGCGGCAGGCCGGCGGAGCGCAACTCGCCCTCGAGGAAGCGGGTGACGGCGCGCACATGCTGTTCGAAAAGCCGCAGGTCGTTGTTGCGGCCCCAGAGTTCGCCCATCGAAAACACAAACGTGTTCAACGACACGAGAACGAGCGCCACGAGCGCCAGCGCCACGAGGATTTCGAGCAGGGTGAAGCCGCGGCCGCGGTGCTTCGCGCCGCGGAACGACCAAGGACCAAGACCCAAGGTCCAATGGAACGGCCGGCCGAACGTCGGCCCATGGTTTCGGCTCGCTGGACATTGGGCATGTCGGGCCAGCGCTTTCGCGCTAGAGGTCATTGGGCATTCCCTCATTTCAATTTTCCCTGGTATTCGAGGATGCGGTCGCGCGCCTCGGTGCGCAGTTTTTCCCGCTCGTCGCCCTCGGACCACGTGGGCCGGAGCAGGCGGTAGGTTTCCTTCGTCACTTGCGGCTCCGCCCGCCCGGGATCGTCGACCTCGCAGGTGAATGTGACCGCGAACAGATCGGCGATGTTGGTCGGCTCGATCGTCGCGCTCCAGCGGACGCGCCGGTTGTCCGTCGCGGTGAACTCGCCGCCTTGCTCGGCTTTCTCGCGATCCGGTTCGGCGTGGAGCGCAGCCCGGGCAAACGCGACCTCGTCATCCCGCCGCGCCGCCTGCTCGATGACCGCATACGTGTTGAGGACGTTGAGATAAGCCGCGCCGAGCCCGACCGCGGCCAGCGCGAAGACGGAGAGCGCGATCAAAACCTCGAGGAGAGTGAAGGCACGACGCATGTCAGCGGTTCGTTTCGGACTCGAGCACGGGCGCGCACGTCCACGGATCGATCGACAGTGTGCGGGCCGGGCCACCCGTGCGCACCTGCATGCGGAACGGCGTGCAGGTGCCGTCGTCATAGAATTTCACATACGGCAGCGCCTGCGTCTCGACGAGATTGCCGCCGATGAGAATCGAGCTGCCGCCTTTCGTCGTGGTGAGAAACTCCACCTGCACTTCGCCCGGCTGCTCGACCGGGTAGGTTTTCTCGCCGCCTCCACCCGAGGCTACGAACTGCCGCTCCCGTTCGTCGTAGCGCAACCGCACTTCGCTGCGCCGCACGAGCGCCTGCTTGCGCGACTCCGTCACCGCCCGCCAGAAGACATCCTCCACCGTCACCGCCTGCTGGCCGGAAAGCGAAAGGCCGCGGTTGATGCTCACCACGAGCGCGGAGGTGAGCAGCCCGATCAGCGCGAGGACGAGCAGGATCTCGAGCAGCGTGAACGCCGGGGTTTTCGCTCCGCGAAAACCTAAATGCCCGGACGCGCGGTCCGATCCTGTCTGCCCTGGGATGCCAGCCACGTTAAAGAAACGTCCGCTTCGCGGCACGCCGTGCCGTTAAGGTCTTTGCGCCGCAAAAACCTACCAGTTCCCGATGTCGTCCGCCGTGTCTTCCTGTTTGTCCGGGCCTTTCGAGAAAAGATCGTAACCGCCTTTGTTCTTCGCGCCCGGGTAACGGTAGACGTAAGGCTCCTGCCACGGATCGAGCGGCACCTTGCTGCCGTCGATGTAGGGTCCGCGCCAGCGGTCGGCCTTGTTGGCCGGAGCGCTGACCAGGGACTGCAAGCCCTCGGCGGTCGACGGATAATCGCCCATGTGCAGCCGATAGCTGGTCAAGGGCAGCTTCATGCTCTGCCCCACGAACAGCCGCGCCACCTCCTGCTGACTGCTGCCAAAAATGTTCTCGAACTTGCTCACCGCCAGGCCGACGAGCAAACCGATGATCGCAAGCACGATCAGGATCTCGAGCAGGGTAAAGGCGGCGCGGGCACGCTGGAGGCGACGCAGGGAGGACCGGCGGAACGAAGTGGAACGCAACATGGTGAGGCGAGTTATTGGCAGGACACGCCGACTTGTCGAGCGCCCGGCAGCGAAGATGAGACGGGCTTTCCCGCCGGAAGTTTCATCCGCCGATCCCCCTCCGACCGGCCGCGCCGCCAGGTTGCGCTCACACGTTGCGGCGCAAACCGGGGCCCCTCGCTCGGGGCCGGCCCCACCTCCAGGCGCGAAGTTCCAGCGCGCCTTTAGTTTGCCTGCGCCACCGGCGTGGCCGCCGTCTCGAAGCGGGCAATGTAGTAGGCTGCCTCGCCCTTGCCGGCATTCGTGATCGCGTGATCGTCGTTGGACGCGAAGAAACAGATCGAGCCCGGCCCGATCGTCCGCGTCTCCCCGTTGATCGTGACCGCCAGCGTGCCGCTCTTGACTGCCAGGACTTCCTCCTCCGCATGGCGTTGCCGGGGATGCGCGCTGCTTCCCTCCGCCAGGGTTTCCACAAACATCTCCAGGCGGCGGCAGGCGACGGTCGCCCCCTGTCCGATGTCGCGGATTTCGCCCGTCGCCGTCCGCCGGGCCATCAGCCTCTCCCACGCATAGACGTTCGAGCCCAGCGTTCCCGGCGGCACTTGCTTTCCGGCGCCCTCCGCCGGCGCCGACCGGGTGGCCGCGCTCGCGAGGTTGAACACCAGATAGGTCGCCGGCACGTCTCCGGGGTTGCTGACGTTGTGCCAGTCGTTCGCCGCGAAAAAGAAGAGTGAACCGGGGCCGACCCGCTGCGTCTCGCCGTTGATGGTGACATCCAGGCTGCCCTCGCGGATGATGATGAACTCCTCCTGCGGATGCCGGTGCGGCGGGTGCGACTTGAGTCCGGGATTGAGCGTGCTGATGTGGCACTCGAAACGTTCCAGCGTCTGGGTGGGCTCATCCGCCACGTCCCGACGCTCGCCGACGTCGCTTTTTTTGACCGCCAGTTCCTCCCAGGCAAATACGCGGGAGCCGAGGTGCCCGGCGGTTTCATTGGTGGGGGCAGCACCGAGTGGCAGGGCCACCAAACCGAGCGCCGAGACCAAGGGTAGACAGGCGGTGAGTTTCATCGGCGAAAAGCTGGCCACGATCCCCGGCAAAGCAATTCGGGCGCCCATCTAATGATAGACTGGCCTTCGCCACCGCCGCATCGCCCCGGCGCTCCGGATTGTTTGTAATGCTTTCAGGGATACGCACGCCCGTGCTTCGGCGGCGTCGCGCGTGGCCCGACCGGGCGGGCCGCTCCGGTGATTCACATGTTAGGACGGCGCCGTCGTTTCGCGTGACGCTGCGCCCCGCAGCATGGCCCACGTCCCTCCTTCCCGGACCCGCCCCGCCATCACCTCCGTCTCCGGATGCCATGAGACCACCCCGCCTGTCGCCTGCCGCCCTCGTCGCGCTGATGGCCGTCGCTGCCAGCCCGGCATTCTCCGCCAACTCCGCCCTTCGGCTCAACGAGCGCGGCTACTTCGAGACCCGCGGCTTGAATGTCCTCGTCTTCAGCAACGTCTACGACGGGCTTTTCAGCGACGCGAAGATCGCCGGCGTCGAATTGATCCACCACGGCGTGCGAACCGCGACCAACGGCGATGTGCGGCTCGGTCCGACGCCCGGGCAGTGGGACCCCGCCCCCGAGTTGATCGAGCGGCGGGTCAATGCCGCCGACGGCAGCATCGAGGCGCGCCTTCGCTATCCCGAGCCGGCGTTCGAGTTCACGATCCGCGCGGAGCCGCGTGACGCCGGCGTCGCCCTCAGCGTGCACCTGCCCGCGGCCCTGCCCGCCGCGCTCGCAGGACGCGCCGGTTTCAATCTCGAGTTTCTGCCGGCGGCGTATTTCCGCAAAACCTACCTGATCGACGGCCGGGGCGGCAGTTTTCCGCTGCACCCCACCGGCCCGATGGCAAAGACCGACGCCGGCACGCTGGAACCGGAACCGCTCGCGACCGGAACCACGCTGGTCCTCGCGCCGGAGGATCCGTCCCGCCGGGTGCGAATCGACTCCGCCACCGGCCCGCTCGCCCTCTACGACGGCCGGAACACCGCTCAGAACGGCTGGTTCGTGGTGCGGACGCTGCTCCCGGCCGGCCAAACGGGCCGCGTCGTCGAATGGTCGCTCTCCGCGAACACGATCCCGGACTGGACGCGCCAGCCCGTGATCGCGCACTCGCAGGCCGGCTATCATCCCGCGCAGGACAAGATCGCGGTGATCGAACTCGACCCGAACGACCCGCCCGCGGCCACGGCGCGCGTCTTGCGGGTGAACGCCGACGGCGCCTGGACCGAAATGCTCGCCGCGCCCGCCAGGCAGTGGGGCCCGTATCTGCGCTACCATTACCTCACCTTCGATTTTTCCGCCGTGCGCGAGCCCGGCATCTACGCCCTTGAGTACGCCGGCGTGCGCACGGCGCCGTTTCGCATCGACGCGGCCGCGCTCGCCGATACGTGGCACGCCAGCCTCGACGTCTATCTTCCGGTCGCGATGGACCACATGCGGGTGCGAGAAGCCTACCGCATCTGGCACGGAGACTCGCATCGCGATGACGCCCGCCAGGCGCCGGTGAATCACCAACACTTTGACCTTTATGCGCAGGGACCGACGACCGACACGCGTTTCGAGCCCGGCGAGCACATCCCCGGCCTCAACGTCGGCGGCTGGCTGGATGCGGGCGACTTCGACATCCGCACGCAGACCCAATATGCCGCGGTGCTCAGCCTCGTGCACACGTGGGAGGAGTTCGCGCCGCGTCGGGACGAGACGACGGTCGACCAGAAAGCACGTTCGGTGAACATCCACGCGCCCGATGATGTGCCGGACATTCTCCAGCAGATCGAACACGGCACGCTGCAACTCCTCGCCCAATTCGACGCCGTGGGGCATGCGATCAACGGCATCGTCGAGCCGGACCTGCTGCAATACACGCACCTCGGCGACGCCGCGTCGAAGACCGACGGCCTGCTTTACCGCACCGCGCTCGCGCCCGGTGAGTCGGACGGGCTGCACAGCTCCGTCCCCGACGATCGCTGGGCCTTCACCAACAAATCCACCGCGCTGAACTACGGGTCCGCCGCGGCGCTGGCCGCCGCCAGCCGGGCGCTGCGCGGCTGGCGCAACGACCTCGCCGACGCATGCCTGGCTCGAGCGAAACAGGTGTGGGACGATGAGCATGCGCACGCACCGCACCTCTTCCGCCACGGCAACACGACGGGCGGCATCCTCGAGGACGAGGAGTTCAAAGCCGCAGTCGAGCTGTTGCTCACGACCCGGGACCCGCGGTATGCGCAGCGCGCCGGGGAGCTTTGGCCCGCGGTCGCGGAACGTTTCGAGACGAATGCGGTTCCGGCGCTTTATGCGCGGCCGCACCTGGACGCCACCTTCGCCGAAAAGCTGGCTGCTCGCGCCAGGCGCTACCGGCAGGAAATCGATGAGCTCGCGAAGGCCAACCCGTATGGCGTGCCGATCGGGACCGGTGGATGGGCGGGCAACGGCCAGGTGATCCGCTTCGGGACCATCAATTACCTTCTGCACAAAGCCTACCCGCAGCTTTTCGACGGCGAGACGGTGTATCGGGCCGCCCACTACCTTCACGGCTGCCATCCCGACTCGGACGTTTCGCTCGTGTCGGGCGTCGGCACCGTCTCCAAGGAGGTCGCCTACGGCAGCAATCGCGCGGATTTCTCGTTCATCGCGGGCGGCATCGTGCCCGGGGTACTGATCCTCAAGCCCGACTTTCCGGAGAACAAAGAGGACTGGCCGTTTTTCTGGGGACAGAACGAATACGTCGTCAGCACGGCGCCGGCCTACATCTACCTCATGCACGCCGCGAACTCGCTGCTCGCCGGCCCGCAGTGAGCGGCCGGGCAACTGCCTCCTCCGACGTCCGCCGCCAACCCGCGCCGCGCGAACTCGTTAACCGTGGCGCCCCTGCCCGGACTTGAACCGGGATGCGCGGTTTAGGAAACCGCTGCTCTATCCAGTTGAGCTACAGGGACAGGTTCCACCGGACGTCGCGCATGCTTTGTGACGTTTTCGGCACCGTCAACAGCACTCTCTTGCCTGGCCTCCCCACCCGTCGGGCGTCCTCTGCCGCTGCACGACCGGCCCGGGCCACGGATCTCGAGATCGGGCAGCGCGCCCTCAGTCGCACAGGGAACGCAAGCCCAACGCGGTCGCCAACTCCCCGCAGTCCGAGGCCGGGCGCAGGCCGCTCGAGCAATCCGCCTCGAAGAGCGAACACGCCGCCGCGCAGACGCCGAGGCGAAGCGCATCGGCCACTTCGGCCTTCTCATGCAGGCCGTAGAGGACTCCGCTCGCCAAGGCGTCGCCGGCCCCCGCGGTCCCTTTGATCATCGCCGCGGGCACCCGCACGCTCGGTTGCCAATGCGCCCCGCCGCCTCGCTCGACCGCATACACCGCCTCGGGAAAATGCAGCACGACCCAGCGGCGGACCCCGAGAGCAAGCAACTCGGCGGCCGCCCGCTCGACGGCGTCGCGCCGCACCGGGCCGCCCGGCGAGCCGCGCAACGCCACTCCGGTGATCTTCTCCGCCTCGAAGTCGTTGACGAAGAGAAGGTCCACCTCGGGCAGCACCGGCTTCACCAGCGCCCCAAACCGGTCGCTGTTTTCGCTGACGCAATCCACCGAGGTCATCAGGCCCGCGGCGCGCGCCCGGCGCAGCACGTCGACGGTGCGCGGCCGGCCACCGTCGGCCGCATCCGGCCGGTCCAGACCGTCCAGCAGCAGCAGATAGCCGAGGTGAAAAATCCGCGCCCGGGTTGCCGCGAAATCGAAATGCTCCGGCGCGAGCAGGGCGTTGGCACCGCGCTGGTGGAAGAATGTGCGCCGGCCGGTGGTGCGATCGGTCATCACGTCGCTGTAGGCGGTCGGGGCGAGCTTCGTCCGCTGCAATTGCGTCGTATCGATTTGATGGTGACGGCAGTCCTCCAGGATGCGCCCGCCGTCGGCGTCGTCGCCGATCAGGCCGACGCCGGCGAGCGGGAACGGCGCGCCGAGACGGGCGAGATCCTTGAGGATGTTGTAAGGCGAGCCACCGTTGCCCCAGGATTCGGCGACGATGTCGGCCAGCGTATCCTGGGGCGGCCAGCTGTCGATCACCTTGACGTGGTCGACGATCCAGTTGCCCCCGGCGAGAAGGCCGGCGCGTTCGTTCGCAGTGCTCATTCGCCCACGAGCCGGATCTGCGCCGGCTCGTCCTCCTCGATGCCGGGAAACCGGCCGATGCCCGGATCCGCGAAAAAGTTGTCGTGCAGATCATCGTTGGCGGTGCTGACTTCGCCGATGATGCACTCGTCGCTCGTCGGCCAGAACGCATGCCAGATGCCGGGGACCAGCGTGACGCGATGGCCCGCGGGCAGCACCAGCCACCGCCCGGCCGGGATCGTCGCCGGCACACCGTTGACCGCCACCGTGACGGGCTCATCCGCCGGTGCATGCGGATCGAGCGAGGCGGGGCGTCGGATGCTGAGCGCGAGCGTCAGCTCGCCGACGCGGCAGATGATATCCTCCTTCTTCTTCGCGTGCGTATGGCAGGGCGTCATCTGGCCGCGGCGCGCGTACATGAGTTTTTCGCAGTATTCGGGTTCGCTTGCGAGCGTGACGAGCGTCAGCCCGCAACGGGCGAACTCGCCGAGCCCGAAATCGGTGATGTCCCACCGCGGCTGCGGCGGAAGGGCCCAGGCATGACGGCGGAAGCACTCGCCGGCGACGCGGCAGGCCCGGTTGATCTCGGAGCGTTTCATGGGGTCAACGGTAGCTTGGCAGCACAGGCGTAAGGCGAAGATCGTCCTCGAGCGGACGAAGCGGTTGCAGGCCGAGCTTCGCCAGTTCGCCGTGATAGGCGCGCACCGCCTCGGCCGGGCTCACCTCGCCATCCGCGATGCGCCGGAGAAACTGGATGAACGTGAGCGGATGCTCGGAAAGATTGATCTTGCGGCCGAACAACGCCACGCGCGCCCCGTGCTTTTGCGCATCGTGCAGGAGCTGGAAGGCGTCGAGCGTAGTGCCGGCGCCACCACCGAGAACGCCGATGACCAGGCCGGGGTCATACGCCGCCAACTCCTCCAGCGGACCGGGGCCGTTGTAGGGCATCTTGAGAAACAAGGGACGTCCCGCGCGCGTGACGCCCGCAAGCGTGCGCACGATGTGGTCGTTGAGAAACGACGCCGCCTCCTCCGTGGAGAGGCCGGGGTCGACGTTCGGGTTAAACACCTCCAGGAAGTACCGGAATCGCTTCTGCTCCGCTTCGCGGCGGAACGCGTGAAACTCGGTGAGCGCGCGGTGATCCTCCGCGATGTCGTTCGTGAACGTGATCGAATACAGGCCAAGGTCCGCCCCCCGCGGCGGCTGCGAGCAGTCGGCCTCGAGCCGTCCGTATTTGATGTGCTCGATCGATGCGGTCCGGAACGCGCGCGACGGGTGGCGGTGATACGCGCCGCCGCGCACCGCCCAGATGTCGCTCGTGTCGTTCGCGCGGGCGGCCGGTGTGATTGCCGATTCGCCAAACAACCCCTCGTCGATCGCGAGCCGTTCCAGATTGGAGGCCGACAGCAGCATGAGGTCGACGATGTCCTGCCGGACGATCGCGCGAATCTGCTCAAGATAATCCTCCAGGGTTTTCCAGCGCCCACGGGTGCGATCCGGGCCCGGCGCCGTGACGCCAAACGCCATGTCGGCGTCCTTGGCGTCGGCGATGATGAAGTCCTTCGCGGAGGCGCGCCCGCTCCGCATGCGCGCCAGTTTGGCTTCGAGTCGTTTGGTTGCGGCCATGGAGAAGATCAGCAGTCGACCACATGGCAGCGAGTGCCCTGCCGGATCAGCGCCGCGCGCTCCGCCGGCGTGATCGCGTGGTTCGTGTAGAAGTCGTGAATCTGGCTCCACGCGGCGTAACGGATCGCCGCCGGCTGCCCCCACTTCGAGGCGTCCGCGAGCACCGCCACCCGCCCCGCCTGCGCGAGGATCGCCCGTTTCACGCCCGCCTCAGCCAATTCGGTCGTGCTCGGTCCGGCTGCGGGCTCGATGCCCGACGCACCGAGGAACGCGACGTCGACCCGGACCTGCCGAAGCCACTCCACCGCGCCCGCGCCGACCAGCGCGAGGCTCACCCCGCGCACCTCGCCGCCGACCGCGATCAAGCGCGTGCCCGCCGCCGGCGGCTCGTTGAGCAACGGGATGGAATTGGTGAACACGGTGAGGTCTTCCATCGCCAGCAGCCGCCGCCCGGCCTCCAGCGTCGTCGTGCCGGCGTCGACGAACACGACGTCTCCGCCCCGGATCGACGCCACCGCCGCCCGTGCCAGCGCCAGCTTGGCCTTGAGGGCCGCGCGGCTCCTCCGATCGAAGGACAACTCGCCGGTGGCGTGCTCGGGATGCAGCACCCCGCCGTGCGTGCGCACGATCTTGCCGAGCTTCTCGAGCAGCGCGAGGTCGCGGCGCACGGTGGCCGGCGACGCCCGCAGGCGCTTCTCGAGGTCGGTGGTCGCGAGCGGAGACCGCTTCTGAAGCGCGGCGAGAATCGCCTGGTGCCGTTCGTGAGCGATCATGATCGTTTGAAGAATTCAATCACGATTGATCAATTGGCCGCCGCCTTGCCAGCGCAAACCGCGAGAACTCACGCCAGACCGACGCCCGGTGGCGCGCGTCGCGGTGCCCGCCTGACCGGCGGCGTCCAGGTTTCGCGGCACTTTGCGTCGTCCTGCTCGTGGCACTGAGCGTCGCCAGTGTCCCAGAGCTTCCGCCCAGTTCGGCGGCGAGGGCCGCGCCAGGTCGAGGCGTACCTGGCGACGCTGCCTGAAACCGGATGCGTATCCGTCTTCCGGGTACAGCGCTGGACGGAGGCAACTACCAAAGGACCGGGGAAGGCTGGAAGTCTGTCATCCTCGAAGCCGGCATCGACGACTACCTCGCCAGGCACTCCCGCAAAACCGCGGCGAAGCCCTGAACACCACCGCCGCGGCGCTCACCGATATCCACCGCAAGCCCGGCGTGAAACACCACATGCAACGCACGCGCCCCCTGGTGTGAAGCCATCTAGAGAGTGTTATAAACTCTTGGGCTGTGCTTGCCCGAGGGAGCGCGGGGCTTCAGCCCGCGCTCGGGAGCGCAACGAGCGCGGGCTGAAGCATCGCGCTCCCGGAGGGCGTGCGGAAAAGGGCCTAACCCGCTCTAATCACAACTCCATGGCAAAACAGGGCCGACGACGGAGCTCTGCGCTCGGTTAACGAAGCTCCGAGCCTCGCCGGCCGAGCTCGGAGCTCCGCGCTCGGAGCAAAAAGCTTCGCGGTCCGAGCAAAAAGCTTCGTGAACCGAGCAAAAAGCTTCGTGAAACCGGAGCAAAAAGCTTCGCCCACCTCGTTCCGAGCTTCGTGGACGAAGCTCGGAGCCCGGCCCGCCGAGTATTTTGCTCCATCCACCTCGTTTGGAGCTCCGTCTTTCGAGCTCGGAGCTTCGTCGACGGCGCTCAGAGCTCCGTTCGCGAAGCTCGGAGCTCCGGCCACCGAGCGTGCGTCCGCGTTGGGATCACCGGGCGCGACCGCCGGAAAGGGAGGGCAAAGCACCGGAACCGGCGACGTCGCGGGCAACGACCGGCTTGCGGACCACGGATCAGAACGCGTGCGTGACCACGGCGCGGGCGGTGTGGTCGTTGTTGTCGCTCGAGAGGCGGCCGCTGTAGCCGAGGTCGAGGCGGGTGCGCTTCGTGAGCTCGAGACCAAGGCCGCCCTCGACCGCGATCATGTCGCGGCTGAGCGGAAGTCCGAAGATCCGGAAGCGCTCGCTGTTCTCGAACGACAGGCGCTGGCGCGTGATCACGGAATCATACGCGTGCTGCCAGCCGAGGCTGCCGGTGAGGTGCGCCTTCCAGCGCCAGATCGACAGGTCGTAGATGCCGCGCGCGCCGAGCGTCGTCGTGGGATTGTCGCGCACCTCCTTCGGGCCGCGCAGAGCCGCGTCGCCGCCGAGTTCCTCGAACTCGTCGGTCCGCAGCAGCGCGTAGGAGGCATTGGCGAACGGCTCCACCCCGCCCCGCTTGAACGGGATGAAGTAACCGGCCTCGCCGAAGCCCTGCAGCACAGTCGCTTCGCGCCGCACCTTCAGGCGCTCGACAAAACCGGGGACGCTGACGTTGCGTTCCGTGTCGGTGAAGTAGCGCGAATAGGTTCCACCGCCGCGCAGCGAGAGGCGGCCGAAACGGGTGTTGGCGTAGGTGCCGAGGTGCGCGCTGGACAGTTCCGCCTTGGCGTGCAGGTCGTCGATCTCGAACGGGCCTTCCGTGTGGCCGACCACCAGGCCAAGCCGGGTGTTTTCGCCGACCGCGCCGTCGATGCCGGCGAGGACGCCGAAGGTGGAGCGGGTCGCATCGGAAAGATCGCTGCCCTTCACCTCGGCTTCGCCGCCGACGATCTGGATCCAGCTCACCGCGCCGGAGTCGTTCGCAACGCTGGCGGCCTGGCCGCCGAAGGGACGGCCCCGATCCAGGGAGGCCTCGCGCACGATGCGCGCATCGTCGAAGAAGGCGCCCTGCAACGACGCGTGCAATTCGCCGGAGAGCTGGCCGAACGCGTTCTGGACGGTCGCCGCGTCGGGCAGGCCCGTCACCGTGCGATAGAGCACGTTGGTATGCCCCAGGGATTCGATCACCCGCGCGGTGGCGAGCTGGTTCGGGGTCTGGGCGTATTCGTCAAACGCGGCGGTGTTGCGCGAGACGACGAGATACACGTTGTTCGCATCCTGGCGAAGGATCAGGTCGATCAGGGGCAGCGCCTGCGTGATTTCGGAGAAGCCGCCCGTCACGCCGCCGTCGGCCGTGAGGATGGTGTAGCTCGTGCCGTATTCGTATTCGCCGGCCTTGAGCACATTGACTGAGGCGCCCGACTGAATGCTGGCCGTACCCGAAACGTTGATACGATCGGCGGCGCCGCTCGGATCGATTTCGACCTCGTAGATCGAGCCCGAGGCGAACGTGAGATTGCCGGCGACCGCGAGCGTGCCGATCGAGTTGCCCGGCGCAAGCGTGCCGCCGCTGGCGATCATGGTCGTGCCGACCGTTCCGGCGCCCTGCAAGCGGGCGCCCGAGGCGACCGTGAGGGTGCCCCCGAGACGGCCGTTCACCGCGAGCGTACCGGCGTTGACTGCCGTGCTGCCGCTGAAGGCGCTGCTGTTGCCCGTGAATTCCAGCGTGCCGTCGCCGGCTTTGGTGAGCGCACCCGTGCCCGAGATCGTTCCCGCGTACGTGCCGGTGGCGTCCGCCGTGAAGTCGAGGGCGGCGTTGTTGACCACCGCGCCGGTGCCGAGCGCCGCGACGTTGGCCACGGCGAGCCTGCCGCCCGAGATCGTGGTGCCGCCGCTGTAGGTGTTGGCGCCGGAGAGCGTCAAGGTGCCCCCGCCCTGCTTCACGAGCCGGCCGCCCGTTCCGGAGATGACGCCGGAGAGCGTGCCGTTGGCGGCATTGTTGGCCGTGAGCGTGGCGCCACCCAGCGCGATGTCACCCGCGCCGGAGAGATTGTTGAGGGACTGGTTCTGATTGTTCAGATCGAGCGCCCCGTCGGCAGCCACCGTCACCGCGCTGCTCTGGGCAATGGCGTTGGCGGTGCCGAAACGCAGCGTGCCGGCCGTGACGTCGGTGGTGCCCGTGTAGGTGTTGACGGCCGAGAGCGTGAGCGTGCCGGCGCCGGCCTTCGTGAGGCTTTTGCCGTCCCAGCCGGTCGTGGGATTGGCGGCGCGATCCGCGAGCACCGTGCCGAGATCGAATGATTCCGCCATGTCGGTGAGGGTGAAGCTGCCGCTGGCATTCGTGGAGTTCCAGATGAGGCCGGTCTTCACGATGTAGCTGTTGCCTTCCTTGAAGGCCGAAACCGTGAGGTAATCCGTCACGCCGCCACTGCCGCCGCCGACGGTGATCGACGCGAAGTCGCCGGTGATGCCGCTGGTCGTGGTGAGGAGCGTGAAAGGTGTCGCCGTCGAACCGGTCACGCCGCCGATATCGAGCGTGGTGGCGGTCGCACCGATCGTGACGCTGTCGGCGGTGAGCACGGGGAACGTGCCGCCCACGACGAGGTTGAGCTTGCTGTTATCGGCGAGGTCGAGCGCACCGCCGACCGCAAGCGTGGAATCCTTTTCGACGGTGAGGGTCGCGCCCGAAGCGACCTGCGCGGTCCCGGCCGTGAACGCGAGCGCATGGGTGCCGTCGCCGAGGGCGAGCGTGCCGGCGTTGGCCGCCAGCGAGCCGATGGCGCCGGCGCCGGTCGCACCGGTTGTCGTGAGCGTCAGCGTTCCGTCGCCACTCTTGACGAGGTTGCCGCCGCCGGAGATCGCCCCGGCATAAGCGCCGCTGCCCGCGGTGTTGAGATTGAACTCGAGCGTGGTGCCGGCGCCGACGGCGGCGTTGCCGCTGCCGAGCGCGCCGGCCTGCGTCGCGACGAGTTTGCCCTCGGAAACGGTCGTGCCTCCGGTGTAGGTGTTCGCGCCGCCGAGCGTGAGGGTGGCGTTGCCGGTCTTCACCAGGCTGCCCGTTCCCGAGATCACGCCCGAGAAGGTGCTGTCCGCGGTGGCGTTGGCCGCCGTGAGCACGGCATTGCCGAGCACGAGGGAGCCCGCGCCGGAGAGCGTGGCGACCGACTGGTTCGCATCGCCGGTCTGGAGGGTGGCGCCGGCGGCGACGGTGACGGCGGTGCTGGAGGCGATCGCATTGGCCGTGCCGAGGTTCAAGGTGCCGGCGTTCACCTGGGTGGCGCCGGTGTAGGTGTTCGCCTTGGAGAGGACGAGGGTGCCGGCGCCGGTCTTCGTGAGCGTCCTGCCATCCCAGCCGCCGAGGGCGGAGGTGAATGTCTCGTCCGCCAGCGCCTCCGTCACGGAGAAGACGGTATCCGCCGACGCGATACTGAACGTGCCGTGCGCATTGGTGTCGCTCTGCCACACGAGGCCGGCATCCACCAGGAGCTGCTTGAGGTCCGCGGACTGCGTGAGCGCCAGCGTCAGATACTGGTCGAGCGACGGCGCGATCGCCGCGCCCTCGAAACGCAGGCTCACGTTGGCCACGGTGGCGATGGGGGCATCCGCGGCGACGAGGACGTGTGCGCCCAAAGTCGCAGCGCGGTAGCCGGTGATGTTGAGGATGCTGTTCTCGCCGAAGGCGACGCTGGCCGCCGTGACGTTCGCGGTGTCGGCGACGACGAGGCCGAGGGTGGCGCCGGCCGCCATTTCAAAGTTGCCCGCCGTTGCAAGGGGGCCGCCGGTGAGGGCGAGCGTGCCCTGGCCGACCACAACGTTGCCGGCAAAACCCGCGTCGAGCGGCAACGCCCCGCTCAAGACGAGAGTGCCGCTGCCGGTTTTCCGGAAAGTGGAACCAGCACCGCCGCTGATGACGCCGGCGTAGCTGCCCGCCTGCACGTCGAGCGTCTGCGTGCCGAGCGCAATTCCGCTGTCGCTGTTGCCGCCGGAGAGCGACTGGATCGTCGCGCTCCAACCGTTGAGATCGAGGGTCGCGGTCTGCGCCGCGGTATTGGTGAACACGATACCCGAGGAGGCGGCGAGGCCGTTGGCGGCCACACTGGAGCCGAGCGCGAGGGTCCCCCGGTCGATCGTGGTGACTCCCGTGTAGCTGTTGGCGCCGCCCAGCGAAAGCGTTCCCTCGCCGCGCTTCGTCAGACCGCCGGTGCCGTCGATCGCGTTGGTCAGCGTGCCGCTGTCGGCACTCGCGAGGTCCAGCACGAAATCGCCGGAGTTGGCAATGCCGGCGGTGCCCAGCGCGCCCACGTTCGTGGCGACGAGCGTGCCTCCTGAAATCGTCGTCGTGCCGGCGTAGGTGTTGGTGCCGGTCAACGTGACGGTGCCATTGTCCACCTTGGTCAGCGAACCGGCACCCGCGAGATCGACGGCAATCGTCAGGCTGCCGTCGGCCCCAGCGCTCACCCGGGCCGCGCCAGCGAGATTGATCGCGCTGTCGGCGTCCAGCGTGCTGCCGCTGCCCGAGGTGGCGATCATGCCGTTGGC
>DASWVO010000210.1:0-17450 GCA_036406235.1 Opitutaceae bacterium
ACCTTCACCTCGGTCGCGCCCCAGGAGAACTCGACTTCGACCGGGATGTTCCGATCGGCGAAATAGCGCTTCACCGTTTCCACGAGCTCGGTCGCGACGCGCTTGCCGGCGAGATCCTCGGGCCGCTGCACCGGCGAGGCCTCCGGCACACACAGCACCCAGCGCGACTTCAGCGTCGAGGCGCGGCTGTAAATCAGGTCGCACACCTCGACCACATCGGCGCTGTTTTCCTGAATCCAGTCGTAGCCGGTCAGGCCGCAATCGAAGAAGCCATGCTCGACGTATCGCGCCACTTCCTGGGCGCGCACGAAGCGGCCATCAAGTTCACGGTCGTCGATGGCGGGACGATACGACCGCGAGCTGGTCGTGATCCTCCAGCCCGCCTTGGCGAACAGGTTTTTCGTGGATTCCTCGAGACTGCCTTTCGGCAGGCCGAGCATGAGGAGCGGAGCTTGCGCAGACACGGCGCCAAAGGACACACCCCCTCCTCCGCCTTCAAGTCTATTCTCGACCGCAGGTAAGGCGTCGCATCGGGGGGGGAAATCCGCGTCCACGCACCAACTCGGCGCCCGGACCCGAGGATTCTTTTGACAGATGAAAATCGATTTGTAAAAAACCTCGCGCTCAGGACGCTCCCCTCGTCTTCCAGTTTCGCTGCCCAACACCAACCCATGCGCGCCGAACCCAAGCCCCTGATTCTCGTCGTCGAAGACGAAGAGGAGCTCGCCAAACTCATCGCCGTCCACCTCGAAGAGGCCGGCATGCAAACGCAGCTCTGCAATCGTGCGGCACACGCGCTACGCTTCCTGAAGCGTAACTTCGCGAATTTGATGCTCCTCGACGTGAATCTTCCCGACCAGTCGGGCTTCGCGCTGCTTGAGGACATCCGCAAGGAGGACATCTCTGTTCCCACGATTTTCCTCACGGGCAACGCCCTCGAGGTGAACAAGGTCAAGGGCTTCGAGCTCGGCGGGGACGACTACATCACGAAACCCTTCGGCTACGCCGAGCTCGTGGCGCGTATCCGCGCCGTACTGCGTCGCGCCGAGGCCAAGGATGACTTCAAGATCACGAAAAACGCCCGTGTGAGCGACGAGCCATTCGATTTCTGCGGGGCGATGGTCACGCCCGTGCGGCTCGAAATCGAGTTCCCGAACAATGTCATTCACAAGATCGGGCGCAAAGAGCTGGGAATTCTCGCCTATCTGAACGCCAACCGCGGCATCGTCATCACGCGCAAGGCGCTGATTCATTCCGTGTGGGGAATCCATGCCGATGTGAAGAGCCGGTCGCTCGATCAGTACATCGTGAAGATCCGGACCCTTTTCACGAAGAACGGACTCAGCCTCGACGCGTTCCGCACCGTCCACGGTGTCGGCTACATTTTCGACCCCGAAGGCGTGTCCGTCGAGGGTCGGTAGCGGGTACGCTACACGGCTCGTCTCTCGTCCACCACAAGACTTAGGCGCGAACCTCCGCGCCGTGGTAAGGCCCGCTCTCCGAGCGGGCCTTCAGGTCGCGGCGGTCGTCCTGACCGCCATCACACGCACCGCCGTCGTCCGACGGCCGCTTCCTCAGAAACGCGTCGTGATGCCGAAGCGCAGGCCGATCCCCGAGCTGAGCTCCACCTCGGCCGTGCGACCGTTGAGCACCTGCTCATAATCGCCGAGGTTTTCGTAGGTGGCGCCCGCATAGAAACCCGTGCGCTCGGTCAACCAGAACTCGGCCGTCAACTCGCCGTAGAAGCCGGCAATGAACTGGCTGTCCTCGTCCTCCGTCTGCTCACGCAGCTCGGAGCCCAGACCCGGAACGATCAGCCGCTCATCGACGCGGTATTTTGTCCCCAAATACGCCCCGGCGAAGCCGACGCTGGCGTTGAGCGAAATCCGCTCCGTCAGCATCGCACGCACATTGGGCCCGAGACGAATGAGGTAGTAGGAGCCCTTGACCTGCCAGTGGCCCTCGACCTCGGCGCCGCCGACCGCGTCGGTCTCCTCGCGCCGCGTGGGCGTATCAACCCAAGGGACGGTGGTCTCGAGCGCGCCAGAAAACTTCTGCTCCGGTTTTGCCGGATCGGGTACAAAATCGCCGGCGGAGGGCGCGTTGAGGATCGGCGTGCCATCCGCGTTGCGCGGCGCCGCCTGGCCGTTGAACGAGTAAAAGTCGGTGAGCGTGTGCAGGGTGGACCGCACCGTGCCGGAGGTTTTCACGTTGATGTCGGTGATGCCGATAACACCCGTGATTCCCCATTCGATGCGCTGGCCGATGCGGCCGATGCGGCGCCCCAGTGCGATTTCGACCCCGGCGCCGGAGTCGCCCTCGGCTTCGAGACTCGCGCCATCCGTCGTCGCGCTGTAGGTACTCAACGCCACCTGATCACCGCCGCCGGGCGCGGCGCTCAACTGGGATTCACTGGCATAGCTCCAGTTGCGGGTGAGGCCCGACTGATACTTCAGAAAGTTGCCGGTCGGATCCGGGATCGCGTTGCCATTCGAGTCGAGCTCGAGGACCGGGTTGCCCGCCTCGTCGCGAACGATGTTGCCATTCTCGTCTTTCTTCGTGCGGGCCGCTTGGGTGATGTAACGGTGGTTCGGGTCGCTCGGATCGTTAATCGCCGCCACGACGGCTTTGGTCTTATCGTCGGGATCTTTGCCGATCAACTTCTCAATCTCCCGCTGCTCATCGTGCCCCACCGCACCGTTGTCGTAAACACGTGTCACGTTCGCGTCGGTGGCGGATCCCACGTTGCGCAGCGACGGCACGCTGCCGAGCCGGCCAAACTTCACCTTCGCGCCCTCGTTGCTCATCCGCGCGCCCACCGCAAACGTCCAGTCCCGCTGGCGGATGTAATCGATCGGGATGTTGTCCGATTGGGCGTGCGCGGCAGTCCAGAGGCCGGCAACCAGACTAAGGCAGGTGGAACGAACGAGAAGGGACTTCATTGGGATTGAGGCGGTCTTTTATGTCGCGAAAGCGGGTATTCGCGATGCGAAACCCACCTAAGACGCCAAAGAATCCCAAAGTTGCCAGAAAAACCTTACGGGCGGTCCGGACGGTGCCAAAGCCGGAGCGGGATCATGTAGCCCGCCGTCAGCAACTCGGTCCCGGGATTGCGGTCTCCGAGGCTGCCGTTGGAGATGTGCGCGAGTCGCAACACCACGCGGTGCCCCCGTCGCAAGCGGCGCGAGACTTCAACAAACGAGAGAAACTCGAGATGCTTGCCGAGGTCCGGCCCCTGGTTGCGTTCGTAATAACCGGGACCGAAACCCACCGTGGTCTGCCAGCGGCGGAACTCTCCGAGCGTATAGAGCGCGCCGCCGCCGGCGAAGATCGCCCCGTCTGTGGCCCACCCCAGCCCCACCCAGGGATGTATGCCGGCCCACCCTGCTCCGCCGCGCAGCTCGACGGAGAGCATGGCGTTGCGCTCCCCATCGAACACGCCGGCGATTCCGGTGCCGAACACGAGCCGGTCCGGCACCACCGCCGGCCTTTCGTCGCCGCCCCCTGCGGCGCGAGGGCGCGTCACCGCGACGCAGACACTCATCACAATTAAGGCGAGGCGAAGACCGGGTTTCATGTGACAGACGCGTGACGCAGTGTTGCGCCCGAGCCGCACCCGTCAATGTGGCGACCTACAAATCCCATTCACGGCTGAGGGCCGCCGCGGCGCCGCGCTGCCGTAGTTTCCCGGTAACTACTCGTTGAACTCGTCGCGCTGCTTCGCCGCGGCCTGCTCGGCTTTGAAGGCTTCGGCTGCGGCCGGATCCACAGCCGCCTCGCGCTCGCGAAGCTTGCGCTCGCGTTTGCGCAGGTCGTCCTCCCGTTGCTCGAGCTCCGTCTCTTTCTCCTGTTGCGTCTGAACCTTTTCGAAGAGCTTCATCTCGCTCTCCTCGATGAACGCCTCGCGCTCCTTCAGGGCCGTCTTTGCCTCCTGCAATGCCACTTCCTGCCGGTCGAGCTCGGCTCGGAGCGCCTCGAGCGCCGTCTGCTCCTCTTTCGAAATCCCCGCGGACTGCTCCGCCGGCGCGGTCTTCCGATGCGCCGCGATGAGTTTTTCACGGGCCGCGAGCAGCGCCTCCGCTTCCGCGAGTTCGCGTTCGCGCTCGGCGAGCTTGAGCTCGAGTTCCTCCACCGCGCGCTCCCGCTCCGCGAGCTTGCCCTCGAGCAGGCGGAGCGACTTCTCGAGCTCCCCCGCCTGGTTGCGGCTGATCGTTGCCGCATCGCCCCCGGGAACCCGGGTGACCGAAACGATTTGATCGATCTGCTTCTGGGCCTCCGCCGACGCCTCGGAAAGCTCGAACGGCGAACGCGTCAGCGCGAGCTTGCGGCGCAAGACCAGCGCCGGTCCGGGCGGCTTGGGACTCGGGAACTTGATCGGACCGGGAGGTGGAGGCGTGGCCGGGCTGTCGTCCATCGCAGAAATACCAGTGTTCGGGTGCTCAGTTGATCGACCGCCGGTGATTCTCCACCGGAACACTCAGCGGGTTTCGGAGTGTGGATGGCGACGACGGCCAGTCGAAACGATGGCCAGCTCGTCCCGATCGACAACTGTTTTGTCCGAGCAACCGGACTTGCGCGTCACCACCCCGATGGCGCGCCTGCCCTCATTTCTTGAACAGGCGGGAGAACCACCCGCTTCTCGGCGCCTCGCCCGTCACGGCGACCGCCGGGAGCTTTGCTCCGAGGTGCGGGGCGAGGAGGGCCGTCACGACGGGCTCGAGGGCGGCGTCGTTCAAGACGACCGCGAGACGGCTCGGCGAAGTGCCGGCCGCCACCTGCTGCCGCAAGTGCTCCTTCTCGGCCGCAAACTGCCCGGCGAGTTGCGCCACGCGGGCGCGCAGCGAGTCGGGCGCTTCCGCCGGCTTTTTCGCGATGCGCGCGCGCTGCTCGGCCGCGAGCGGTCGCACGGCGTGCGCCACCGCCTCGATCAAATGCAGGCCCTTGGTGCCGGGGCGAAACGGCAGGTATTTCGCGATCATCTGCTCGTCGACGTGCGAGAGCGCATTGAGGAGCGCGCGAAAATCCCCACCGACGATCACGTTCTGCGACATCGTCTGCGTGAACACCGCAAACTCGCCCAGTGTAGTGAGTTTTTCGAGACGGCAGAACTCGAGCGTCTCGGGCGAGACCGCCGTGAGGACGATCGGGAACGACTCTGGAATTTCCAGCTTCGCGAGATTTTTGAGGACGGGATTGTCCCGCTCCGCCGACGCCGTGCTCTGCGCCACCATGTCGCCGAACGGATCGTCAAAGGAGAGCGTGTCCTTGAGGATGCTGATCAACTCGTCGACGCGCGCGGCTGGCTGCCCCTTGAGCGCCAGCAACTCGACGACTTCGTCGTACGTGAGGTCAATGTAGTTCGAAGGGGTTTCGTCCTTCCCCTTCAGCGGCCAGTCGGGGCCGTCGAGATTCTGGGCGAGACTGGACAGCGAGGTGTCGACCATGATCGAAGTCGCAAACGCGGAGCGCACTTCGTCCCAGTCTTTGGCGGAGTATTTGAGGGACATCGCGGATTGCATGATAGCTGGAAAAAAGAGTTTTAGGAACCGCCGAGTTGGATGAGTTCGGCGGCGACTTTGCGGTAGTCGTTGACGACGTTGTCCTGGGACCCCTCCTCGGCGTCCTGCCCGACGAGGACGACCGGGAGACCGAGGGTGACGGCGCGGCGCACGACCATCGCGTCGCGCACCTGCGTGTCGAAGATCTTGGCGACCGGGGCGACGCGCTTCGCGGTGCGAAATTGATTCAACCGAAGCTGCATGCGCATCTTCGGCACCTCGATGTCCACGCCGGTCTTGATCGAGTTGAAGATGATGCCGTACACGGCGGCCGGCGGGCCCATCGTGGCCTTGCGGAAGCTGGCCGAGAGCTGGTGAAATTTCCCGAGTTTTTCGACGAGCAGCGTGAAGCCGATGAGGCTGAGTGCGTCGGGGTTGGACGGCACGTAGATCTCGTTCGCGCAGAAGATGCCGCACTGCGAGGCGCGCAGGATGTTGGGCGGGCAGTCGAAAAGGATGTAGTCGTAGGCGCCCTCGACCTCGGCGAGCTGCTCCTGGAAAATCACGTACGCCGGACGCTTCGAGTCGCTCACGTATTCATTTTCCAAATCCACAAGGTTGAACGTGGTCGGCAGCAGATCCAGGCCGGGCAGCAGCTTCTCGCCGGCCTTACCCTCGACGACATCCTTGAGGATGATGTCCTTCACACGCGCCTTGCCCGGCTCGAAGATCGAGTAGACCGAGCCCTCGCCGGCGGCGTTGATCTTGTTCCAGCGGTCCAGCTTGAGCAGCCAGATCGACGCGTTCGACTGCGTGTCAAAATCGCAGATGAGGACGCGCTTCCCGGTTTTCGCGAGACAAGCAGCCGTATTGACGATGAGCGAGGTCTTGCCGACCCCGCCCTTGTAATTGATGAAAGCGATCTTCCGTGCCATCGGTTCGGGTGCGGATTTAGGCCCGCAACCTTGGTGGTTCGACCATGGTTTATCGACCCCTTCCGGCGAGTTAAAAACACGACATCAAGGTTTTGACGCTTTTTTCACCCGCCGCTTCACGCCTCGGCCGCATGTCACCGCAAAGTCACCCAGCCGGCATGCGGACGCCACCCGCAGCGCGTTTCGTATGCGTGTGTCCCCTACAATACTCAGCGTCGACGACGAACAGGACGTAACCGATCTGGTCTCGTTTCACCTCAGGAAAGCCGGTTACGAAGTGCTCACCGCGGCCGACGGTCGGCAGGCGCTCGAGGTGATCCAGCGCCGGCGGCCCGACCTCGTCATCCTCGATCTCATGCTTCCCGACATCGACGGCTTCGGGGTCTGCGAAATCCTGCGGCGCCAGGCCGCCACGGCCACGATTCCAATCATCATTCTCACGGCGTGGGCCACAACCGACGCCAAGAGTCTCGGTCTCGAGCTGGGCGCGCTCGACTATCTCACGAAGCCCTTCAGCCCGAAGCAACTCGTCGAGCGCGTGCGTCACCTGCTCGACCTGCGCCCGACCCCACCCGCGCCGCCACGCCCGGCCTGATCCCAATGCCTTTTGGGAACGCGCGTCGCCCCGAAGGCGACGGCTTGGCCGAATCGGCCCGCATCGCGGACGGAGGCTACCTTGCGTAGCGCCGCGCGACGTCGACGAAGCGGCAGGCGGCCTCGGCCAATTCCCCTTCGCCGAGCACCCCGAAGCTGAGGCGGGCGTAGTTCCGCGGCACCTCGTCGCCGAAGCACAAATCTCCGGGCACGTAGAGCACGCCAGCCTCGACGCACGCCCGGCAGAACGCGCCGTCGAGCGAGGTGTCGAGCGCACGCGGCGCCTCGAGCCAGAGATAAAGGCCGCCGGCCGGCACGTCCCAACGCCACCCGAGCCGGCGCAGCCCGCCGGCCTCGAGCGCCGTGTGCAGCGCGCGCATCTTCGACTCGTAGGCCGGCCGTATGCGCCCCAACTGAACATCGAGACCGCCCACCGAAAGCACCTGCTCGAGTACGGCCTGGTTGAAATTCGCGGTGCCGAAATCGTGGTGTCCCTTCACGTGCAGCATGCGGCCGAGCCACGCATCATCAGTGCACGTGCCATAGCCGACCTTCAGGCCCGTCGCGAAAGGCTTGGTGAGAGTGGAAAGATAGAGTTTGGGAAACTCCGCCCAGGCCGGCAGGCTCAGCACGCTGCGCGCGGCGCAGGGCCCGCGAAAGTGCAGCTCGCGGTAGGCGGCGTCCTCGAGCACCGGTACGATGAGTCCGGCGTCGGCCAGCGCGTCAGCGACGGAGGATTTCTCGACCTCGGTGAGACTGCGACCGGAGGGATTGGAGTAATAACTTACCAGATACACCGCCTTCACGCGCCGGGCATCGCCGGAGGCGTTGAGCGCGGCAAGCTGGGTGCGCTGCGCCGCGGCATCAATCAGGCCGGCGCGATCGACCGGCAGCGAGCGTGCCTCGATGCCGAGGCCGGTCAGCATCTCCAGAAAAACGAAATAGCTCGGGCGGTCGACGAGCACGATGTCGCCCGGCTCGCAGAGCACCTGCATCGCGAGATAGAGCGCCTGCTGTGATCCGTTGGTGACGAAGAAGCCGCGGTGAACCCGCTCGGGATCGAGCCCCGGTTCCTGGGCGCACAAGCGCTCCGCGAGCTGACGTCGCAGGCCGGGACGACCGCGATTGGTGCCGTATTGGAGGAACTCGGGCTCATCGGCCGACTGCGCAAGCGTCGCGACCGCGGTCCGCACCGCCTCGACCGGGAGCGTACCGTTGTCCGTGAAACCGGCGGCGAGCGAAAGGAGGGCCGGATTCTCCAGCGCCATGCTCATGAGCCGCGCGATGGTGGGCGGTTGGGCGCGTTGGCCGAGTTCGGAAAAAGCGATGCCTTGGGCGGAGGACGGATTCATCAAGGAGGGAAAACGGGACGAAGAGTAACCCCGGATCGCGCGGATGGCACGGTTTTCCTGAGCGGGATGCGACGGACAAGGAGGGGCGGCACTCTTGCCGCCCATTCAGACAAAAAAAACCTGCGGCAGGAGTGCCGCCGCTCCTTGGCAAGCAACGCGACGGCGCCCGGAGGTCGCCGGCCCCCCTCTGAACTGGAATTTCGTCGCGGAAAACAAAAACGGCGCGGGTGAGTCACCCGCGCCGTGAAAGATATGTTATCGAGACGGGCTCAGGCCGGCGTGGGCGCCGGAGCGGCGCCGCCGAGGTCCTCGGGAGCGTGCTTGCCGGCGTGCTTCTTGTCGGCCGGTTTGTCGCCCGACTTGACCGGCGGAGCCCACTCGCGGACCACCGGTGAACGGATTTCTCCGTGTTCGATGATCTCCATCACATGCTTGCCCTCGATCGTCTCGTACTCGAGGAGCGCCTCGGCGATCTTGTCCAGCGCCGTGCGCTTTTCCGTGATGATGGCCTTCGCCCGCGTGTATTCCTGGTCGATGAGCTTCTGAATCTCGGAGTCGATTCTCTGCGCGGTCTCCTGGCTGTAATTTTCGCTGCGCGAAATCTCGCGGCCGAGGAAGACCGTATCGTGATTATCCCCATACGCGATCGGGCCGAGCGGGCTCATGCCCCAGTCGCACACCATGCTGCGAGCGAGCTTGGTGGCCTGCTGGATGTCGCCCGAAGCGCCGCTGGTGATGTCACCGAGGACGGTTTCCTCGGCGATGCGGCCGCCAAAGAGCGTGGCGAGGCGCGCCAGCATGCGGCGTTTGGCGTAGTTGTAGGTATCCTTTTTGGGAATATACATCGTGCTGCCAAGCGAACGACCGCGCGGGATGATCGTGACCTTGTGGACCGGGAACACGCCGTCGTCGACCACGGCGCCGACGAGCGCATGGCCCGCCTCGTGGTAGGCGACGATCTTCTTGTCCTCGTCGTCCATGATGCGGCGGCGCTCGCGGCCGAACTGCACCTTTTCACGCGCATCCTCGATGTCGTGCATGTCGACCTTCTTCTTGTTGCGGCGGGCCGCGAGAAGAGCCGACTCGTTGAGGAGGTTGGCGAGTTCCGCGCCGGAGAGGCCGGGCGTGCCGCGGGCGACGATGCTGAGGTCGACCTCTTCGGAGAGGGCGATCTTGCGGGCATGCACGCGCAGGATCTGCTCGCGACCGACGAGGTCGGGCAGGTCAACATAAATCTGGCGGTCGAAACGGCCCGGGCGCAGGAGCGCGCTGTCGAGCACGTCGGGCCGGTTGGTTGCGGCGATGATGATGACGCCCTCGGTCGTGTCGAAACCGTCCATCTCGACGAGCAGCGAGTTGAGCGTCTGTTCGCGCTCGTCATTGCCGCCGCCGAGGCCAGCGCCGCGCTGGCGGCCAACCGCGTCGATTTCATCGATGAAGATCAGACACGGGGCGTTCTTGCGGCCCTGCTCGAACATGTCGCGCACGCGGCTCGCGCCGACACCGACGAACATTTCCACGAAGTCGGAACCGGAGATGCTGAAGAATGGCACCTCGGCCTCGCCGGCGACGGCCTTGGCGAGGAGCGTCTTGCCCGTGCCGGGCGGGCCCACCATGAGAATGCCCTTCGGGATCTTGCCACCCATCTTGGTGAACTTCTTCGGGTCCTTGAGGAACTCGACGACTTCGGAGACTTCCTCCTTGGCCTCGTCGCAGCCGGCGACGTCGGCAAAGGTGAGCTTTTCGCGGTCACGCGTGAGCAGCTTGGCGCGGCTTTTGCCAAAATTGAGGGCGCCCCGACCAGCCTGGCGCAACTGGCGGACAAAGAGGAAGTAGAGCAGGCCGATGATAATGACGAACGGGATGACCTGCGCCGCGATCTGCGACAGCATGGTCGTCGCCGGCACCTCGGTGAACTTCTGCGACTTCTGCAGTTTTTCGAGATTGGCGTCGGTCAGGCGGCCGGCGGCGCGGAACGTCTTGGTCTTGCCGGTCTCATTGGTGAGCTCGACCGACGGGAGCGTCTCGCCCGTGATGACCACCCAATCGCGCCCGCCGGAGGCCTCGGGGCGGATCACGCCCTCGGCGATCTTGCCGGCATCGGCGAGCTCGACGACTTCGTTGATCTTGAGCGCCGCCGGGGCGGAAACTTTGCCGGGGTTGAGGTAGAAGAGCGCCAAGACCGCCGCAACAATCGCCACCCAAATTAGGAGGACTTTGGGCTGAAACCGATCTGGCGGAATGTTTTTTAGAGGCCGGCGCTTCTTGTCGTTTTTGAGATCAGACATTTACGAGGTAGGACTAGGGCAAAACGGTGGAGGTTCCCCTGTGATAAGTCAATGTGGGTGCCCCTATAATTACTGCGTAGTTTTCCGAGAGCTGCGCGGTCTTCTGCCGGTCGATTCGAAACGCAAAACACCCCGCCGAATCACGGCAAAGCCATTGGCTCCCAGGCTGAAGCGCTTCGGCGTGCCCCGCTCAGCCATCGCGAGGAGCTGCTCGAAGCCTTGGCGGGACAAGTCGCTGCCGTGCGGTTGCGCCAGAAGCCAGCGATGCAACGCCCTCCGCCACAGCGCCCGCGGACGCCCGGCCAGCGGCTGCAGGACGAGGCTGCGATCCGGGCCAAGCGGCGCGAGCTCGGCCGCCCAGGCTTCGAGCGCGGCATCGTCCTCTTCGAGCTTTTCGCGGGACAACGCGGCACCGGCGAGCGCATCGCGGCCGGGATTCGTCTCGTTCCAGACCGGAATCACCGTGCCACGGATACGGTTGCGCAGATAATCGGGGCACACGTTGGTCGAGTCTTCGCGCCAGGTCGCGCCAGCGGAACGGAGCGCAGCCAGAAGTTCGGCTTTCTTGAGCGTAAGCAGAGGGCGCAGGTGATTGCGATCGCGCGGCATTGGCTGGACGGGGCGCGGTGCGGCAAGGCCGCCGGTGCCGCTCCCGCGGGCGAGGCGCATGAGCATCGTCTCGGCGATGTCGTCCTGCTGATGCGCAAGCCAGAGCGTGCGTGAGCGCAAGGCCGTGAGCTCGCGGGAAAAGAACGCATGCCGGGCGGCGCGCGCCTCGGCTTCGCTCGCACCGCGATGAGCTTCACGCCACTCCCCCGCCTGCAGGCGTACGCCGAGCGCGTCGCAGACCGCGAGGCAGAAGCGGGCATCAACGGTTGACTCGCGTCCGCGCAGGCGATGATCGAAATGGAGCGCGACGAGCTGGGCGCGGCGGCGTGGATAGTGCGCCCAAAGCAGAAGCAACAGCGCGAGCGAGTCGGCCCCGCCGGAGAACGCAACCGCCCACGGTCCGCGCCGCGCTTCGCCAGCCGCAACGGCGCGCGGATGCAGGCGCTCACGCGGAAGCACGGCGGCGAGACGCCCGGCGATCGCGGGCCAGTTGTTTTTTTTGCGGGCGACGGGCATGGACAATTGGGAGCGCGGGCGGCCCGCCCGCATTCACAAGAACGGCGGGCCAGCGGCCCGCGGCTCCCAGGAAGGCGCCCTCGAGGAGTCTTTACGCGAAGCTCAGGTATTCTTTGCCAAAATACGGGACGAGCGCGGCGGGGATTTTCACGCGGCCGTCGGCCTGGAGGTTGTTCTCGAGAATCGCGGCGAGCACGCGCGGCACGGCGAGGCCCGAGCCGTTGAGCGTGTGCACGAGCTCCGGCTTGCCGGTTTCCTTTGCGCGGAAACGGATCTGCGCGCGGCGCGCCTGAAACGCCTCGAAGTTCGAGCAACTCGACACCTCGAGCCAGCGCTTCTGTCCGGCGCCCCACACCTCGAGGTCATATTTCTTGGCCTGTGCGAAACCAAGGTCGCCGCCGCACATGAGCAGCACGCGGTATGGGAGCTCGAGTTTCTGCAGGAGGCGCTCGGCATCGAGACGGAGCTTGTCGAGCTCGTCGTAGCTGGTCGACGGATGCACCCACTTCAGCAGCTCGACCTTGTCGAACTGATGCAGACGGTTGAGGCCGCGCACGTCCTTGCCGTAGCTGCCCGCCTCGCGGCGGAAGCAGGGCGTGTAGGCGCAGCGGTAGACGGGAAGGTTTTCCTCGGGGATGATCTCGTCGCGAAAGAAGTTCGTGAGCGGCACCTCCGCGGTGGGCACGGCGTAGAGCGAGTCGGGCGTCGTCTCATACATCTGGCCCTCCTTGTCGGGAAGCTGGCCCGTGGCGGTGGCGCTGGCGGCGTTGACGAAGATCGGCGGGTTGACCTCCACGTAGCCGGCCTTCGCATTTTCATCCAAAAAGAAATGCAGCAGTGCGCGCACGATGCGGGCGCCGTCGCCCACATAGAACGGAAAGCCCGCGCCGGTGACCTTGGCGCCGCGCGCGAAATCGAAGAGCCGGTCGAAACCGGGGATCTCCCAGTGCGGTTTAGCGTCGGCCGAAACGTTGCCGGTGTCACCGTGCGTCGAATACACGACGTTCTCCTCGGGCGTGCGGCCCTCGGGGACGCTGGCATGCGGGAGGTTGGGCAGCGAGAGGAGCGCCTGGTGCCACTTCGCCTCGGTCTCCTTGAGGGCGGCCTCCTTCTCCTTCACCTGGGCCGAGACGGCTTTCATCTCGCCGACCTTCGCGACGAATTCGGGCGAGCCTTTGGGCAGCGACGCCATGGCGGTGTTGGCGGCCTTCTGTTTCCCGCGGAGGGACTCGACTTCCTGCAACTGCGAGCGCCACGCGGCGTCGAGCGCCAGGATGCCGTCGAGATCGGCATCGAGGTGCTTTTTGGCAATCGCGGCGCGGACCAGATCGGGCGATTCGCGGAGGAGTTTCGGATCGAGCATGGGAGACGGAAAAGCCAGCAGTGCACGCGAATGGCGGGCAGTTTCCAAGTGGAATGTGTGGAAGCGGAAACCGAGGGACGAAACCTGAGACCTGAACAAGAGAGGATGCTCCCTCTGGCTCCGGTTTCCGTCCCACTCAGGTCTCAGGTTTCAGGTTTCAGCCCTCCATGTCCTCAGGAGCTGAAGCCGGCCCGCAACCGCGGGTTGTCGAGGCGCTGGAAGCGCGCAAAGACTTCCTTCGCGGTCAACTGGTGGAGGTTGCCCACGGGGGCTTGGATCACGTGGTTGGTCGGCGCGGTGAGCGGATACGGCCCGAAGAGCCGCGGATCGGTGGGGCCGAAGATGCCGATGACCGGCACGGCCAGAGCGGCGGCGAGGTGCATCGGGCCGCTGTCGTTGGAGATAATCCAGGAGGCGCGCTGCACGAGCGCGGGCAGCGACAGCAGGCTCGTGTTGCCGGTGAGGTTGAGAAACTGCGCGGGGGGAAAGGCGTCTTTATCCGCCACGTAGTTGTTGCCCGCCCACACCACCCGCCGGCGGCGATCCTCGCGAATGATGAGCTCGGTGAGCTGCTTGAAACCGGGCCAGCGCTTCTCGGCGCGCCGGCTGTCGGGAAACATGACGATCGGATGCGCGCCGCCCTGTCCCTCGAGAAAACTGAGGTTGAGGCGGTCGACTTCACGAAAGCGCAACGGGCCGTCCAGTTCGGGCTTCGCCCCCAGCACCGGACAGAACTGCAACAGGATCTCGACGGCGTGGCTCTGCCTGCCGCCGGGGGGGAGCGGGACCTGTTCGTTGTAGAACAGATGCGCGCCCTCGCGTGCATCGCGGCGCCCCACCTTTTTCTTCGCACGGGCACGCCAGGTCATCAGGCCGGTGCGCAGGAGCCCTTGGAAGTCGAAGAGGTAATCGAACTCCGTCTGCCGCACCTCGCGCATCAATTGCAGGAAGCCCCCCAGCCCGGCGGTCCGCCGAAAGACATGCACGTGGTCGACCGCCTCGCACGCGCGCACGATCGGCGCGAAGATGTCGCGCACGACCCAGGAAATCCGCAGCCCCGGAATCTGCGCCTTGAGCGAAGTCGCGACCTGCAGGCCATGGATGATGTCGCCGAGCGAAGAGGGTTTGAGGATGAGAAGCTGCGTCATTGAGCGGGCGGCGCGTAGATTCTTCTTTGCACCGGGAAGAGGTCCCGTTTGATGAGCCAAACCTCGCCGAAATCAATCGTTAAGCAACCGCGCGTCTCGTGTGCTGACAATCCTGCTACAAACTCTCGGGTGGACCCTCGCGCACACGCCGGAGTGCGTGCTGCGGGGCGCGTGTGGGGTGCTGGGTGAATTGATGCTGCTCGCCCTGCCGCGCCGGCGACGGCTGATGTTTTCGAATCTTGATCACGCGTTTCCCGAACGCAGCCGAGCGTGGAAGTCCACCCTCGCCCGCGAATGCAGCCGGCGCCTGATCGAGACCGGGCTGCTCTCGCTCGCCTCTCCGTTCCTGTCGGACCGCCGCCTGCGCGAGATCGCACGGCTCTCGCCCGGCACCGAGGCGCTCGCGCGTGACCTGCAGGCGCGGCCCCGCCCGGTGGTCTTCGGCACGGTGCACTTCGCCCATTGGGAAGCGCAAACCTGGTATCCCCTGCTCAGCCCGGTGCCGCTGCCCGAGTTCGGCGTGATCTTTCGGCCGCTCGACAACCCGTCGGCCAACGCGTTCGTGACCCGGACGCGCGAGCGTTTCGGGATGAAGTTGCTCTCACGCAAACAGGGCTTGCAGGACGCGTTTCGCATTCTCCAGCGCCAGGGCTGCGTCGGCCTGCTCTTCGAACAGAATGCCGGACTGCAGGGCGCGCTCACCACGCTCTTCGGGCGCGTGTGTTCGACCACCGAGCTCGGCGGGCTGCTGGCCGAAAAATACGGCGCCGAGGTGCGCACGTTTTATCCGCGCCGCCTGGGCTTCTGGCGCGTGGAGTTTCACAGCGACGCCGTCGCGCACGACGGCACGGCCGCCGGCGTGACGCTCGCGCTCAACCGATGGCTCGAGTCCGCGCTCGGCGGTGACGACAACCTCTGCGCCTCGTGGTTGTGGTCGCACGACCGCTGGCGCAACCAGGACATGCCGGCCAAGCGCCTCCGGCTCGAGCAGAAGCGCGACCTGCTCGCCGTCGATCTCGCGGCCCGCGGACTCGCGACGCTCCCGCGAAAAACGCGCGTGTTCGTGCGGCTGCCGAACTGGCTGGGCGACGTCGTGATGGCGCTGCCTCTGCTGCGAGCGATCCGCGTCTCGCGCCCCGACGCCGAGCTCACCCTGATCGGCAAGCCCGGTTTTGCGCCGCTCGTCGCGGATTGGGACGTGTGTGACCGTTACGAGCCGCTGCCGGCGCGCGGCCGCGCCTATTTCGCGCATTTCTGGCGCCTGCGGACGCGTTATCCGGATGTGTATCTGCTTTTCACGAACTCGCTCCGCGGCGACCTGGAGGCCTGGCTCACGCGCTGTCGGCAGCGTTTCGGAATCGTGCGCCCGGACAAGAAGCGTCCCCTCCTTTCGCACGCCTACCGCGTCCCCGCGGAGTTCGACGAACGCACGCATCATCAGCTCGAGCTGTGGGAAAACTTCCTCCGCCACTTCGGCCTCGCCGCCCCACTCAACCGTAAGCCGGCCGAAGGCGCGGCCCCCCACATTCCGCACTCTGCAGTCCGCACTCCGCGCTCCCCCATCGGCCTGATCGCCGGTTCCGAAAACACGCCGGCAAAGCGGTGGCCGGTGGAGCACTGGCGCACACTGATCGCGGCACGGCCGGGACAATCTTTCGTGCTTTTCGGCACGGCGGGGGATCGGGCGATCACCGACGAGATTGCCCGAGGCTTCGATCCCATCCTGGTCGAGAATCTTGCGGGGCGCACGGACTTGCCCACATATATCGCCCGGCTGCGCGGGTGCCGGTTGCTCGTGACCAACGACACCGGCGGGATGCATCTGGCGAACGCACTCGGCGTCCCGCTGATCGCGCTCTTCGGCCCCACGAATCCCGTGCGCACGGGCCCGGTCTTCGCCGCGCCGCACGTGATCCTGCAACCGCCGGGATGCGCGGCGACCGGCGGCGGCAATCTGGCCGACCTGTCGCCGGAGGCGGTGCTCGCCGAGTTGGGCCGGCAATTGGACGAAGCCGCGGCGCGCGTTTAAGTTTGCCGCGCCCGCCGGCCGGCACACTTTCGGCTTTTTTCCGGCGCCCCTTCTCTCCCGTGGCCTTGCTGACCGTTCACGATCTCCGCACCTATTTTCACACCCGCAATGGAGTCTACCGCGCCGTCGACGGCGTGAGTTTCAGTCTGGAACGCGGGGAAACGCTCGGGATCGTCGGCGAGTCGGGCTCGGGCAAATCGGTCACCTGTTACTCGCTGATGGGGCTGATTCCGCAGCCGCCCGGCCGGATCGAGAGCGGCAGCGCGGTCTTCGACGGGGTCGACTTGCTGCACTGCAACGCGTCCGAGGCGCGCGCGATCCGTGGGAAGCGCATCAGCATGATCTTTCAGGATCCGATGACGTCGCTCAATCCGTACATGCGGATCAGCGACCAGCTCATCGAGCCGCTGCTCATCCATGACAAGATCTCGAAGGCCGACGCGCTCAAGCGCGGGCTCGCGATGCTCGAGGCCGTCGGCATCAACGATGCCGCCAAGCGTATCCACTATTACCCGCACGAGTTCTCCGGGGGCATGCGCCAGCGCGTGATGATCGCGATGGCGCTGATCACGCATCCCGAACTCCTCATCGCCGACGAGCCGACCACCGCGCTCGACGTCACGGTGCAGGCCCAGATTCTCGAGCTGATCAAAAAGATGCAGCGCGAACTCGGGATGGCGGTGATCTTCATCACGCACGACCTCGGCGTCGTTTCCGGTCTGTGCGATCGGGTGCAGGTGATGTATGCCGGTCGGATCGTCGAGACCGCCGACACGCGCACGCTCTTCTACCAACCGCGGCACCCGTACACGCGCGCGCTGCAGCGTTCGATTCCTTCAATGCAGGCGAAGGGCGCGGAGCTTTTCACCATTCCCGGCCTGCCGCCCGATCTCTCAAAACCACTCAACGGCTGCACGTTCGCGCCGCGGTGCGAATTCGCCGCCGATCGCTGCCGCGCAAGCGATCCCGCCCTCGTCGAATGCGAACCCGGTCACGCGCATGCGTGTCTGCGCGCGCAAGCCGGGGAAATATGAGAACTGCGGCGTGCGGAATGAAGACCAGAAATACTTTTCGACCCGGCACCGCGTGAATCCGCAGTCCGCAATCCGCAATGTCTC
>DASWVO010000211.1:0-3304 GCA_036406235.1 Opitutaceae bacterium
ACGACCAGCGCGCCCCCGGCGATTTCCGCCACTCGCTGCTGTGGGACGGCATCACCTTCGAGCGGCGCGCGGCGGAGCGCAGGACAAGCTTTCACCTCGGGCCGCTGCTCGGCGTCGAGGCGCAGCCGCAGGAGCAGCGCATCGCGCTCGGCAACGGCCTCATCGGCCTGAAGCGCGCTCCCGGCGAGCGCGCGTGGCGTTTGTTCTTCGGCCAGTTTGCCAAAAAATCCCGCTCCCCCAACCCATGACGACGCAGAAAACACACCCCGTCGCTGCGCGCCACCCCTCTCGAGAGGGGACCCAATCCCGCGCCGGCGAAGATTTGGTATCCCTTCTTGAGAGGGGTGCCCGCAGGGCGGCGCGTCTCTTCTGCGCCCGTGTGCTCTCAGCTCTCAGCTCTAGGCTCTAGGCTCTCCGCCCTCCTCCATGAACCGCATTCAACGCAATCTCGATGCGCTCGGCAGCGCGCTGATTCTCGCCTTCCGCGCCTTCGCCTCGCTGCCCTCCGCGCCGCGCATCCTCAAGCGCACCGCCGAGCACGGTTACCTGGGCGGCTACACCACCCTGCCCATTGTCACGATCCTCTGCTTCTTCATCGGCGCGGTGCTCGCGCTCCAGAGCGGCATCAGCATGCGCGACTTCGGCGCGAAGCAGTTCATCGGCGCGCTCGTCGGCGAGTCGATGGCCCGTGAACTCGGCCCGGTGATGGTCGCGATCCTCCTCGCCGGTCGCGTCGGCAGCGCGGTGACCGCCGAACTCGCCTCGATGAAGGTTTACCAGGAGGTCGACGCGCTCGTGACGATGAACATTCCGCCCGAGCGCCTGCTCGTGCTGCCGCGCCTGCTCGCCGTGTTGCTCGTCATGCCGGTGCTCACGATCCTCGGCAACGTGATCGGCTGGTTCGGCGGCGCGGTCGTGTGCGAGTACGTGAGCTTCATCGGCATCGACTCCGCCCAGTATTTCCAGAGCCTGAAAACCTTTGTCTCCGCGGGCGACGTCCTCGACGGCATCATCAAGGCCGAGATCTTCGGCTTCGTCGTCATGCTCATCGCGTGCAACACCGGCCTGCGCACCCGCGGCGGCCCGCGCGAGATCGGCTTCGCCGTCACGAAATCGGTCGTCTTCTCGCTCATCGCGATCCTGACGCTCGACTACTTCATCACGAAAATCCTCGCCTGAGCATGAAGACCAAGCCCAGAGCCAAGGCCCCAGAGCCCGGATTCCAGCTCTCAGCTCTAGACTCTCAGCTCTCAGCTTTCCGCCTCTCAACTCTCCGCTTCTCTCTCCTGACCCCATGACTGCGAAACCCAACCGCGACCGCCAACGCGACGACCGCAGCCCCGTGCGGGTCGAGGTCAACAACCTCTGCAAGGCCTTCGGCTCGCAACAGGTGCTCACCGACATCTCGCTCGACGTGCGGCCGGGCGAGATCTTCGTCATCATGGGCCCGAGCGGCTCCGGCAAGAGCGTGCTCCTGCGCCACATCGCCGGCCTCGAATCGCCCACCGCGGGCACCGTGACGATCAACGGCCAGGACCCGCGGCTGCCCGAGACGCGCGACCGCTTCGCGCTCGCCCTGGTTTTCCAGAGCGGCGCCCTCTTCAACTCCCTCAGCGTCTATGACAATCTCGCGCTGTATCCGATGGAGCATCGCATCTGCCCGAAGAAGGATATCCGCGAGCGCGTGATGCGCGCCCTGCGCATCCTCTCGATCGAGAACGCCGCGCAGAAGCTCCCCGCCGAGCTCTCCGGCGGCATGAAGAAACGCGTCGCCATTGCCCGCGCCCTCGTGATGGAGCCGCAACTGCTCCTCTACGACGAGCCCACCAGCGAGCTCGATCCGGTGATGGGCGCGACCATCGCCGAGATCATCGCCACGCTGAAGGATGAGATCGCCGTCACGAGCATCGTCGTCTCCCACGATCGCGACCTCGCGTTCACCGTCGCCGACCGCGTCGGCATCATCCATCAGGGCCGGCTCCGTGCCATCCAGACGCCCGACGAGCTGCGCAAGAACACCGATTCCGTCATCACCGATTTCCTCAACCCCCGCATCGATCTCGGCAACCCCCGTTTCAAAGTCTTGGAGGCAAACCATGAATAACGCGCAAATGTCGGCCCGCGTGGGCCTGTTCTTTCTGCTCGGCATCGCCCTCACCTGGGTGACGCTCGACTCGCTGAGCGACACGAAGATTGATCGAAAAAAAGGATACACGCTCACCGCCCAGTTCAGAAATCTCAAGGAGCTCAAGAAGGGCGACGAGGTTCGCATGGCCGGCGTGAAAATCGGCGAGGTTTCGGCCACGCGCCTGAACGGCCGCCGCGCCGTCGCCGAGCTGCTGATCGACAGCAAGGCGCAGGTCGCGAAGGACGCCACCGCCACGATCGCCATGGCCGGCCTGCTCGGCAGCAATTACGTGTCCCTGACCCTCGGCAGCGAAGGCGCGGATTTCCTGCCGCCCGGCGCCGAGCTCCGCACCGTGGATACACCCGACCTCAACAGCATGATCGCGCAGCTCGGCGACATCGGCGAGAAAGTCGACGCCGCGCTCGGCCAGTTCTCCGGCGCGATGGGCGGCCGGAACGGCGAAGGCCTCCTCGGCAAGCTCGACACGATGGTCGAAGAGAACCGCTCCAAGATCGGCGAGATCACCACGAACCTGCAGCAGATCACCGACAAGGTGAACCACGGCGAGGGCACGCTGGGCAAACTCGTCAACGATCCCGAGGCCTACAACCGCCTGCTCGCCGCGGTGGACGAGATCAAGGGCGCCGCGACCGAGACGAAGACCTTCGTCGGCGGCGCGCAGGGCCTCATCGACCAGGTGAAGAGCGGCCAGGGCACGCTCGGCGTGCTGCTCTACGATCAGGAGGCCGGCAACAACATCAAGGTCGTCGCGAAGAACCTCCGCGAGATGTCCGACAAGATTAACAGCGGCTCCGGCACGCTCGGCAAACTGATCAACGACGACTCGCTCCTGCGCGACGCCCAGAGCACGCTGCGCAAGGTCGACCGCGCCGTCGACGGCATGGCCGACCAGGGCCCGATGACCGCGGTCGGCGTCGCCGCCAACGCGCTGTTCTGAGGGGTGTTCCCTCAAGGAGGGGCGGCACGGCACTCCTGCCCGCCCTTCGTGCCCCCAACCCGGCGGCAAGAGTACCGCCGCTCCTTCTTCTCCAGCAAACAGCCGCGCCCACCTCGGGCGCGGCTTTTTGTCGGGCCGACCCTGTGGCCGGGCCGCCCGCCGCACGCGGTCAGGCCCCAAACTCAGGAGGGTAGCGACCGCGCGCTGGAGCGTGTTAT
>DASWVO010000212.1:0-24882 GCA_036406235.1 Opitutaceae bacterium
GCGTGTCAGCGGGGTTCCCTCGCGTGCGCGCGGAGCATCCACGAGTGAAACCGGGGTGTTTTGGCCGGCCGGAGGAGCCTTACGGCCGGCGCGCGGACCGCATTTTCGGTTCAGCCAGACGACTGGCATCGCGAGCGCACCGACTCTGCCGGCCAGCTTGCCCAACCGGCCGGCGAGTTGTCGCTCCGGCGCGATCCGCGCCACCAAAGCCGCCCGTCCCTCCCGCGGCGACGTGCGGCTCAGGCGCGGCCGTCGGTCGCGTCGGCGGCTTTGGGAGGATGCCCATTGAGGGCCGCGGCGTAGGCTCCAGCCGTCTCGCGGGCGACGGTGTTCCAGCCCCATTGCCGGGCGCGCGCAAGATTGTACGCCCCCATTCCGGGCAGCTCATCGCGGCGTTGCAGAATACGCTGCAGCGCTCCGCGCAGTCCGTCCGGCTCGGAGCGATCGTATAACGCCGCGCCGTCTTCGTTGAGCACGTCGGGGATGCAACCGAGACGCGGCGCCACGCAGGCACGGCCAAACGACATCGCGAGCACGACCGCGCCGGAGGTCAGGATCGCCTGATACGGGAAGACGACCGCGTCGGCGGCGTTCATGTAAACCTGAATGTCGTCGTCCGGCACGAAGCCCGGCCGCAGATGGATGCGTGCGTCGCCCTCGCTCTCGGCGCGCAACTGGTCCACGGCGCGATCATCGAACGGACTGCCGGCGATGACGAGCGCGTAGTCCGGCTCGTCCACCTGCCGGAAGGCGCGGATCAACTCGTTGAGCCCCTTGTAGGGCCGCAGATAACCGAGAAAAAGCAGGACGGTCGTATGCGGCTGGAGGCCGAGCCGCTCGCGCGCCTCGCCCCGCGAGACCACGTTGGGATAAACGCCGATGTAGTTGCCGTGGGGCACCACCGCGAGCTTGCGCTGCGCGTGCGCCCCGAACTCGGCCGTCACGAGCTGCCCCGCGATCGGCGAGTGCACGATCACACGCGACGACATCGCCACGACCATTCTGGAGAAAAACAGCTCCACCTTCCGCCACGTCGCCTCGTGATGCTGGAGATTGTGCACGGTCCACACGATGCGGCAGCCGAGGGCGTGCAGAAAGCCGGCGCGCGCAAAAAAGGCGAGGAAACGAAGCACGCCGACCGGATTGCGCCGAAACGGCGGCAGCCAGTGCAAGTGCACGATGTCCGGTTTCTCGCGCCCGCCCAACGGCACGCGCAGAAGCCATTTCACGCCGCGCCGCGCCGAAACCTCGACGCCATACGGCCGCAAGGCCCGGGCCAGCTCCCGCTGGTAGGGATTGTCGTCGTAGTAGGGAATGAAACACACACGCACGGACGCCGTCGCGGCGGATGCGCCGGCCCATAAGCCAGGGACCTGCAAGGTGGAGCTCTGAATCGGATTCATGGTCGTGGAGCGCGGGTGAATCGTCGCAGGTGGACTGACGCACTCGCCACTCCTTTGCGAGAATGGATTTTGCGAATTCTCGCTCACGCCCTCGCGTTGCTTGCTCGCGGGAGCAAGTCGTGCGTCGAAAGCGCGGCCAAGCCGAGGAACCCCGCCGCTTTTACACACAGCACCCACGCGAGATACTCCTTGTCGAGCCGGCCGAAATGCACGGCGCCGCCGAGCATCGCGAGTCCGAACGCCACTTCGACCGCGGTGATGGCGGTGAAGAGTGTGCGGCTGCGCAAGCGCGCGAGCAGGCCACCTGCGGTCACGTCGCGTCCGCCCTTGGGCGTGCGCACGAATTCGCCGCCGCGCGTCAGCAACCCTTCGATCACCGCGACGCAACACGTCACGCTCATCGCCAGGCCGAACGACAACACGAACGGTGCGGCAACCAGCCACAACAGGCCTTCCCGCCATTCGTGCCGCCGGAAATATTGCCCCGTCACATAAAACGCGACCGACGTGCCGCCGGTGAGCAGCACGGTCACGGGATTGATCCACAGCCACAGGCCTGCAGGCCGCGCGCCGACGAAATAAAGGTACGGCACGAAGAGGATCGAGAACATCACCAGCAGCGGATGCACGAAGCCGATCGTCAGGTGGTGGAAGGCCTCGCGCTTCACCCGTCCCGGCACCGCGGAGGAGAGAATGGTGCCGAGGAGTTTGCGGGCGACCTGAATGCCGCCCTTGGTCCAGCGCCGCTGCTGCGATTTGAAGGCGGTGAGATTTTCCGGCAGCTCCGAGGGCACTGCGTAGCGATCGAGGTACACAAAGCGCCAGCCGCGGAGTTGCGCACGATAACTCGCGTCGAGATCCTCGGTCACCGTGTCGGCGGTCCAGCCGCCGGCCGACTCGAGCGCGGCACGCCGCCAGATGCCCGCGGTGCCGTTGAAATTGAAAAACAGGCCGGCCCCGGCGCGCGCCGCCTGTTCGACGATGAAGTGCGCATCGAGGAAGATCGCCTGAAACCGCGTGAGCAGGCTCGCGCGGCGGTTGCTGAATTCCCAGCGCGCCTGCACCACCGCGACGCCAGGGTCGCCGAAGTGCGGCATCAGTTTCTCCAGGAAATCGGGCGCCGGTCGAAAATCCGCGTCGAACACCGCGAAAAACTCCGCGTCGCTGCAGGCCATGCCATAGCTCAGCGCGCCGGCTTTGTATCCACTTCGTTCCGACCGGCGGATGTGCCGCACGCCCGCGGCCTGCTGCGGATGCGCCGCGAGCCAGTGCTCGATGATGGCGGGGGTCTCGTCGGTCGAGTCGTCGAGGATCTGGATCTCGAGTTGCCCGGACGGCCAGCGCAACGCGGTCACCTTTTCCAGCAGCGCCTCGACCACCAGGGGCTCGTTATAGAGCGGGCACTGTACGCAGACCTTCGGCAGACACAGGAGCGGCCGGGGCTCGGTCACGGGACGGCGGGACGCGCGCCAGTAAAGCCAAAGCATCTTCAGCCGGTGCGCGCCAAAAAAAGCGAGCCCGGTCAGCGTCAGCACATAAAGGCCAAGGATGAGGGAGACCATGAGATGGTGCGAAGACAGGAAGCCGTCGGCCGGAAACCGGCCCATGAACCGCTATAGACCAACTCCGCAAGGTTCGTTCCCTCAAGCGCGTTGCCCCGCGCCACGGGATCGTAACGGGACGCCTCCACGGGCGTCCGCCCCATGCCGCGCCCCTCCGGACGCCGGCCTTGGGAGAAAAAATGACAAAGCAGTGCCGCCGAGTCCCCGGCGCGTCGTCCGGACGCCGGGGCGGCCGCATGAGGGCCGTCCCGAGCGCCAGCAACCAAGAGGAAATGACCGCTCGCGTTCACACCTCGCGGGCGTCGGGTAGATCGAGCCCGAGAATTTCGATGAACTTCTTCATCGCCGGCGTGAGCACGCGGCCCTTGCGATGGAGGATGGCGAGCGGACGCGTGAAATCCTTCCCCTTGAACTGCAACGTGGCGAGCGTCCCCTGCTTCGCTTCCTGAACCACGGTGGCCATTGGCACGATGGCAATGCCGTGGTCGATCTCGACCGCGCGTTTCACCGTTTCGATGTTGTCGAACTCCATGACCGGCTCGATCTCCAGCTTGTTGTCGCGGAAAATCTGGTCGACGGCTTTGCGCGTCGGGATGTCGGGATCGAAGCCGATGAATTTTTGCCCGGTCAGCTCCTTCAGTTCGACCTCCGTGCCGCGCTTCGCGAGCGGATGCGTGGGGTGCGCGATCAGCACCAGGTGATCATTGCGGAACGGGATGATCTCGATCTGGCGCTGCTTCAGCGGGAATGCCACCAGGCCGAAGTCGACCGAATTGTGCAGGATGTCCTCGTAAACGAGATTGGAGCGGCGGTACTCCACGCGCACGTTCACCGAGGGATAGTCGTGCAGGAAGCGCTTGATGTAGGGCGGCAGCTCATGCAGGCCGATCGAGTAGATCGTCGAGATGCGGATCGTGCCGCTGATGACCTTCTTCATCTCCTGCAGCTCCGAAAGCAGCTTGTCGTAGGCGTGCAGCAGCTCCTTCGCCGACTCGTACACGCGCTGGCCCTCGCGCGTGAGCTGAAACTGCTTCTGGCTGCGGTCGATCAACAGGGTCTTGAAATGCCGCTCCATCGCCCGCGCCTGCTGGCTCACCGCCGACTGCGTGATGCCGTTAATCTTGGCCGACTTCGAAAAACTCTTCGTCTCGACGAGATCGGCGAAGATTTTGAAATTCTCAATTTGCATGGTTCCCTCTTCTAAAACTGAGACGAGTATAAATCCTGCTAATTTGTGCGCAAACCATTAAATCGCCTGCTTTATGCTAACGTATGATGAATTTGCCGGCCGGGCCGACGAGGTGCGCGCGCAAATCGCCGCGGCCTGCGCCCGCGCGGGGCGGGATCCGGCGACGGTCGAACTGCTGGCGGTGACGAAAACGCACCCTGTCGCCGCCGCCGAATACGCCGCGCGTTACGGCCTGCGCGGCGTGGGTGAAAACCGCGTCCAGGAAGGCGTCGAGAAACGCGCGCAGTGCACGGCCGCGGCGCTGCGCTGGGAGCTCATCGGCCACCTGCAGTCCAATAAGGCGAAACTCGCCGCCGAACACTTCGACCGCGTGCAGAGCGTCGACAGCGAAAAACTGCTCAACCTCCTCGACCGCGCCGCCGGGGAACGCGGCCGCACGCTCGCAATCCTGCTCCAGATCAACGCCGGACAGGACCCGAACAAGTTTGGCGCCGAGCCCGTCGATGCGCCGCGCCTGCTCGAACTCGCCCTCGCCAAACCGCACCTGCGCGTCGAAGGGCTGATGACCATCGCACCGCTCAGTGCGGACCCCGCCGTCGCCGTGCGGACGTTTGAAAATCTGCGCGCCCTCCGCGACACGCTCGCCGCCACGTCCGGCGCGCCGCTGCGCGAACTCTCCATGGGCATGAGCGGCGATCTCGAGGCCGCGATCGCCGCAGGCAGCACCCAGGTGCGCGTCGGCACCGCACTCTTCGGCTCGCGGGAATAGGCGGAAGACACTGCGCTGGCAGGGGCACAAGCGCGCTCGCGCCCGGGCATTTGCCTACCTTACGCAACTTCACCCGAGCGGCCGGGTCATAATCCGTATTAATTCCAGCTTCAGCCCGTCATAATTGGTCCGTTTCCTGTTGGCGTAGGCGACGAATCTTTTTTCCTCATGCGCGTGCACCCGACCAAGCTCAGTCCCGACCAGCGCGAAGCGTTTCTGAGCCTTCTCGACGACACGAGCGCCGCCGTCCGGCGCGCCCTGCTCAGCCACTTCGCAACCCTCGGCCCGATCGCGGACGAGTTTCTCCGCTCCGTTTCCACCAGCCATCACCGCACGCTCGCCTGGCATGCGCGCTGGTATCTCGACGAACTGAAGTTCGCGGACCCGGCGTCGGAGTTTCGCGGCTTCATCCGTTCGCTCAATTACGAACTGGAAACCGGAGCCCTGCTGCTCGCGCGCACCGTGCGCCCCGGCCTCGATGTCGCCCGCGCCTGCGAACTGCTCGATGAGATCGCCGCCCGCTGCCGCGAACTGATCGTCGAGCCGTCGACCGCGCGGGAAAAATGCCGCGTGATCAACCGCGTGCTCTACCACGACTTCGGGTTTCACGGCAACGTCGAGCACTACACCGATCCGGAAAACAGCTTCCTCGACCAGGTGCTCGAGCGCCGCAAAGGCATTCCGATCTCGCTCTGCACCGTCTATCTGCTGGTCGCCTCGCGCCTCGGCCTCGACCTCGAGCCCGTCGGCCTGCCCGGTCACTTCATGATCGGTTGCTACCTCGAAGCTTCGCCGTTTTTCATCGATGCCTTCGACGGAGGCGTCTTCCGGTCGGCCGAGGAGCTGTTTCTCTTCCTGCGCGCTAACGACATCACGCCGAAAACCGCCGACCTCGCCCCCACGCCCGTCCGCGAGGTGCTCTGCCGCAGCTGCCGGAACCTCGTTCATCACTACGGCGCGGCCGGCGACGCTGAACACGCGCGGCTTTTCGCCAGCTTCGTGGAGGAGTTCGAAGCCACCCACGAGCGGCACACGGCGTCGTAAGATTTTCGAATCTAGATTTTCGATTTTCGATTTTGCCCGCGGACGTTCGTGCTGGCCCACTCGTAGATCGCACCGAGGCGGCAGGCCGGTGGTCCGAGTAATCGAAAATCGAAATTGAAAATCGAAAATTCTCCCGTCCTCACCCTCGCAGACCTCGGGTCCTGGTCCTTCGCCGGCACCGCGCTCGCGGTCCTGGGGCATCCGATCAAGCACTCCGTCAGCCCCGCGATGCACAACGCGGCGCTGCAGGCGATGGCGCAGCGCGACCCGCGCTTCGCCGCCTGGAAATATTTCCGCTTCGAGGTGCCGCCCGAGGACCTGCCGAGCGCACTCGAGCAGCTGCACGCGAAACGCTTCCTGGGCCTCAACCTCACGGTCCCGCACAAGATTCTCGCGTTTGAACGCGTCGCGGCCGTCGACCCCGCCGCGCGCCCGATCGGCGCCGTCAACACGCTGCGCTGGACGTCCGCCGGCTGGCACGGCTTCAACACCGATGGCTACGGCCTCGCCACCGCCGTGCAGGAGACACTCAGTCTCCAGCTTTCGGATACGCCGGTGCTCCTGCTCGGAGCGGGCGGGGCGGCGCGGGGTGCGGCGGTCGAGTGCCTGCAGCGCGGCTGCGCCGCGCTCTGGATCGCCAACCGCACCCGCGCCAATCTCGACGCGCTTCTCACCCAGTTGCAGCCGCTCGCCGGCGGCATTCCCCTGCACGGCTTCAATCCCGCCACGCCGCCGGCCGGGCTTCCGGCCGGCACCCTCGTCGTCAACGCCACCAGCGCCGGCCTGAAGGCCGGCGACCCGCTGCCGATCGACCTCGCCCCCCTGCCTCGCCCGGCGGGCGTCTACGACATGATCTACAATCCGCCGCGCACGCAACTCCTCGCCCAGGCCGCCGCGCTCGGACTGCCCAACGCCAACGGCCTCGCCATGCTCGTTCACCAAGGCGTGCGGGCGCTCGAGATCTGGAGCGAAACGAACGTGCCGGCCGAGGCCATGCGCGCCGCGGCCACGGCCGCGCTCCAGTTATGATTTATGATTTGGCGCGTTCACGTTCGCGGCCTTTCAATCATACGTCCCAGATCGAAAATCATAAATCGCGATGTCCTTCGACTACGCCGCCTTCAACGACGCGTTCCCCTGGTTCTTCCCGCTTTGCGCGTTCGTTTTCGGGGCGGTGGTCGGCAGCTTTCTCAACGTGGTGATTTATCGCGTCCCGGCCGGCCAGTCGGTCGTGCGTCCCGGCTCGCATTGCGCGTGCGGCGTGCCGATCGCATGGCATGACAACATTCCGGTCCTCAGCTGGTTCATCCTGCGCGGCAAGGCGCGTTGCTGCGGCCGGCCGTATTCGTTTCGCTACCCCTTCGTCGAGTTGCTGACGGCCTCGCTCTTCCTCGCCTGCTGGCTGCACTATCCGCCGGCCAAGGCGCTGATCGGCATGCTGCTCGTGAGCGGGCTCATCTGCTCCACGTTCATCGACCTCGACCACATGATCATCCCCGACGGCTTCACGATCGTCGGCGGGATGATCGGCGTGCTGCTCTCGTTCCTCGTCCCCTCCCTGCACGTGGAGCAGAGCAGCGGCTTGTTCGCCATCGACAGTATCCGGTCAGGAACTACGTCGATCCAGGGGCTGCTCGTCGGCTCCGGGCTGGTGCTCTGGATCGCCCTCGTCGCCGAGCGCGTGCTGAAAAAGGAGGCGATGGGCTTCGGCGACGTGAAGTTCGTCGGCGCGTTCGGGGCCTTCTGCGGCTGGCAGGGCGCCGTGTTCGCGGTGTTTGGCGGCGCGATCGTCGGCACGGTGTGGTTTGCGATCGCGCTGGTGTGGCAGAAGCTCGCGGGAAAAAGGGCGCCGATCACGCCGCGCGCCGAGACGCCTGAAGGCGAGCCCGCCGACCTCGCGCTCGGCGTGCACGTGCCGTTCGGCCCCATGCTGGCGATCGCCGGCGCGATCTACTTCCTCGCCGCCCACCGCTGGGTCGACGCCTACTTCGCGAGCGTGGGCGCGCTGCTTTAGTTTTTCGCGGCGCGAAAAACCTACGCCTGGATCACCTGCGCGCCGTCGCCCGTCTGCATGTGCAGCACGTCGGGCTTCTCGCCGAATTTTTCCGCGTAGGCGTTGGCCACGGCCGTCGCCTGCGCACCGCTGAACGCTCCGCTCGTGAGCGCCATGACCGCGCCGCCAAACCCGCCACCAGTGAGGCGCGCGCCATGGACGTTCGGAATCGCCGCCAGCATATCGACGAGAAAGTCGAGCTCGGGCGTGCTGTTCTCAAAGAGTTGCTGCGAGCTGCGGTGCGAAGCCGTGAGCAGCCGGCCGACCGCGGCGATGTCGCCGGTCTTGAGCGCCGCGACCGTGGCGTCGACCCGCGCGATCTCCTCGATCACATGCCGGGCGCGCTTGAAGGCGTCCGGCGAGAGCGCGCTTTTCGCCGCCTCGAGGGCGGCGGGAGTGGCCTCGACGAGCAGGCCGACGCCAAGCGCCTTCGCCGCCTCCATGCACTCGCGATGACGTGCCGCGTAGAAGCCGTCAACCAGCGCGTGCTTCGTGTGCGTGTTGAAAATCCAGAAATGCGCATCGGCCGGCATCGGCACCGTGTCAAAACGCGGTCCGCGGCAGTCGATGAACACCAGGTGGTCCTTCTTCCCGAAGCCCGACACGCCTTGGTCGAGGATCCCGCACGGCACACCGACAAAATTGTTCTCGGCGTGCCTGCCGACCTTCACGACCGTCTCGCGCGAGGGCTGTTGGTTGGTGGCGGTGAGGAACGCGAGCGCCGAGGCGAGCTCGATCGCCGCGCTGCTGCTCAACCCGGCGCCGGTCGGCAGATCCGACGCCGCGACATAGTCGAAACCTTCCGGCGCGCGCAGTCCGAAGGCGGGCAGTGCCGCGATGACCCCGAGCGGATAATTCACCCAGTTGGACGGGCCCGTCTGCTTCTGCAGCCCGCCTACCGGCAGGGTGACCAGGCCATCACTGGAAAATTCGCTGAAAAACCGGCGCTCGCCGTCGGTCCGTCTCGCCAGCGCCACCCACACGCCATGATTGACCGCAGCGCCGAGAACGGTGCCGCCGTTGTAGTCCGTATGGTTTCCGATGAACTCGATGCGACCCGGCGCCCGCGTAATAACCTCGGGAGCGCGACCATAGACTTTCTGGAAGAGGGCAGTGAGCTTTGACTGCATGGCGAGCCGCCAATTGCCCAAACTCCGCGAGGCACGTCAACGGGTTTCCGAGCAACCTGACGAAGACTTTCAAACGGAGCATCGGCCGGCCTGCCACGCACCGCCAGCGCCCGGCCTCAGGGTGGCGGCGGTGCGGGTTTCGCCACGCCCTCAAAGCCAGGCACAGGCTCGCCGCGGCGACTCCTGACCAGGATTTGCAGCAGATGGGCCATCGCTTCGGTGCGAGGAATGCCCCGCTCGACGGCGAGTTGAGCGCAGCGTTTCAACAACTGATCGGCCATGGTCGCCGCCTGGGCGGGCCCGGCGCCGAAACGGGCGCACAGGGCGATGAGCTGATCGCGTTCGGTCATGGCTGATCGAGCAAGGTAAAGGCCTCCGGCCCGTCGGGCGCGAGCGTCAACGGCGCCTGCGAGTCCAGTCCCATCATCGTGAGCATCGCCAAACCCACGCTGCCGCCACCAAGCCCCGGCTGCACCGGCACCACCGAGCGCAATTCACCCACCTTCCGACCCGCCTGGAAGAGGGGCGCGGGCGCGGCGGGCGCAGGTCCTTGTCCCGAGATACCCAGCAGACGCCTGCGCACCTGGCCCATGGCCTTGAGCCGCGCCATCACCTCCTGCCCCAGATAGCACCCCTTGGTGTAGGAAATCGCCACGGCTTCGAGCCCCGCCTCATTGGGCAGATCGGCCGGGCCGACGTCGGTCGGGATCTCCGGGATACGCGCGAGGATGCGCCGGCGCGCCATCTCCTCCGCCGCGAGCTCCGGCAGGTCGGCCAGATCCGGCCGGAACGGCGCACCACCCGGAACCAGCCATTCCCAGCTCTCCCCCGCCTCCCGGCGGCCTCGAAACAAAAATCCTGCTTCCGTCCGGGCGAACTCGCCCGCCGCGGGCAGCGCGCCGAGGCGCGCCGTCAACCACTCCGTGGCCTCCGCCCCGACGATCGCGACACCCCGCCACCCGCCGGAGACATCCTCCACCGTGACATCGTCGGCGATCACATACGCCTCGAGGCGCTCGCGGATCACCGCGGCCGGCGCAGCGTAGCTTAGCAGCCACACCTCCCGAGGGCTGACGCGCAGCGCAAAACTGTCCGCCAACACGCGCCCTTTTTGGTTGAGCCACAAGCCGTAAGCGACGGGCGCCGCGGCCGGAGAGCGCAGCTCTTGCGTAAACTGCCCCTGTAGAAACGCTAATGCGTCTTCGCCGGTCACGCGGAGCCACGAAACGGGCATGTAGGAATGGCGCCCAAGATTTCCGCCAGGGTTTTTCAAGATTTTATTCTCCTCCATGAAAGTGACTTAGGGGATAAGTTGAAAGATTTTGAGAACTTTGTATTGACGGAGCCTGCGCAAAGACTATCACTAGCACCATAAGATTTTTCCACTTCTCCCGCCTAGCGGGAGTTTTGGGGTAACTAAGAAAGCAAATGGCCGGTCGCTTAGGGGTAGGCGACCGGCCAACTTCTTTTCCGGGTCCGGCGATCGTCTCCACCCACAGGCTTGCGACGCGACGGCCGAATCGCCCACTTTGGACGGTTCATGCAACGCACGTCCGACATCAACGTCGTCGAAACCCGCGCCCTGCCCTCGCCGGCGCAGCTATTGAAAGAGCTGCCCAAGACCGAGGCCCAGGCCGATTTCATCACCCGCACGCGCCAGGACCTGCATCGGGTGATCTTCACTGACGACAAGCGCTTCGTCCTCCTCGTCGGGCCCTGCTCGATTCACGACGTCGTCGCCGGGCGCGAATATGCGCAGCGCCTCGCCGCCCTCGCCCGCGACGTATCCGACCGTGTGCTCGTCGTCATGCGCGTCTATTTCGAGAAGCCGCGCACCACCGTAGGCTGGAAAGGCCTCGTGATGGATCCCCACCTCGACGGCTCGCATGACATCGCCGCCGGCCTGCGGCTCGCACGCACGTTTTTGCGCGAGGTGCTCGATCTCAGCCTGCCGACCGCCACCGAACTGCTCGACCCCATCACGCCGCAATACATCGCCGATCTGATCTGCTGGTCCGCGATTGGCGCCCGCACCGCCGAATCCCAAACGCACCGCCAGATGGCCTCCGGCCTGTCGATGCCCCTCGGCTTCAAGAACGGCACCGACGGTTCGATCCAGACCGCGATCAATGCCATCAAGGCCGCCGCCCAGCCGCACACGTTCCTCGGCATCAATCTCGACGGCGCCGCGTCCGCGATCGTCACGCGGGGCAATCCCAACTGCCACGTCGTCCTTCGTGGCGGTACCGCCGGCCCGAATTATTCGCCCGCTCACATCGCGCAGACGGAACAGCTCCTCGCCAAGGCCGGCCTCCCCCAGTCGATCCTCGTCGACTGCTCGCACGACAACTCCTCAAAACAGCCCGCGCGGCAGCCCGAGGTCATGCGCGAAATTCTCGCGCAGATCGCCGCCGGCAACACCTCGATCATGGGCGCCATGATCGAGAGCAATCTCGGCGACGGCAACCAGCCGTTCCCCCAGCCCAAGGAAAAGCTCCGCTACGGCGTGAGCATCACCGACGGTTGTATCGACTGGGCCACGACAGAAGCGCTCGTACGCGAAATCTACGCCGCCCTCGCGCCGCGGTTCCGCTGAGAGACGGTGGTCGCCTCGCGCAAGATGCGAGGCGCGTCAGGCACCGGCTGAACCCGCCGACACACGTTTGGCAAACATGCCGCGCACGATCCGGGCAGTCGTGTGCCGCGGAAAAAAACGCGGCGTCTGCGCCACCACGTAGTTGCCGGCGCCAACCACATGGTAACATTTGCGATCGAGCAGCGCGCGAAGCCCTTCCTCCGCCACCCGCCGCGCCGGCACCATGGCGATGCCATCGACCCTGGAGCCGGCGATGGCGTGGAATTCCGACGTGGTGTAACCCGGGCACAACGCCAGCACGCCAACCCCCACCGGTTCGCACTCCGCCCAGAGCGCCTCCGAGAACGACAGCACAAACGCCTTGGTCGCGCCATAGGTCGCCATGAACGGCACGGGCTGAAACGCCGCTGTCGACGCGACGTTGATCACGCCGCCCTCCCGGCGCGCTCGCATCGCCGGCAGAAACAGGCGTGTCAGTGCGACGAGCGCCCGCACGTTCAGGTCGACCATGTCTTCGAGTCGTGTCCGATCGTCCTCGTCGAAACGTCGTCCGCTGCCGAAGCCGGCGTTATTAACCAATAGATCGACCGTCAGCCCACGCGTCTCGATTTCGTCATGCAAGCGACCCGGCGCGGCCGGATCCATCAAGTCATCAACGATCACCGTCACGTTCGCGCCGTGGTGGCGCAGCCGGTCCGCCAGCGTCGCGAGTCGGTCGTGCCGGCGCGCCGTGAGAATCAGATGGGCTCCCTGCTCGGCAAGGCACTCGGCGAACGCTTCGCCGATGCCGGAGGACGCGCCGGTGATCAGCGCCGTCTTTTGATGGTAGTTTTTCATGACGTTCAGGACGAAGCGGGTTTCGCCGTCATCGGCGGCGGTATGAGCGAATAGAGCACCGGCGTCACCAGCCGCGACAGGAGCAGCGAACTGATCAGCCCGCCGATGATCACGACCGCCATCGGCGCGTAAAGGCCGGAGCCGGAAAGGGCGAGCGGCAGGAGCGCGCCAAGCGCGGTGAGCGTCGTCAGCACGACGGGCAGGAACCGGATCTCCCCCGCCCGCTCGATGGCCTCGCGCAACTCGACGCCCTGCTCCCGAAGCTGGTTGGTGAAATCGACGAGTAGGATCGAGTTTTTGATTTCGATGCCGATCAACGCCACGAAGCCGATTGCGGCGGTGAACGACAGCGTCTCGCCTGCGAGCCAGAGTCCGACGAGCCCGCCGATGAAGCCCAGCGGAATGACCGATCCCACGATCGCCGTGCCGCGGAAACTGCGAAACTCGAGCACGAGGATGGCCAGGATGCCGAACGCCGCAACGAGGATCGCTCCTGTAAGGTCCCCGAAACTACGCTGGCTGCTCTCGACCTGGCCGCCGAACTCCCACCGTACACCCGCCGGCCACTCGCTCCGATCGAGGCGCTCGCCCGCCTCGCGCGTGAGCCGCCCCACATTGTAACCATCGCTCACGTACGACGTGACCGTCGCCGAGCGCTCGCGATTGTGGCGCTGGATGACGGGCGGCGCCGATTCGAACGTCAGCCCGGCGACCTGGGCCAGCGGCAGGTACGCACCGTTCACGGACTGCACCTGGATCTTCGTCCAGTTGTCGAACGTCGCCCGTTCTCCGCGGGGAAGCGCGAACTGGATGTTGTATTCGTCGCCGTCGCCTTCGCGGAAACGGCTGACGTTGAGTCCGGCGAAAGCGAGACGCACCGCGCGATCGATCTCCGCCTGCGGCACGCCGAGGAGAGCCGCCGCGGGCCGGTCGATCGCGACCCGCAAATCGGTGCGGCGCACCCGCAGCGGATTGTTGATCGCCTCGGTTCCCTCGATCCCGGCGAGGATCTCCGCGACCTTCGCCGCCTGTGCGGCGAGCTGATCGAGATCGTCGGCAAACACCCGCACGGCGATCGGCGCCTCGATCGGCGGACCGTTCTCGAACTCCCTCACGACGATGCGCGCCCCGGGAATGCGCTCAACGTCGCGTCGAAGACCGGCGAGCACGGCCGGGCTCGTCTTCGGATCGTAGGCTTTGAGGGTCGCGAAAATTTCCGCGATGTTCGCCTTCGGCGCCTCAGGCACGACGTTGTAATAGACCTGCGGGTTCTGGTCTCCGACGGTCGTGAAGGTGCGGGCGATGGCCGGATGATGCGCCAGCAATTCCTCGACGTGGCGCACAATAGTATCCGTTGCCACAATACTAGCGCCCTCCTCCGCTTCGATCTGCACGAGAAACTGGGGCACGCCTGCCTTCGGGAAAAGGGAGAAGCCGATCCGCGGCACGAGCGAAACGCTCGCCGCCACCAGCACAACGGCGACGACGACCGTCGCGACGCGATGCCGCATGCACCGGTGCAACAGCGGCCGGTAGCCGCGCTCGATTCCGCGGTGAAGCAGGCGCAACAGGGCGTTGCCCTCGGGATTCTCATCCCCGCGCAGCCAGAGGCTGGCCAGCAAGGGAATGATCGTCACCGCGACGAGCAGCGACGCGAGCACGGTGAAGACCACGGAGAGCGGAAGGGAGCGGATGTATTCGCCCGGGCCGCCCGGCAGGCGCAGGAGCGGAAGAAACGCGAACACCAGCGTCGCCGTCGTCCCCGCCACCGCCACGGTGATCTGCCGCGTGGCCTGGATCGCCGCCTCGACGGGCCCGTGGCCCATCCGACGGAAGCGCGCGATGTTTTCCACCACCACGATCGAGTCGTCCACGAGCAGCCCGAGCGCAATGACGCTGCCGGCGATGCTCAACTGGTTCAGGCTGTAGCCCGTGTAGTAAAGCGCCGTAAGCCCCATCGCCAGCGAGAGCGGAATCGAGATCATCACCAGGGCCGATGCGCGAAACCCGAGCGGCAGGACCGTCAGCAGCACGAGACCGAAGGCGATGAGAAAATCCCTCTGCAACTGGCCGAGCCGCTGACCGACGTTGTGCGACTGGTCCCAGCCGATCTCGAGCCGGACGTCCCCTGGAAGCGTTTCGCGAAATGCATCGATCTCCGCCCGCACCGCCCGGCTGAGCTCAAACAGGTTCTGCTGCGCCCGCGGGCGCGCCGTCACGAACACCGCCCGCTCGCCGTTGTAGCGGCCAAACACCTCGGTGTCCTCGGTCGTCCACCGCACGTCGGCGATATCCTTCAAGTAGACGACAGCTGCGCCGTTTCCGGCGACCGGTGTGTGCCGCACCTCCTCAAGATCGGCGTAGGCGCCACTCGTCTTCAGGTTGAAGCGCCGCTCGCCGAGTTCTACCGCCCCGCCGGGGATCGTCGCATTGTCGCCCTGCACCGCCTCGATCACCCGGCCGAGCGGGAGCCGCAGCTGGGCGACTTTGTCGAGATCGAGCGACACGCGTACCTGCTTTAGCGGATACGCATGCTTTCGCGCTTCCCGCACGCCTGGCACGCTCTCGAAGCGTTTGCGCAACGTCTCCGCGAGATCCTGCAACCGCCCATAACTCGCGTCGGGCGAGACGAGCGCCACCTGCATCGCCGCGACATCGATCGTCTGCACCTTGCGCACGTCGATGTCGACGACGCCCTCCGGGAGCCGGGGACGCTCGACATTCACCTGACGCAGCACCTCGTCGTATTTCTTGTCGGGATCGACACCGTAGAGGAACTCGACGCGGATGTTGGCGTAACCGTCCTTCACGGTCGTGCGGAGCTGATCGAGATCATCGAGCTCCTTGAACGCATCCTCGAGCGGCCGGACGACGAGCTGCTCGATGTCGGTCGCATTCGCGCCGGGATATACCGCAAGAACGGAGAAAAACGGAACCTTAAAGGCCGGGTCCTCCATCCGCGGAATGCTGCGGAACGAGATCGCCCCGAGCGCGATCAGGCACACGCAGACGATGAGCGTGAACTGGGAATTACGAACCGCGTAGTCGGTGAGCTTCATCGTGTCGCGGCCCCCTGCACTGCCGTCGGCCTCGTCCCCGCGACGTTGTCCAGCAATTCAACCGCAGCGCCGTCGTGCAGATATTCGCTTCCCTGCACCACCACGCGCGCCGTGGACGGCAGTGGAGTTTTCAAATAAGCACCGGCTTCCTGGAGCGCCTCAACTTCCACCGCCACGCGGCGCGCGACCGCCTCCCCATCCTCGACTAGGAAGAGGCTCGCCTGGCCGCCCGCGCCCTCGACGAGCGCCGCCGCCGGCACCTCGGGACGCGGCTCGACCACCTGAGGGTGTAGGGAAATGCTGACTACAGCGCCCGAGCGCACGCTAGCCGGCACTTCGGCCACCGAAATTTCGATGGGCACCGTGCGCGTGGCCGGATCCACGCCCTCGGAGATTTGCACGATCCGGCCCTCCGCAAAGCCCACGTCCGCCATGTCGCCGACGCGGATCCGCGCCGCGTCCTTTGCGGCGAGTCCCGCCCGGGCGAGCCAGCCGTCCGCCTCGGCGGCGAAACCTAAAATGGCGCGTCCCGCGCTCACGAGTTCGTCCGGCTCCGCCACCCGCCGCAGGATCCGACCGTCGGCCGGGGCGGTGACGACAGCATAACGACGATTGAACTCCGCGATGCGCAGCTGCGATTCCGCCACCTCGACGGCGGTGCGCGCGTCCTGGAGGTTTTCGAGCGTCGCCACCGCGTTGGCTTGCAACCGCTCGATGCGCCCGAGATCACGACGCGCCTTGTCGAGCGCGCTCTGCGCAGCCGTGACTTGAGCCTCGATCTCGTCGAGCCGGAGTCGCGCCAGCACCTGGCCTTTGGTCACGCGATCACCGACGCGCACCGAAACGGTTTCGACCACGCCTCCGACTTTGAACGACAGATCGGCCTCGGTCCTGCGCGAGATCACACCGCTCAAATGGATGGGAATGGGTTCGGTCGAATATTTCACCGGCTGAGTCCGCACCAGGATGGGCTTGGGCGACTGGGCGCGAACCGGCGCAAGCGCGCAGGCCGCGCTGAAAACGCCCAGCGCGAGCAGCCGTACAGCCGGAGAGCAAAGACAAGCGGTCATTTTCATGGGAGAGGAGAAAGGGCGGCCGCGCGGTCGAGCGCCGCGGCGGCAATGAACAGACGCTGGCGGGTGACGACGTCGTTCAGTTCGGCGCGCGTGAGCTCGTTGCGCGCATCGAGGAAACTCAGCTGGTTCACGAGACCCTCGCGCTCGCGCTGCGTGACCAACTCGAAAACCCGTCTGGCCGCCTCGCGACGCCGCGTCGCGGTGCGGTGGGCGGCCGTCGCGGCGGCGAATTCGTCGCTCGCCTGCTGCACCTGCAGCGCGAGCTGCTGACGCGTATCCTCAAGCTCCAATTCCGCGCGCCGGCGCTCGATCCGCGCCTGCTGAAGCTGACTGCGCCGCTCGCGACCGTCCCATAGGTTCACGCTCGCAACCAGTGAACCTTGGACGAAGTTAGCGTCCCCGCCGGTGCGATAGTTCTCACCCTGGATGCCGCCCTCGACGGCGAGGTCGAGCGCCGGTTGAAAGCGTGCCCGCACCGCGTCCTCCGCCGCGCTCGCCGCCGCGACGGCATGCTGCAATGCCACCAGTTCCTCGCGGCGGTCAGGTCCAGGCGCGCCGGAGCTCTCCACGGCCAGAAGCACCTCCGTGAGCCCGCGTAATTCGTCATCGGATACGTGCTCGATTGCCAACTCGAGCGGACGGTTGAGCAGGAAATTGAAGTAAGACCGCGCGAGATTGCGGTCTCGCTCCGCCTCCGCGCGCTGCTGGCGCACGGCCAGTGCGTCGGCCTCGGCGCGCAGCAGGCGGTCTTCCGTCACGCGATCAGTCTCGAGCAGCAGGCGGTTGGCGCGCACGGCCTCTGCCGTGAGGCGCTCCGCGGAATCCAACGTCGCCACCGCCGCCTCGGCCTGCAGGTAGCCATAGTAGCCGGAGAGCACGGCCAGCCGGAGCTCGCGGCGATAGGCGGCCAGCTGCGCGTCGCGCGCGGCAAGCGTGGCCTTCTGCGCACGCACACCCCGCGGAATCGCCGGCCGATACAACGGCTGCGTGAGCCGCAGCTTCGTCTCCTGCTCGTGCTCGCGCAGCAGACTGATCGACTGGTTTTCGACCGGCGCAAATGCCGCCGGCTGGCCCTGGCTGCGCAGGTAGTCGTTGAGCGTGCGATACACGCCGTTGAGCAAATCCCCCACGGGAACGTCGATCGTGCGGCCGCCGTCGGCGACCGAGTAGCGCGCCACGAAATCGAGCCGCGGCTGGTAGGCGCTTCGCGCCTCAGCGAGTCGAGCGCGAGCGGACTCGACGTCTAGTGTGCGCGCCTGGAGCGCGAGGTTGCGCGTAAACGCCTCCTCGACGTAGCGGGCTGCCGCGGCCGGCACGTTTGCCGCCGCGCCACTCGGGGCCGGAGCCTCCGCACCGGAGGCGGACGCAAGCCCCAGCCTCCCACTCAACGCAACAACGAGAAAAAATGACACGGGCCAGCGCATGGCGCTGACACGTCGTTCTATTTTGACACTCTGTCAACTATTACCTTTATGACAACTATATCGTCAGTCCGTCGCGACGAGCGCGCCGCGCAGCAGCGCCATGCTGTGCTCGACCATCTGCGGGGCGCTGACCTTGAAGTCCTGCTTGAGCAGGGGCTCCTTCCGCTCGGAGATCTGGATCAGCCCGTGCGTGAAGGCCCAGATCGCGAACGCCGCGAGCCCGGGCGGGCCGATACTTTTGCGGATCGTGCCGTCGGCGATCCCGGTGCCGATCGCCTGGGCGAGTGCTCGCAGGCACGAGCGCCCATGCGTGTTGGCACTCTCCTCGGACATCGACTGTGATTTCGGGTCGAGCTGCCGCGCCTGGAAATGCGAAAGCAGGTCGAAGTAAAACGGCTCCCGTTTGGAAAATTCATAGTAGGCGCGGCCCAGGGCCATCACCTGCTCGATCCCGGTCCCCTGCTTCGCGATCGCGGCCTGGAATCGTTGCTCGAGCATCGCCATGCCGCGGTCGACGATCGCGTGGAAGAGGTCGTCGCGCGTCGGGAAGTAAACGTAAACCAGCGAGCGGCTCAGCCGCGTAAGCTTCGCAATTTCGCCGAAGTTGGTCGCTTCCCAGCCGTGCCGGGCGATCACGCGTTCGGCGGCATCCAGGATGCTTTTTCGGCGCTTCTCTTTTTCCTCCTCGCGGCGGGCACGGACGGGATTCTTCATGCAATACTGGATACGTTGGGGTCTTCACACCATGGGCACATTGACAACGCCAGCAACAAAGTTGCTCATGTCCAGCGACAGCGCACCTAAATGTGCGCGCTGTTTGGCAATTCGTGCGTGTCACTTCGGCCGCACTCCTGATTAACTCCACCCTTCGTCTTTCTTTATGAAAACACCCATTCGTGTCGCGGTCACCGGTGCAGCCGGTCAAATCGGTTACGCCCTGCTCTTCCGCATTGCCTCCGGCGCCATGTTTGGCCCCGAGCAGCCGGTGATTCTCCAACTGATCGAGGCCCCCATCGAGAAAGCGATGAAGGCGCTCGAAGGCGTGGCCATGGAGCTCGACGACTGTGCATTCCCGCTGCTGAAGGGGATGGTCCTCACCGACGACCCGAAGGTCGGTTTCAAGGACGCCAACTGGTCCCTGCTCGTCGGCGCGAAGCCCCGCGGTCCGGGCATGGAGCGCGCCGACCTGCTCAAGGACAACGGCAGGATCTTCATCTCCCAGGGACAGATCATCGACGCCGTCGCCGCTGACGACGCGCGCGTCGCCGTCGTCGGCAATCCCGCCAACACGAACTGCATGATCGCCGCCAGCCAGGCGAAGCGTCTGCCCGCCGAACGCTTCACCGCCATGGTGCGCCTCGACCAGAACCGCGCGCAAACCCAGCTCGCCAAAAAAGCCGGCGTCGATCTCACCGCCGTCAAAGACATCTTCATTTACGGCAATCACAGCCCGACCATGTTCCCGGCCTTCGCCCACGCGACGATCGACGGCAAGCCAGCGACCTCGGTCATCACCGACACCGCCTGGCTGCAGGGCCCGTTCTGCGAGACCGTCGGCAAACGCGGCGCCGCAATCATCGCCGCCCGCGGCGCCTCCTCGGCTGCCTCCGCCGCCAATGCCCTGGTTGATCACGTGCGCAGCCTCGTGACGCCCGGCGCCATCCACTCGATCGCGGTGAAGAGCAACGGCCTCTACGGCTTCGATCCCGAAGTGTGGGCCGGCATGCCCGTCCGCACGACCACACCTGGTAGTTACGAAGTCATTACGAGCTACACGATGGACGACTTCGCCAAGTCCAAGATCGCCGCGACCAACAAGGAGCTCGTCGAAGAGCGCTCCTTCGTCGCCGAGATGATCAAAGGCTGAGCCGAATCGGCAACCGCCCCCCCTTCCCCGAGGCCCGCGATGCCCCATCGCGGGCCTTCGCGTTTACGGAGCGGAAAAACCTCCCCGCCGCCATAGACCGGCCCCGCTGGCGATGTCGTCGCCTCGCGCCGCGATCCCGGCCGGGGTTTCGCCCGCTCTCTATCCCAGCAGTCCCGCCAGCGCCTTGTTCTTCGTCAGCGCAAAGGCCCGGCGCACTTCGGCGAACGCCGCGATCAACTCCTTCGGCGAGCCGTTGCGGGCAAAACGCATTTCCAGCGTCGCTCCGTCGCAAATCACCTCGGCCTCGACGCCCGCGATGGTCAGCGTGCACTGGCGACAGTCCGACGGGTAGTCCACTCTCAGCCGCGGCTCGTCGTCCGCGCCGCCTTCTTGGTCATCGGCCCCATCCTCATCGAGACCCTCCACGGCATCGATCACGGCCTCCACGCGCACGCCTTTGGCGAGGCCGAACACGATTCCCGAAAACAGTCCGGCAAACAACCCGTCGAACTCCGGCACCGTGAGCAACTCGCCGCTGCGCAGGCTGTGCAGCGTGCGTGTGACCAAGTAGCTCGCCGGGTCGCGCTCTTCGAGCGCATAGGCCAGTTCGAACGCGAAGTCCTTCGTTGTCAGCACCGCGGCCGGACTCGTCACGTCGAGCGCGATGTCTTTGCGCTTGTAGGCGAGCGCGGCGCGCGTCCGTTGGAAAAACTGCTCTCCTTCCTCGGCGAGTTCCGCCGCGCACAAGCGCGCCAGAAAACTGCTGGTGGCGGCATTGACCGCGTCCGGGACCGAGTGCCGGCTCTTGTCGAACCCGCGCAGGCTCTTCACCGTGCCGCCGCCGCGCCCGACCAGGCTCACCTGAGAAATAAACGTGCGCGGATCCTCCGCCTGTTTCGCCATGACGCCCGCGATTGAGCCCGGCCGCGCCCGCGACGCCATGCCAAAAACCGCCCGCCGGCAATCTCCGCCGTACAATGGACGACCAGACATCCGGTCCGGTCGGCGTTCCATCCAACGCTTACGCGTGGTTGGGATGATGGTGATCGTTGCGCGTGAGGGAGCGGATGAGCGCAACGATGCCGAGGACGATCAGCACGGGCAGGGCGAGCGGCAGGATCGCGCCGACGATCGCCAACACCACGGCGGCGGCGCCTCCGAGCGCGGCAAGCGCGACGGCGATGATGATGGCGGCCGCCACTCCCACCACGCCACCCAAGACGAGCATCAGCACGGCGGCGAGCAGCGCGGGCACCGCCAGGAGCGGCCAGAATTTCAAAACCAGGATCGCGAGCGCGATCACCAGGAGCACTTTCAACGTCGTTAACCAGAAGGTCTTCATAGACTCCAGAACCCGGCGGCACCCGGAAAAGTTGCAACAACCGCTCTCCCGAACCTGAAAACCGGTGACCCGAACCCATTCCGCTCTTTCCGCCGGGGAGGCCGGCGTGTTCCGTGTTGTTTGTGAGCGCGTCCTCTCCGATTCCGGTGGTGTGTGCATTGATCGAACGCGACGGCCGCGTGCTCGTCGCCCAGCGCCCGCCGCACAAACATCTTGGCCTGAAATGGGAATTCCCCGGCGGCAAGGTCGAGCCCGGCGAAGAGCCCGCCGCCGCGCTCGCGCGCGAGATCCGCGAAGAACTCGGCTGCGCGATCGAATGCACCCGCGCGCTGGACCGGTCGACGCACGACTACGGAACGATTGCGATCGAGATGATTCCGTTCGTCGCGCGACTGGCTGCCGCGAGCCCGGAGCCGCATCCCCATGAACACGTCGCCGTGCAATGGGTCACAGCCGCGGCACTGCAGACGCTCGACCTCGCTCCCGCCGACTGGCCGGTGGTGGCGGCGTGGCAGCAAAGCCACGCCTCCTGATCCTAGGGTTCACCTGAGGGGGTTTTTCACCCCAAGTAGGTAATTTCCACCCTTTAATTCGCCACCGCACTGCCGATCTTTTCTCGCGAACGTCGCCAGCGATGCCTTTGCCTTTCAACTTCTTCGGCTGCTCCAGCCGCCGTCCCGCACGGACAGCGCTGGCAACGCTTGCGGCAGGGATGTTGCTTGCGCTCATGCCGGCGCGCACCGAGGCCCAGACGGTCTCCTCGCTGAGGATCACGGGCGGTGACGCCGTGACCGGAAACTGGCTGACCTTCGACAACGGCACGCAAGACGCCGTGCTGACGTTTGTCAGCGGCAGTGACACGGAGGCGACGATCGCCGCCAAGGTCCGACTCCGGAGCGACCTGCGGATCAGCCACAACCTCGCGGGTCACACGCTCACCTTCGGCACCGTGGTGCAGGGCGGCAATGATCAGGTGAAGCACGACATCACGGTGGAAGGGGCGGGCAACGTCGCCTTCGACCAGAATATCGCCAACGTCGACGCCTTCACCTTTGCCAGTTCGGGGAACCTCACGTTCGCCGGCACGACGACGCTGGGCTCGCTCACGCTCACCGGCGGACTGCTCGAGCTGAGCACGTCGCATCTCACGATCGACACACTCACGATCACCGGTGACACAATCATCGACTTCGGCACGCACGGCGAAAGTTTCATCTACGCCGGCCAGATCACCATCGCCGAAGGCGCCACGCTCACGATTCGCAACTGGACGGAAGCGACCGATTATTTCTATGCGTCCCTCGCACCGACATCCGCGAATCTCGCTGCGGTGACGTTTGAAGGCCACGAAGCTGGGAGCGCCTGGTCCGCCTATGACGGTCAGATCAGCCCCTTCCAGCCGGTGCCCGAGCCATCGGCCACCGGTGCCCTCGTCCTTGGCGCCGCGCTCGGGGCGTTCTGGCTGCATCGCCGCCGGCGGCGGGATTGAAGTGCGCAGCGGTCGGCCGCACGTCCCGGCCGCTACACGATCCCCTTGCGCAGATGGGCGTGCTTTCCCTCGAGCAGCGACTGCGCGAGGGCATAGTTGCGTCGGTCGTTGTTGTGCTTCAGCGCGGCAAACGTCGCCGCGATCCGCCCGCGGGCCTCGGCGAAGACGCACTGCGCCAGTTGCAACACTTCGCCACGCGGGTGCATCGGATCGTTGCGCGCGAGCAATGCGTCCGCGCGCAGCGCCGTCGCCGTGAGCGCAAACAACTCCGCGCCGATGTCGACCACGCGCCCCAGCAGCAGCTGCTGCCGTTCAAGCTTGGGGCCATATTTACGCATCGCCTGAAAGAGCACCCGGGCGAGGCGTTTGCTGGTTTTCTGCGCGTAAACGAGCATCGGCCTGAGCTCCGGCGCGACGCCACGCGGCGCACCGCCCGCCGGCAGCAGCAGGCCCGGATACCAGCGGGCGTAGAACGCGCCCGCCTTGACGGCGGCGGCGAACCGCCGGCGCTTCGGCAGGCGGGAGTCGAGCGCCCCGCCCGCAACCTTCAAATGCGGATCGAGCGCCTCGCGCGCGAGGAACAGCCGCATGATCTCCGAGGAACCCTCGAAGATGAGATTGATGCGGCTGTCGCGCATCATCCGCTCGACCGGCACGCCGGGCTCGCCGCGGTTGCGGAGCGACTGGGCCGTCTCGTAACCGCGCCCACCGCGAATCTGCATCGTGTCATCGACCGCGCGCCACGCCGCTTCGGAGCCCCACATCTTGCACATCGCCGCCTCGACGCGAATGTCGGCGTGCGCACGGTCGACCAGCGCCGAGGTGAGCAGCACCATCGACTCGCACGCGAAGATGTTGGCGGCGATGCGCGCCAGCTTGTCGGCGATCGCGGCGTGCTTGCCGACCGGCGCGCCCCACTGGACGCGCTCGCCGCTCCACACGCGCGCGTAATCGAGACAGCGCTTCATGAAACCCACGCAGCCGGCAGGAATCGTGAGACGGCCGGTGTTGAGCGTCGTCAGCGCGACTTTCAGCCCGCGCCCCTCGCCGCCGATGATCGCCTCGCGCGGCACCTTCACGTTCGTGAAACGGATCACGCCATTGTAGAGCGCGCGCAGGCCCATGAAACGGCAGCGCGTGACCACCTCCACTCCGGGCGTATTCATTTCAACGATAAACGCCGTGATCTGGCTGCGCGGCTTGCCGTTGACGAGCTTGTCGGGCGTGCGCGCCATCACCACGATCACACCCGCGCGGGTCCCGTTTGTGCACCAGAGTTTCTCGCCGTTGATCACGAAGAATTTTCCGTCGGGCGTTGGCTCGGCGCGGGTCGTCATCTTCGCCGGATCGGAACCGACGCTCGTCTCGGTGAGCGCGAACGCCGAGATTTCGCCGTGCGCCACGCGCGGCAGGTATTTTCGTTTCTGCTCCTCGGTGCCGAACATCTTCAACGGCTGCGGCACGCCGATCGATTGATGCGCGGAGAGGAGCGCGGTGAGGTTGCCGTCAACGCTGCCGAGCAGCATCGCGGCGCGGCAGTAGTTCGTCTGCGAGAGTCCGAGTCCGCCGTATTCCTTCGGAATCTTGATGCCGAATGCGCCAAGCTTCGCGAGGCGCTCGATGAGGGCGTCCGGGATTTCGCCCTCCGCATCGATGCGGTCGGCGTCGACTTCGTGTTTGAGGATGTGCGCGAGTTCGTCGAGAAACGGCCGCCCCGCCTCCCTGTCCGCCGGCGGTTGCTCCGGGAATGGATACACATGCTCGAGCGAGCAGCGGCCCATGAAGAGATCGCCCGCGAAACTCCGGTAGCCCGACGCGCCCCGCGCGGCTTCGGTGAGCTCGAGCGCGTCACGCTGGGCCTGGCTCATCTTCGAGGTGTCGATGACGCTCGCGGGCTCCTGGCCGGAGGCCGGATCGCCCGGGGAACGAGGCGGTTCTTTGAGATGCGTGCTCATGGTGGAAGTGGGTTGGGGCCTGCTCCTGTGGGTCGGGCTTTACGCCCGACATCCGACCGTGTCGGGCGTAAAGCCCGACCCACAGCG
>DASWVO010000213.1:0-11777 GCA_036406235.1 Opitutaceae bacterium
GGGACGAATTACTGCACCTCCCGGAAGTGATCGCGGCGCTCCGGGCCCGATTTGGCGACGGGGTATTGCAGCCCGACGGCGCCGTCGACCGGCCGGCCGTCGCGCGGGTGGTGTTCAAGGACGATGCGCAGCGCGTGTGGCTGGAGGGTCTGTTGCATCCCCGACTGTTTGCCCGCTGGCGTGAGTTGTTTGCCGCCGATCCCGCCGCAAACTGGGTCGTGGAAGTCCCACTCCTCTTCGAAGCCGGGCTGGAAAATTGGTTTGATTTCACCGTGTGCGTAGCCACATGTTCCGCTTTGCAACTCGCCCGGCTGGAGGAGCGCGGCATTCCCCGAGCGCTCGCCGAGCAACGAATTTCAAAGCAATTGCCTTTGGCACGAAAAATAGAGCAAGCAGACTTTGTGCTGTCGAACGACGGCTCTGTGGATTTTCTCCGCGCGCAAGTCGCGCGACTCCTGACCTCGCTGGCAGTCTCCGCCAGCGGGCGGTGACCGAGGGATCCGGGAGCGCTCCCACCCTCTGTAAGGTCCGGCACATGAGCCGGATATCGGCCGCGTTGCCACCCCTTTTACATCGATTTGTTTAACATGGAAGACTCCGAGAAAAAGGCCGCCTCCCAAACGGGCTCCAAGGCCCGCAAGACGACCAAGCGTGCAGCGACCACGACCCGCCCGCCGCGCGCCCGCACCAAGAAAGCCCCGAAGGCCGCTACTGCGACCGATGTCGGTGCGACGCCCGAGCTGGACTTGGCGCCGCCGGCCCCGCCCGCCGCCGTCGAGGCACCGCCTGCGCCGGTGGAAGCCGTTCCCGCCCCGGCCCCCGAGCCGGCCAGCGAAGCAATGCCCGCGCAGGCGCGCGAGATTTTTACGCCCAGCGATCGCACCAGCGAGCCGGCGGCCCTGGAGAAGGTCGAGTCGGCAACCCGCGAGGAGCCTGCGGCTGTCGCGGTGCCGGCCCCCGAGGCGCCTGCGGCGACACCCGCCCCGACGCACGGTGGGCCTGATGGCGGAAAAGGAGATCGGAAGCCGTGGTGGGAGCGCAAAAAGGATAAGAAGAAGCAAAAGTGGCTCGAGAAGCAGGCGTCTCGCGAGGGCCGCCATCCGGCCCAGCCTCCGCCGCCCGCGTTGCAGCCTACGTATGGCGATTTGCCCGACCCGGCGCGCTTTGCCGACACCGCGGCCTTGGATGCCCAGGCGGTGGAGATCTCCTCCGGCCATGGTGAACCGGTCCAGCTGCAGCAGCTTTACGCGTTCAACCTTTCCGACCTCAGCGCCTACGCGCGCAAGCTCGGGGTCGCACTGGAGGGCGTGCCGAGCCGCAAGCAGTGGTTGGAGGCGGTTTTCAAATTCGCCGCGGACCAGAAGCGCCCGATTACCGATCGCGGGTGGATCGACCTCACTGACAAGGGCCACGGTTTCATAGTGCATGAGCACGTGAACTACCGGCTGTATCCAGAGGACGCGTACCTGCCGGAGTCATTGATCAAGCGTTATGGGCTCAAGCGCGGCCACCTGGTCGAGACGCTCGCGCTCCCGCCGCAAGCGGGCGAGCGCTGCCCGGCGGTGATCAGCGTCCGCTCGGTCATGGGAACGGCCCCCGACAAGATCGCGGCCGTCACGCCCTTCGAGGAGCTTACGCCGTATTATCCCCTCAAGCGCATTCTGCTCGAGGCGCCGGAAATCCATAAGGATATTTCGATGCGCGCGGTCGATCTGCTCACGCCGGTCGGCTTCGGTCAGCGCGGCCTGCTCGTCGCGCCCCCGCGGACCGGCAAGACAGTCCTCCTGCAAAACATCGCCAACTCGATCTCAAACAACTTCCCCGACGTGAAGCTCATCCTCCTCCTGGTCGACGAGCGCCCCGAGGAGGTCACCGATTTCAAGCGCCACACGCGCGGTGAAGTCGTCTCATCCACGTTCGACGAGGCGCCCGAGAGCCACGTGCATGCGGCCGAGATGGTGATCGAAAAAGCGCGCCGGCTCGTCGAGATGGGGCAACACGTCGTGATCCTGCTCGACTCGATCACGCGTCTTGCCCGCGCCTACAACGCGCTCGCATCCAACTCCGGCAAGATTATGTCGGGTGGCGTCGAAGCCACGGCCTTGCAAAAGCCGAAACGCTTCTTCGGTTCCGCGCGCAACATCGAAGGCGGCGGCTCGCTCACGATCCTTGGCACGGCGTTGATCGACACCGGTTCGCGCATGGACGAGGTGATCTTCGAGGAGTTCAAGGGCACGGGCAACATGGAGCTCCACCTCGACCGTGGCCTCTCCGACAAGCGCATCTTCCCGGCGATCAACATCGACCGTTCCGGCACGCGCAAGGAGGAGCTGATTTACCACCCCGACGAGATGCTGCGCGTCTATGGTTTGCGCCGCGCGATGCAGGGCATCCCGCCCGTCGAGGCGATGGAAATGTTCATTACGCGCTTGAAGAAGACCAAATCAAATGCGGAGTTCTTGATGAGCTTGAACCGCTAACCCCCGCTTTTTCCGCGCCCCGACTTCCGCCCATACAGTTTCGGATCGGCTAAACGACTTCCCCCCGTGACTTCCGCCGATGATTTTGTCATCCAGCTCGCCCTCGACAAGGGCGTGCTGAAATCCACTCAACTCGAGGCCGCTCGCGCCCGCGTCGCCGCACACACCGATCTCACCGTCGCTCCGCCGAAGGTGATTGATGTGTTGATCGCCGAAAAGATCGTGACCTCGCGCCAGCTCTCCGGCCTGTTGGCCGACGAGTTCGGCATGCCGCTCGTCGAGCTGCAGCACGTGCGCATTGGCACGGAGCTGATGAACCTAGTGCCGCGTGCGCTGGCTGCCCGGTATAACGCGCTGCCCCTCGCGAAGGAGGGCGGCACCTTGCGCATCGCGATCAGCGACCCGCTCGACGTCGACGCGATCGACAGCCTCGGTCATGTGTTGAAGCTGACGATCGAGCCGGTGGTCGCCCCGCTCGAAGAGATCAAGCAGGCCATCGACCGTTTCTACGGCAAGGACACGCAGTCGATCGATCAACTGCTCGACGAGTTTTCGATTTCCGATCCGAACGCCGAAGTCGCCGTGAGCACCACGGCTGCCGAGGGCCTCGCCGGTGGCCCGTCGGTGGAGGACGGTGACGCGCCGATCATCAAGCTCGTTCACTCGATCATCCTCGAAGCGATTCAGCGCCGGGCGTCGGACATTCATCTTGAGCCGCTTGAGAAGCGTTTTCGCGTCCGCTACCGGATCGACGGCGTGCTGCTCGAGGTCGAGAATCCGCCGAAGCGTCTCCAATTGGCGATGATCTCGCGGTTGAAGATCATGGCGAACATCTCGATCGCGGAAAAACGCATCCCGCAGGATGGCCGCATTCAGATCGCGATGGGCGGCAAATCGATCGACCTGCGCGTTTCCTCGCTGCCGACCGTCCATGGCGAGTCGATCGTCATGCGCATCCTCGACAAGGAGGGACTGAAGCTCGGGCTGCCCGAGCTCGGCTTCCTGAGCGACGACCAGAGCGTGATGGAGCGCGTCATTGGCCTGCCTGACGGCATTTTTCTGGTCACCGGTCCCACGGGCTCGGGGAAGACCACCACGCTGTATTCCTGTCTCCATTACATCAACAAGCCCGACCGCAAGCTCATCACGGTCGAGGATCCAGTGGAATACCAGCTTGCCGGCGTCAATCAGGTGCCCGTGCGCCATGAAGTCGGGATGACCTTTGCGAGCGCGCTGCGCGCCATGCTGCGCCAGGCGCCGAACGTCGTGATGGTGGGCGAGATCCGCGACCTCGAGACGGCGGAGATTGCGATCAATGCCTCGCTCACGGGCCACATGGTGTTTTCGACGCTGCACACCAACGACGCACCCGGCGCTGTCACGCGTCTGATCGACATCGGAGTAAAGCCCTTCCTGGTGTCTACTTCGCTTCGCGCCGTGATGGCGCAGCGGTTGACGCGCAAGATCTGCCGGCATTGCAAGCGGGCTTACGCGCCCGACCTGCGCGAACTCCGGGCGCTCAACATCAACCCCGAGCAGGCCGCCGCCGCGACCTTCATGAAGGGCGAGGGCTGCCCGGACTGCAACGGCACCGGATATCGCGGGCGCATGGGCATCTTCGAGATCTTCCAGATCAACGAGGAGCTTCAGCGGATGATTTACGAAAACGAGAGCACCTCGAAGCTGCGCGACAAGGCCCGCGCCTTCGGCATGCGCACCATGCGCGAAGACGGCGTGCGCAAGGTGACCGCCGGCCTGACCACCATCGAGGAGGTCGTGTCGATCACCGTTGGCGACGCCAGTTAACGACTCGCTTTCGTATGCTTTTTACCGTATCCGGAATTCCCCTCGCGTCTCTGGCAGTCATCCTGGGTGACGGTCCCGCCGCGCCGGCCGGTCCAGCGAACAACCACAATCCCGCAAGCGTCCTATGAGCTACGAAATGAATGACCTGCTCGAGCTGATGGTGGAGCAGGGGGCTTCCGACCTTCATTGCCAGGTGGGCCAGCCGCCGTCCCTGCGTATCAGCGGCAGCATGACGCCGATCGACGGCCCCCAACTCACGCCGTCCGACACGGAGAAGCTGATGCTCTCGATCACGCCCGACGCCCATCTCCAGAATGTGAAGCTCCAGGGCGGCTCCGACTTCGGTTTCGCCTACCTCGACAAAGCCCGCTTCCGCGTTTCGGTCCTGAAGTCGAAGGGAAACTACGGGCTCGTGCTGCGCCAGATCCCGAACAAGATGTTCGGCCTGCGCGACATCGGCCTGCCCGACAAGATCCGCGAGCTGCTCTATCGCCCGCGCGGCCTGATCCTCGTCACCGGGCCGACCGGCTCCGGCAAGTCCACGACCCTCGCGTCGATGGTGAATTACATCAACGAAAACCGCGAGGGGCACATCATCACGATCGAGGATCCGATCGAGTATTACCACCCGCATAAGCGGTGCATCGTCACCCAGCGGGAGATCGGCGCGGACGTGCCGAGCTTCTCCGAGGCGATCCGCCGCGCGCTCCGCCAGGACCCCGACATCATTCTCGTCGGCGAAATGCGAGACCTCGAGACGATCGAAGCCGCCATCTCCGCGGCCGAGACCGGCCACCTGGTGTTCGGAACGCTGCACACCAACGGCGCCGCCAAGACCATCGACCGCATCGTCGACGCGTTTCCCGCCAACATGAAGGATATGATCCGCACCCAGCTTGCGTCCTCCGTGCAGGCGGTCATCTCCCAGGTGCTCTGCAAGAAGATCGGCGGCGGCCGGATCGCCGGCTACGAGATCATGATCAACACGACGTCGATCGCGTCGCTGATTCGCGAGAACAAGACCTTCCGCATCAATTCCGACATCCAGACCGGCGCCGCGCTCGGTATGATCACGATGGATACGCATCTCATGAGCCTTGTGAATCGCGAGCTGGTCTCGCCCGATGAGGCGCTGGAGAAGGCGCAGGATCCGACCGTCATGCGCGAGAAGCTCGCGAACATGGGCTTCCAGCTAAAGGCGCTCTAGCGCATCGTGGCGGTCGGTTTCGACATTCGCGTCGCGCGATCCCTCCAACTCAGCTCCAACCTCAACTCCCTCATCCAGCACTAGACTCCCAGCGTCCCGCTCCAGTCTATCGTCCGCTTTCCATCGGCCACCGGGCCGTCCCCTATGTTTGAAAGCCATCACACGGCCGTCCTCGAATTTTTGCGCGACCAGGATCTTGTTCCGGAGGCGCAGCTCAAGGACCTCAACGAAGAACACAAAGCCACCGGCAAACCGCTCGCCGACCTCGTGGTCGAGCTCGGCTACGTTGAACGCCACACGCTGCTCGAACGCCTCGCCGGACATCTCGGATGGGAGAGTGCGCGCGATCTGCCCAATTCGCTCCCGCCGGACGCCGTTGCGCTCCTGCAGCCGGGCCTTGCGAGGATGTATGGAGTGGCTCCCCTCCGGGCCGACCCTCAGAGCATCGACCTCCTGGCGAGCGACCCGTTCAACAGCCAGATCATCGACGATCTCACTTTCGCCCTGGGCAAGGACGTCCGTCTGGTCGTCTGCGATCCGGCACGGGTCGAGGCGTATATCAAGCAGCACTACGGCGAGGATGAAGAGGACATTGACGCGCTCCTCAAGGAGATCTCCGGTTCAGCGCCCGGCGACGAGGCCGGACAGGACTTTTCCGAGACCGACATCGAGCAGATGGCCGGTCAGACGCCCATCGTCCGCTTCGTCAACCTCGTGTTGAGCCAGGCGATTCGCGACAAGGCCTCGGACATTCATTTCGAGCCCTTCGAGCACGAGTTCAAGATCCGGTATCGCATCGACGGCGCGCTCTACGAGATGGCGCCGCCGCCGAAGCACCTCGCTTTGCCGATCACCTCCCGCATCAAGGTGCTCGCCAACCTGAACATCGCGGAGCGCCGCATCCCCCAGGACGGTCGCATCAAGCTGACGCTTTCCGGCCGGCCCGTCGATCTGCGCGTCTCGACTCTGCCCACGCAGTTCGGCGAATCGGTTGTCTTGCGCGTGCTCGACCAGAGCGCGGTCCAGCTCGACATCACCCAGCTCGGAATGCCGGCGGACGTTTTCGAAGGCATCCACGATGTCATCCGCAGGCCCAACGGCATCTTCATTGTCACCGGTCCCACCGGCTCGGGCAAAACGACGACGCTCTACAGCGGTCTTCGCGTGATCAATACGCCTGACCTCAAGCTCCTGACGGCCGAGGATCCGGTGGAATACGAGATCGAGGGAATCATGCAGGTGCCGGTGAATCACGGCGTAGGCCTGACGTTCGCCGCGGCCCTCCGCTCGTTCCTCCGTCAGGACCCGGATGTGATCATGGTCGGCGAGATCCGCGACCTCGAGACCGCGCAGATTGCGATCCAGGCCTCGCTCACCGGGCATCTCGTGCTCTCGACGCTCCATACCAATGACGCCGCCGGCGCCGTCACCCGGCTGGTCGACATGGGCGTGGAACCGTTCCTGATCGCGTCGTCACTCGAGGCCGTGCTGGCGCAGCGCCTCGTGCGGCGGGTGTGCCCCAAGTGTCGCACCGCCTACGAACCGCCGGCGACCTTGCTCCAGCAGCTCGGGATTGACCCGGTCGATATCGGCAACCGCGAGTTCTACTACGGACGCGGCTGCGAGGTGTGCTCGAATACCGGATACAAAGGACGCATGGGCATTTACGAGTGGCTGCGCATGACCGAGCCGATCCGCGAACTCGTCGTGCAGAAGGCGCCCACGCTCGTCATCAAGCAGAAGGCGCTCGAGCAGGGCATGCGCACCCTGCGCGATGACGGGTTGCGCGCGATCTTCGACGGCGCCACCACGATCGAGGAAGTCGTGAAGTACACCTGATGCTATTTTCGATTTTGGATTTTGGAATTTTCGAACCCCCGGAGCGCGTTGACGGTGACCCAAAATCGAAAATCAAAATTTGAAAATTCCCGCCCCTTTCCCCTATGCCAAAGTTCACCTATACAGCCATCGAGTCCACCTCCGGCAAGGAGCGCAAGGGCTCTCTCGACAGCCCCAACTCCGAGCAGGCAGCTGTCGACTTGAAGACGATGGGTCTCCTGCCCACGTCCATTGTTCTCGACGTCACCGTCAAAACCGATTCGCGAAAAAAGGGCACGCCGACGACGACCGCCGTCGAGGGGAAGAAACCCGCCCGGAAGGCGTTTACGATCGGCCGCCCGGTCAGCCAGAAGGGCCTGACCCTCTTCACGCGCCAGCTCGCGACGCTCGTCAAAGCCGGCATGCCGATCATGCGCAGCCTTGAGGTGCTCGCCCGGCAGGAAAAGAACCCAGCGTTCAAGCCCATCATCGAGCACCTCGCCGAAACGATCCGCTCCGGCGGCAACTTCTCCGACGGTCTCGCGCAGCATCCGCGGGTTTTCGATCGACTCTATATCAACATGGTCAAGGCCGGCGAGGCCGGCGGCGTGCTCGATGTCGTGCTCGACCGTCTATCGCGGTTTCTCGAGAAGGCCGAGAAGATCAAAGGCAAGGTGAAGTCAGCAATGACTTATCCGATCATCATCGTGTGCGTCGCCGTCGGTATCGTGGGCGCGCTCATGGTCTTCGTGATCCCGAAATTCGAGAGCATCTTCGCGAGCCTGTTGAAGGGGCAGTCCCTGCCCGCACTCACCCTGGCCGTTCTCTCAGTTTCCAACTTTGTCAAAAACAACATCCTGGTGACGCTGGCATTGCTCGCCGTCGGCTACGTCGCGTTCAAGTTCTTCGCCAAAACGAAGGCGGGCGTGCGGACGATCGACTGGCTGGCCATCCACGTGCCGGCCTTGGGCGATCTGGCGCTCAAAGCGGCGATTGCGCGGTTTACCCGCACTCTGGGCACACTGCTTTCATCCGGCGTGCCGATCCTTCAGGCCCTGCACATCACCCGGGACACGAGCGGCAACATCTATGTCGCCGACGCGTTAAACGTCGTGCATGACCGCGTGAAAGAAGGTGAGACCGTGGCCCGGCCGCTCGAATCGACCGGCGTTTTTCCCGGCATGGTCACATCGATGATCGAAGTCGGCGAGGAAACCGGAGCGCTTCCCGAGATGCTCGGCCGCATCGCCGACACCTACGATGACGAGGTGGACAACGCCGTGGCCGGCCTCACCGCGATCATCGAGCCGATCATGATTGTCTTCATGGCGGTGATGGTCGGCACGATCGTCATCGCGCTGTTCCTGCCGATCATCAAAATCATCCAGAGCCTGAGCTGATTCGGACGGGAAAAACGCCCGAAAGCCGGGGAGTTGTGCGCACGCGCTGATCACGCGCTTTGGTCCTCGCGCCAAGCGCGGATCGCGGCGTCGACGGCCTCGCGATGCTCGTGTTTGCCCTCGGCCTCGAGCCGCTCGAACTGCGGGTGCCGAAAGATCGGGGAATCGACGGCGCCACTCTGCTGGGAGGAGGACTCGGCTTCGTCCTTCAACGCTCCGGCCATGGCCGCCACGACGCGATTCATGCGCGTCAACTCGCTGTGCAGCTTGGCCTCGTCGCACCCCGGCCAGTAGCCGCCCTCATCTTCGATGTGCACCCGGACACCGAGATGGCGGCCGGTTTGCAGCAGATCGAGTGCGGCCACATGACAACGGCGAAAGTGCTCCCAGCCGTGGAGGCTGGCGTACTGGGTTTTGCACGACCGTTGGAAGCGCCATCCGTTGCCGAGTGCCGTCGGCACCTTCCGACCGGAGTGCGTCACGGTCGCGGGATAGCGGCAAAGTCCGATCCAGAGCAGCTCGCAGTCACTGCCGATCTCAACGGGAAACACCCACCCGGCCAGCGGTCGGACTTGAATGCCCATCGAGCTTTCGGCGTCCGCCGGATGCGGCTGGATCTTCCACATCGTGGCCCACCGTTCCAAGTCAGCGGGCTCGTGGCTGATCGGGAGCACTTGCTCGATCCGCTGCTCGGCGGCAAAGCGTTCCGCTGTTTCATACCAACGCTGTACTATCGCGTTCGCCGCCTGGGCGGTCAGGGTATCTGGCGCATAGCAACGATGATGTAACGTCAGGCCCATGGGTGTGATGTGTTTTCCCGGCGCTTCGCGAGAATCCTCGTGGGTTAGTCGCTTGCATTGAGCGGCACGGTCCGGCAGGGGCAATAAACTTGTTATAGTGGATTCACTGGTTCCGCCCTCGTGGTCATGCCGTAAGCTTCTCGCCCGGTAGACGCGGTGGTAATCGGCAACGACCTCGACGGGCCCGGGCGACGCGAGGGTACCGCAGCGTGGGCTATGAGCTGAGCGGGTCCGCCGGCAAGGGCGCCTGGCTCGTGCCCGACGCCTCCAAGGCGGCGATCAAGTCGGTCGCGCGCTGTTTCAGGAGCGCCTCTTGCTGATCGTTGATCTGCCGCGCCCGCGTATCGACCACGCACAGGTATCCGACGGTCAGGCCGTTTTGCGTGCGGAGCGGGGCACAAGCGTAGAAGCGGATGCCGCGTTCGATCAAAAATGAGTCGCTCGTGAACCGTCGGTCCTTGGTTACGTCCTCGACCACGAGGAGGGTGTCGGTGGCGACGACGTGATCGCGCAACAACAGGTCTTCGGTGGGCTCGCTGTGCACCGGTCCCTCCCGCGGCCGGTGGGCGGCATGCGCCCGCCAGAATGCCTGATCGGTCTCAACGAGGTTGACCAGCGCCACCGGCACCTCGAAGACCTGTGCCACTTCACGAATCACACTGTCGAACAACATCGCCGGCTCGGGTTCCCGCCGATGAAGCGCGGATGGAGCAGTCTCCGGCGCGCTGCGGGCGTCGACGGCCGACACCTCGGCTTCACTCTGTCTTTCAATCCGAAGGGCAGCGTCGGCGAGCTGAGTCACCACCGTCTCCGTCGTCAGCTGCAGCCGGATTTGAGATTCGGCGGCTGTCGTCTCCCGACTCCAGATGCCCACGATGACGGGCGCCCGCGTGCCGTAGCGCCGCAGCCGCCGGCAGGCCCGGCGTGCACCGATCGCCGCCGCCGGCGGCACCGCGGAAACGACCACGAGCTCCGCGCGGTCGCCGGCGACAAGGGCGCGGGTGTCGTCGGGTGGAGTGGTGATCATTGTAACGGTCGCTTGGATACGCCGCTCGCGCAGGAGGTGCCGGAGCATGAGGGCGGCGAGTTCGTCGGCATCGTCGCTTGCCGGAATGATGACGAGCGCAGGACGTTGCTCGCCCGACGTCATGCCCGCCGCGTCCGGCGGCGTCTCTTCATCGGCGGAGCCCTGGCGCTCCAACTCTTCGATGAGTTCGCGGCTCGTCTCGAAAATGAACTTCTGCCGGCGTTCGGCGAGGGTGCCGGCATGCCGGTCGGCCTCGGCCATCGTCAGCGCAGGGATGAAGATTTCGTCATAGAATGCGGCAGCGGAGCGCTCGCTGATGAACTTCGACGCCAAGTCCAGCATGCCTTCCGGATCCATCGAAAGCATGCGTTGATAGAATTGAGCGTCCGGTGGAAGCACGGGCTCGCTGCCGAGGAGCACGCCAAGGAACTTCAGTCCCGGCACATGCCTGCCGAGCACCAGAAGGCACACGGTCAGCGGGGTGGAGAGAAACAGCCCGGCAGGGCCCCACAGCCACGTCCAGAAAACCGCCGCAACGAGCAATGCCACGCTCGAAATGCCCGTGCCGGAGCCATAGAGCCAGACCTCGATGATATTGTTGCTCACCACCTCCATCAGGACGAAAAGCGCGAGGGTGTAGGCGAGCTTGGTCCAGCCGGGATCGACCGCGACCGCGAGTGCGATCGGGAAAAGGGCGGCGATCCACGGTCCCAGGAAGGGGATGAACCGCAGCAGGGTGGCGAGCAGGCCCCACAGCAGCGCGTTCGGGATGCCGATCAAATACAAGCCGAGGCCCACGGGGATGCCATAGGAGGCGTTGACCACGAGCTGCATCAGCAGATAACGCGAGACGCGGCGGGCCGCGTCGTCGAGCACCTGGATGGCGACGTTGAGTCTGCCCGCACTGCAGAGTCTGATCAACCGGTCGCGCAGATCCTCGCGCTGAAACAACATTGCCACGACCACGACAATCACGATGCCTCCGGTCGCGAGAGGGCCGAGAATCGGCCCGATGATTTCCCGCGCGAGCTGAACCGGGGTCGGTTGGGGAGCGTGCACCTCCACGGGCTGCGGCTTCACCTCCGGAGCAGGAGCTTCAGGTTCCACTTTCTTGGGGGGAGGCGCGACGATATCGGCACGCAGCTTCTCGACCATCTGCGCCGCTCGCGTCAGCACCGGCGGCATGTGCGGTGTCTTGAGCGCCTGCACCTTGTCGCGAATCGTGCTCTCGTAATCGGG
>DASWVO010000214.1:0-24595 GCA_036406235.1 Opitutaceae bacterium
CGACGATGAGCCGGGTGACGGCGCCGATCGCTTGGCTGGTGTTGGCGAGGGCCATGGCGGGCGACGGAGATCAGTGCGGGATGAAGTAGTGCCGCCGCAGCCGGGACAGACCGGCGCTCCGGGCGGGCGCCCCCGCGGCCGCGGGACGGGATGAGTCTGCGGGACGGCTCGCCCGCGCCGGCGGAGGGGCGGAGGGCGGGGGCGGCGTTTCCACGCGAACGTGAATTGAGCCGATGGATACGTTCACGGATCCGTCGGTCGCGATGGCTCCGGCGTTCGTTGGCGGCCGGGCTGGGGTGGCGACGCTCGGAGCCGGCGGTTGTGCTGGCGTCGGAACGGAATCGAGATGCTCCTCGACAATCTCGATGACGCGTTCGGCGGTTTGTTCGGGCGCGACCGGGGCGGGACGGACGGACGCCGCCGGCTCGGGCGCGACGGGTGCTGATAATGGAGCGGCGACCGCCGAGGCCGGGGCCTCCGGCGCCGGTGGGTTCTGGCCGGCGGCGATCCATTTCATGACCGCCTGCATGACGTCGCGGGGAACGTCGGCGGCCGCGGAGGCGGCGGTCTGCGCTGGAACCTCGGTGCGCTCGGCGGAAGCCGCGCCTGGATGCACCGGCGGGGGTGGCGGGGCGGAATGATTGCCGATGAAAGGCGTTGAGAACGAAACCGTCTCTTCCGCCGCGGTCGCCGATTTCTGGATACGAACGGCAGTGTTTACAGGCGTCACGTTCGATTTGGCGTCGACGGTGACGATCGGACTTGGGGCCGGCGCGAGGGGCGTTGGCTGCGAAGATGACTCTTCATGTAGTTCCACGATCTCGGGAACCAGTCCCGCCGGGACTGACGGAGCTGGGGCGTTGAGGCTAGCGGCCTTGAGGAGACGTTGGAAATAGCCGCTCATGGAAAGATGTTGTCGGCGTCGGCGATCATCCGCCGGTATTCGGCGCGACGGCGCGGTGGGATCGCGAGGACATCGGCTTCCGTCCAGCCGTACCGGGTGGCGAGTGCGTGCACATCACGCAGAATCTTGCGACGGATCCGGCCGAGTTCGCGCAACGCGACCGCTTCCAGATCGACGTCGAGCGTGGCGTTGCGCTGGCAGTGCGGGCACGACGTCTCGACCGTGAAAGCCACCAGGGGATCGGCGGCTTCCATGGCGGCAGCCAGGGTGGTGAGCTGTTCGGAGGAGAGCTCCACGAGTGCGGCCGGTTCGGCGGCCAGGGAACGCACGATCATGCCGAGTCCGTCGCTCGGGTTGTTGCTGGCGTGCCGACGCCAGGCGACGAGATCGCGTCCGGTGGGCAGACGGAATGCGAGTGGTGCGGCGTCGCCGGTGGGAAACGACACGATCCGTCCCGCCGAGTCGTCCTTATGCGCCTCGGCAGCGAGGGCGGCGAAGGGCAGCGCGATTTCGAAGGAGTGGCCGCAGTTCGCGTGCGGGCAACGGAGGGCCACGGCCAGCGCAGGGTCGTCTGTCGTGAGTTCCAGGATACGCAAGAGTCTCGCGATGCGCGTGCTCACCGGCAGGTCCCACGCGGCCTCCTCGCGCGCGGCGAAGGCGAGTGACTCGTCTGCGGCGCAGCGCGCGAGCAGGCGGGTCGTCAGCGCGGCGCGATCGGGGTGGTCGAAATCGACCGCGAGATCGGCCGGGATGATTCCATAAGGCCGCGCCGGTGGGAGCGCCGGCCGCGATGATGCGGAGGTTTGGGGTGCGGTGGACATGGTGCGGATGGCGCGAAGGAGCTTGTTTGCGGGCGATGAGAGCACGGGCGCTCCCGTGCATCCGGTGAGGACGGGCCAGTGGCCCGCGCTCCGAATCGCTCGCTGGCAATCAGGCTTTCGCGGCCGTCTAGCTCAGCGCTGCGCCCGCGGCTTTCTCGTCGGGTTCCTTCGTCTCCGGATCGCGTTCCCAGCCTTCGAGCTCGATCTTGATCGTCTCGATCGCAACCGCGTTGGCGTTGGCATCGAGATCGGGCATGGCGGTGAACTCGCTCACCCAGCAGCGATGCAGGAAGTAACGCTTCGCCACGTGGTTCTTCTCGTTCATCACTTCGAGCGTCAGATCCTTCTTGTAGTTCACGAGGTCCATGGCGGCGTCGCCGCTGAAGGAGTGCACGAGGTTCGCCCAGCGCTCGAACTCGAGGTCGTGGGTGATGCCGCGCTCCATCGTGATCCCCTCGTAGCTGGTGCGCCCGGGCGACTTGCGGTCGGTGCTGTTGTCGCCGCCGTCGCGGTGTTTGACGACCTCGGTCGTGCGCTTGAGCGCGCCGACCTTGCTGACGCCCATCACGGGTTTACCGTCGAGGATGACGCGAAATTTGAAGTTCTTGTACGGATCGATCCGGTGCGCGTTGGTGACAAATCCTTTGGCCATAAACGTGGTCTCCTGATGCGGGGGTTAGCTGAGATCGCCGGCGATCTGCTGGATCTTGATCACGACGAATTCGGCGGGCTTCAGCGGGGCGAAGCCGACCTCGATGTTGACGATGCCGAGATTGCGGTCGGCCTGAGGCGTGGTCTCGGCGTCGCACTTCACGTAAAACGCCTGGCTCGGCGTGCTCCCCTGGAAGGCGCCCTGACGGAAGAGCCCGTTCATGAACGCGCCGACATTGAGGCGAATTTTTGCCCACAGTGGTTCGTCGTTGGGCTCGAAGACGACCCACTGCGTGCCGCGGTAGAGCGACTCCTCGATGAAAAGCGCGAGGCGGCGAATCGGCACGTACTTCCACTCGGAGCCGAGATCGTCGGCGCCTTCGAGGGTGCGCGCGCCCCAGTTGACGAAACCGGAGACGAACGAGCGTGCGCAGTTGACGCCGAGTTTGTTGAGCACGCCGTTCTCGAGATCGGTGAGCTTGACGGAAAGCCCCGAGATCGCGCGCAGGTCGGCCTCGGTGCCGGCGGGGGCCTTCCAGACGCCACGACTCGCGTCGGTGCGCGCCATCAGGCCGGCGATGGCACCGCCGGAGCCGACGGTGCGGACGACGCCGCGGTCGTTGACGCGGATCTTCGGGTAGAAAACCGCGCTGTGGTCTTTGACGACGCGGGCGCGCACGTCGTCGATGAGCGCGGTGTTCTGGACAACCGCCGGCAGGCCGGTGGCGCCGGTCCAGTTGTCCGGCGCCTCGACGATGAGGAAGGCGCGGCGCGAGCGGCAGTAGACGCTCGCGGGTCCGAGGACGTCGAGCCGGTCGGTGGCGGTGACGTTTTCGTCGCGCGGCATCACCATCAGATTAAAGAGATCAACCGTATCCAGCGCATGGATGCCCGTGTGCTGGACGGGATCGCCCACGTAGGTGGCGAAGTCGGGGGCGTCGCCGTCGGCGCCATCGTCCGCGTTGGAGAAGGTCGTCGTGCCGGGCGTGAAACTGCCGCCGGTGGCGAAGGCGCTCGTGCCGTCGAAACCCAGCTTGTATTGACGGGTGTTCGCCGTGAGAGCGGGAATGCCGACGCCGGCAAACGTGACGGCGGCCGGCGCCTCGTTGAACGTGCCGGTCTTCGGGTAGATGGCGAGCTGGTAGCCGTGCACCTCGGCGCGGTAGTGACCGCCCGCGGCATTCGTGATCGCGGAGGCGATGATCCGGAGCTTTTCCCGCACGCCGTCGTTGTTGCCGGTGACGCTGCCGGCGACCGCGTCCTGTATCCACAAATTGGTGCCGGGCGGCGTGGTGATCAGATTGTTGGGCGCGGCGTTCAGGGCGATGGCCGGGTCGGCGCCGATCGTCACGCCGGTGATGGTGCCCTGCTGGATGGCGGGCAGGAGCTGGAGGTTCTCGAGCCCCAGGGCCGACGTGCCGACGCGCAGCACGAACCCGTTGGCGGCGGGACGGAAGACGCTCCAGCGCGAGAGTTCGGCCCCGCCGTTATCGGCGCCGAGCATGAGGACGGACGCGAGGTCGTTGGCGGGGGCGCGGCGCACGCGGACGTTGGCGAGATTGCCGCTCGAGGCGGTGAGGCGCAGGAACTGCCCAAACGCGCCGTCGTCGCGGATCGTGACCGCCACGGTCGGCGCAGGGACGAGGGCGGAGAGGGCGGTGTTGATTCGGGTCTGCAGGTCGTTGACGAGCGTGGCGCCGGTGGAGGCGAGGCCCTGCAGGCTGACGCCGACCCAGGGGGAGTTGTCCACGCTGATCTCAAATGCATGTCCGTCGGCGAGCAGGCTGATCAACTCGGTTGCGACGTCATTCATCGAGTCGCCGCTGGCGGCGAGCGGACGGCGCGATTCGGAGAAGCCGGGGAGGCTCGCGGTCGTCTGGTAGTCCGACGTCGGATCGGCCGGATTGTCGAGAGCCGGGTCGAGCATCAGGTCGATCAACGCCGAGCTCTGCGAAACGAACGCCGGCGCGAAGCGCGACGACGTGTAGTCCATCGAGAGATTGGTGAACGCCTCGGTGGCGACCACCGCGCCCGCCTCCTCCTGGATCACGCGCAGATTGAACGTGTCGCCGGGCGCGGGGGTGTTGTAGTCAACCTCGAGTCGCAGACCGTTGCCCCAGAGACCCTCGGCCTTGGCGGAGGCGATCAGCACTGCGGTGCCACCGTAGTTTTCGAGCTGGATGGCGGCTTTGCGGGCGTTGCGCGCGAGCCGCACGACGTAGCAATCGGCGCCGCCGTTGTCGTAGAACTGCTTCACGCTCAGCGCGAGTTCGCTCTCGACGGGCGAGCCCGCGAAGGTCCGCACGAAATCGGCATGACTGAGGCAACGCACGGCGCGGTTGAGCGGGCCCTTGTTGGTGCGCCCCAAAAAAGCGGTGATCGACGTCGCAACGCCGGTGATCGTTTTTACACCGCTCGACACTTCCTGGATGTAAACACCCGGATAGCTGACTTGAACCATGGCAGGATTGTTTGAGTTGGAGGACCGTCCGCGGTGCAGGACCGCGGAGACGGAAAGAACGGACGCTGAAGCCGGCGGCCATCCGCCAGGCGAGACGTATTGAAGAAACGACTACTGAGGCCGGAGCGCTGGTTCGAACGCTGGAGATCCGGACGCGCGAAAAGAACGGGAGGGGGAAAGGGGGCCGTGTTTTTGCTTCCGACGCAGCAGCCGGGCGGGCGGCTCGGGGGTGCGGCTTGCGGGAAGACGGACGACGGAAGGACGCCGCTGGCCGGCGGCGGGGAGGGAGGCTGATTGGGGCAGACGAGCGGTGCAGTCGGGAGAAATCAGGGGCGGGGTGAGATTTCTTCGGATCGGCTCGTGGGAGCGCTCGAGTTGCAATGCAGTAACATGGCAACGGTCAATTTTTTTCCGAAGTCCACGGATTTTTTCATGCGATTTTTGCGCTCGGGACGAAAAACCCTCGTCCGGCCTGCTGCGCGCGCTCGCATTTTTCTTCGCAGCCGGCGCGGGGCGGGTGCTCCGGATTCTTTCCAGTTCCGCCCGCCGTGAACGACGCTGGCGGGGAGGGCGGAAATCGAATGCCGGCTGGCGACGGGTTGGGGTGGAAACGGACACCATGGCGTCGGCGGGGGACAGGATGGGGTGTGTGTGCGGGCGACGCGCTGATAACGCCAAAACCGAGCCCGATCTTTCACGCCGTCTCTCGCTTGAAGCTTTTTCCTAGCGGCTGTCATGGAGCTTGCGGGTTCTTGATACGGCTGCACTCCGAGCGCGCCTCTTCGGCAAGACGCATTTCCAACGCGGCTCGCCCGGAGGTCGCGCCCTGTCTTTCTCCCGCGCGGCGCACTTTCGCTCGTGGCAGGCTCTCGGGTTCCGAGCGGCCGACAAACCCGCGCCAACATCGGCATTGTGAATAAGTTTTTACCCCTCGGAGGAGCCTCGTGGCTTGACCTTTGGGGGTCAAAAGGGGATGAAATGGGGCACTTTGGGGCACATAGCGCGCACCCCGCATGGCGAATCTAGGCAAACCGTTCTACACCGGCCTCTTCAGGCACACCCTCGACGACAAGAATCGTCTCACGATTCCGTCGGCGTGGCGTTCCGCCCACGGTGAGAGCGACGCCTTCCTCGCGACACCGAACCCGGACGGCTATATTTCCATCCTCCCTCCGGCCGAGGTGGAGAAGCTCTACGAGAAGATCGCCGCCGTTCCGCTTTCCGACGCCTCGGCGCAGGCCGAGATCGCCGCGTTCTTTGCCCGCACCCAGGCATTCAGTTTCGACAAGCAGGGCCGTGTCGCCCTTTCCGACGTGCTCTTGCAGCACGCCGGCGTCGGCAAGGAGGCCGTCCTCAGCGGTTCCTTGAGCAAGTTCAACATCTACAGCCCCGAACGTTGGGCGGCCGTGGAAGCGAAGTCCTCGGCGGCAAGCCAGGCCGACTTCATGCGCCGCTTCGGGATCTAACGATGAACCCTTCCCATATCACTTCTACACGTATGCCAGCGCTCAATACGGCGCACCTCGGTCACCGGCGGAATTTCCCCGCCGTGACGGCGCGGGTGCGCGCGAGCCTCGTGCTGCGCCGCCTCGCCCTCGCTGGTGCCCACGCGCCGGCGCCCGGGCCGGGCGACCAGGCGGTCCATTTCCGGGCCGCCCGCAATCCTGCCGATGACCGCCACGCTGCTTGATCGCACTGTGTCGTCCATGACGCCCGGCCACCACCCCGTACTGCTCGCCGAGGTGCTCGGCCTGCTCGCGCCTCGCGCGGGCGGCCGGTATCTTGACTGCACCTTCGGCGGCGGCGGCCACACGCGGGCGCTGCTCGATGCGGCGCCTGGAGTGCAAGTCGTGGCGCTCGACCGCGATCCCGCCGCGCAACCTCGCGCCGAAAAACTCCGGGAAGAATTCGCCGGCCGCTTCGCGCTCGTCGACCGCGACTTTGGTCGCCTCGGCGAGCTCGAGCTCGGCGCCTTTGACGGCATCCTCTTCGACCTCGGCGTCTCCTCCTTCCAGCTGGACGAGACCGAACGCGGCTTCTCGTTCCGCAACGACGCCCCCGCCGACATGCGCATGGATCCGCGCAACGGCGTGCCGGCCTCGCGCTGGCTCGAGACCGCCACCGAAGAGATGCTCGTCAAAGCGATTCGCGACTACGGCGAGGAACCGCACTGGCGCCGCATCGTGCGTGCGATCCGCGAAGCCCGGGGAACCGGCGCGCTCACCCGCACCGCGTCGCTCGCGGACGTCATCGCCAGCGCGATCCCGGCCCGCGACCGGCACGCTTCCAAGATTCACCCGGCCACCCGCGCCTTCCAGGGCATCCGCATCGCCGTCAATGACGAACTCGGCGCCATCGAGCGCGCGCTGCCCGCGGCCTTCGCCCGCCTCAGCCCGGGCGGGGTTCTCGCGGTGATCAGCTTCCACTCGCTCGAGGATCGGCCCGTGAAGCAGTTCTTCCGCAAACTTTGCGGCCAGCCCGCGAGCGCCGACGATCACCGCCCGCAGGACCTGCGGGAGAAATTCGCCGAGCCCCTCACGCGCAAGCCCGTCACGCCCGGCGAAGCGGAACTCGCCGTCAATCCCCGCAGCCGCTCCGCCAAGCTCCGTGCGCTGCGAAAACTTTAACTCCAACCATGCGCCCGTCCGCCGTTCCTGTCCCGGCCTGCAGCCACCCCTCCCGCGGGGGGGCTCAATCCTCAACTCGCGTGTTCAACGACTCTCTTCGCGGGAGTGGTGACCGCAGCCCGGGACGGGACGCGCGCCCGCGCGCCCGTTGATCTTTCGGCCGTCACCGGCCGCCCACCGATGAACAAGTCCGACACCCACGCCTTCGTGAACCAGCTGCTCGTCTACACGCTGGTCATGATCTGCTTTTCGGGTTCCGTCGGGCTCGGCACGGTCTGGCTGCGTCACCAGATCTCGGTGACAGCCAACACCACGAAGGCCCACGAGAGCCGGCTGGCCGAGATCGAACGCCGCATCGCCGAGACCTCGGCCCTCATCGCCGCGGAGCAGGCGCCCGACCGGCTCGAGCAGAAGAACACGCTCTTCGCGCTCGGCCTTGTGCGTCCGAGCGAGCAGCAGACCGTGCGCATCAGCGAGTCGCCCGAACAGCGCCTCATGGCCCGGCGCAACATCGACATCTTTCGAGATGAAACAGCGCGGCTGACCCCGGTTCGATTCCGGGTCGCAGACCGCGCTCCGCGGTAGAAGAGCCAGCCCATGTCCTCCAAGGGTTTTGCCTCCAACTACCGCATCGTCCTCCTCGCCGTCGTCGTCTTCGCCAGTTTCGCCGCGGTCGGGGTGCGACTCGTGCACCTGCACGTGATCGACCGCGCCACCCTCGTGCGCTACGTCGACCGGGCGCGCCGCTCGATCATCATCGAAAAGGCGCGGCGCGGGGACGTCTTTGACGCGCGCGGCGACATCCTCGCGACGTCGCGGCCGCTCATCGTGCTCGGCGTCGACCCTCAGGTGCTGCGACCTGAGGACGAGCCGAAATGGCCGGAGCTCTCCCGACTGATCGGGGTGCCGTTGTCCGAGCTCGAGCGTATTTTCCGGACCAAGACACGCCCGGCCGCCGCCGCCCCGGCGCCCACTGCCGCCGACGGTACGCAGGCGGTCAATCTTGCGGTCACCAACGAACACCTCGACGACGTCGCGGATTCCGCCGGTGCGCGCCCGATCCGTTGGGCCAAGCTTTGCGAGGGAATCGAAGAGTCGACCTACGCCGACGTGCTCGCCCTCGGCATCAAGGGGGTCTACGCGCCACCGCGCGACTACGCCCGCGTGTATCCGCGCAACCAGCTTGCCGCCCACATCGTCGGCTTCGTCAACAAGGAGAACGCTCCGGCCGCGGGCGTGGAGGCGTTCGCCGACTTTTACCTGCGCGGCCAGGACGGCTGGCGCGAGTCGGAGAAAGACGGCCTGCGCCGCGAGCTTGCCCAGTTCCGCTCCCGCGACGTCGCGGCGACCGACGGCTACAGCATCGTACTCTCGATCGATTCGGTCGTGCAGCACATCATCGAGGCCGAGCTCGAGACGATCGCGAAGATCTTCAGACCCGAGAAGGCGACGATCATCGTCAGCGATCCGCACAGCGGCTTCATCCTCGGGCTGGCGAACTATCCCACGTTCAACCTCAACGAATTCAACAAGGCGCCGCTCGAGGAGCAGAAGAACGTCGCGATCACCGACCTCATTGAGCCCGGCTCCACCTTCAAGATCGTGGCGGCCGCGGGCGCGCTCGAGGACGGCCTCGTCACCCCCGCGACGCGCTTCGACTGCACGACCGACGTCGTGGACTACAAGGGCAAGCCGCGCCGCCTCATGCGCGACGATCACACCTACGACCACGCCCTCACCGTGGCGGAGGTCATCTCGCACTCCAGTAACAAGGGCGCCGCGCAGCTCGCGATGCGCCTCGGCGATCAGAAGTTCCACGACTACGCGAGGGCGTTCGGCTTCGGCGAAGCCTCGGGTTTTCCATTCGGCGGCGAAGTCAGCGGCATCCTGCACGCGCCCGAGAAGTGGAGCGGCATCGACATCACCCGCATTCCGGCGGGTTACAGCGTAGCCGTCACGCCCCTACAGATTCACTACGCGATGGCGACGATCGCCAGCGGCGGCCAGCTCATGCGCCCGCAGATCATCCGCGAGATCCGCGACGCCCGTGGCGAGACCGTCTACACCTTCGGCGGCGTGGCCCGTCGCAGTGTGATCAGCCCGCGCACGGCCGAGCAGATGGCGCGCATGCTGATGGGGGTCGTTTCGGCCGACGGCACCGCGACCAAGGCGGCGATCCCCGGCTATCAGGTCGCCGGCAAGACCGGCACCGCGCAGAAACTCATCAACGGCCGCTATTCCAACCGCAACCACGTGGGCTCCTTCGTGGGCTTCTTCCCGGCGACGCGTCCGCAGGCCGTCATCACCGTGATCGTCGACGACGGCAAGATGCCCAACGGCGGCACAGCCTACGGCAGCGCGGTCGCCGTCCCGAGCTTCAAGCGTGTGGCGGAGCAACTCATTCCCTATCTCGACATCAAACCCGTCGACCCGGTCGGCGGCAAAACCCTCCTAGTCATGGAGGCAGGACACCGATGATTGGCTATCTCACCCAAAACACTACACTGATCAACGCGTTCCGGCCGCGTCCCTACGAGCGCACCCGTCGCGAAAGCCAGCTTAGCAAACGCATCTTTAAAATGGCTCCCAAACTTGCCGATTTCTTCGAGGATACGGAGATCGTCGCCCACAAGGGCCCGCTCGACCGCCCGATCTCGGGCATCGTCATGGACAGCCGTCGCGTCGTGCCAGGCACGCTCTTTTTCGCGCTGCCGGGTCTGCGGACGGATGGAGCCGGCTACATCGACGAGGCGATCGACCGCGGAGCCGTTGCCGTGGTCGTCAACAAGCTTCCCCACGTGATGCCGACGAAGGTCACCTTCATCCAGGTGGCCGACGCCCGCGCCCAGCTCGCCCGCGTGGCCCAGCGCTACTACAAGTTTCCCGACCGCGACATGACGGTCGTCGGCGTCACCGGCACGAACGGCAAGACCACGGTCACGCACCTGATCAAGCACCTCCTCAACGGCGGCGACCAGCGCGTGGGGCTGCTCGGCACGATCAACTACGATCTGGGCGCGCGCACGGTCCCCTCATTCAAGACCACCCCCGAGTCGCTCGACATCTACGGCATGATGGCGCAGATGCGCGATGCCGGCTGCCGTCAGGCGGTGATGGAGGTGAGCTCGCACGGCATCGACCAGCAGCGCGTGCTCGGCATGCAGTTCGGCGCGGTTGTATTCACGAATCTCACACGCGACCACCTCGACTACCACAAGACGATGGAGTCCTACTTCGAGGTGAAGACGCGGCTGTTCACCGGCGCGACCGGCCACACGCCGAAGGTCGCGGCCGTGAATCTCGACGATCCGTATGGCGCGCTACTCGCGGCGAAGATCCCGGCGCAGGTGAAGACCGTCACCTACGGCGAGGGCGCCGCCGCCCAGGTGCGCGCCGAAAACGTCGTGCTCGGGTTCAAATCGACGACCTTCAAGCTCGTCTGGCCGCAGGGCGAGATGCAGATCGAGTCGCCGCTCATCGGCCGCTACAACGTGAGCAACCTGCTCGCCGCGATCGCCACGGTGTGGGGACTGGGCCGCGACCCGCAGGTATTCCTCGCGCGGCTGCGCGCCTTCAAGGGCGTGGCCGGCCGCATGGAGCGGGTGGAGGAGGGGCAGCCGTTCAACGTGCTCGTCGACTACGCGCACACCGACGACGCGCTGCGCAACGCTCTCGGCATGCTCCGTCCCGTCACGCCGGGCCGCCTGTTCGTCGTGTTCGGCTGCGGCGGCAGCCGCGACCGCACCAAGCGTCCGCTGATGACCAGGGCCGTGCAGGAGCTCGCCGACTTCGCGTTCGCCACCGCCGATAATCCGCGCCGCGAGGCGCTCGAGCAGATCTTTGCGGACATGCGCGCCGGCGTCACCGCGCCGGACAAGATCACCTGGATCGACGACCGCCGCCGCGCCATCAGCCTCGCGCTCGACATGTGCAAGCCGGGCGACTGCCTTCTGGTCGCCGGCAAAGGCCACGAGTCGTATCAGGAATTTGCTGACACTGTGGTGCCGTTCGACGACCGCCAGGTCGTCCGCGAGCTCATCCAGATCAAGACGCTGAAGCAGGGATGATGCGGCATCGTCCATGTTGTTTCCGACCGGACCGGCCTCGGCGAGAACTACGCGTGTAGCATGCCAAGCTTCGATCCAGCTCAACTTGCCGCCTGGACCGGTGGTCGTTGGACAACGACACCGGTCTCGCCTCTTTCTGGGTTCACGCAGGACACCCGCGTGCTGCGCCCCGGCCAGGTGTTTGTTGCGCTGAAAACCGGGAAGCGCGACGGACATGAGTTTCTCGGCGCCGCCCAGGCCGTCGGCGCCGGTGCCGCACTGGTCGCGAAGGCCGACGCGGCGCTCGCGCTGCCGCAACTGGTGGTCGCCGATCCGCTCGCGGCCTTTCAGGCGATCGCGCGCGAACACCGCCGCGCCTTCCAGGGACCGGTGATCGGCATCTCCGGCAGCGCCGGCAAGACCTCAACCAAGAACCTGCTGGCGGTGTTGCTCGGCGGAGACGCGGCCGGCGTGCTCGCGACCGAGGGCAACCTCAACAACTTCATCGGCGTGCCGCTCACGCTCACGCAGCTCGATCCGGCGCGGCACCACTTCGCGGTGATCGAGGCCGGCATCAGTGAACCGGGTGAGATGGCCACGCTCGCGGCCATGATCCAACCCGACGTCGCGCTCGTGACGCTCGTCGGACCGGCGCACACGCAGGAGCTTGGCGGAGTCGACGGCGTGGCGTACGAGAAGTCTCGCCTGCCGGCGGCGGTGCGCGCGCACGGGATTGCGATGTTCCCGCGGCAGTGCGCGGCGTTTCCCTCGTTTCGCGACCTCGCCGTGCGCACGCTTGTAGTCGAACCCGCCGAGGTGCTGCGCCCGGCCGAGCCGCCGAAAGACCGCGTCTATTTCACTCTGACGCAGCGTGGCGGGGAAACAGCGATCGCGCTCGCCTACGGGCCGCCGCCGCCCCTCGTCTTCACGCTGCGGCGCGTGACCGATGGCATGGCGCAAAACGCCGTGCTCGCAATCTGCGCGGCGCTCTGGCTGGGCGTTTCGCGCGAGACGATCCAGCAACGTCTTGGCGCGTGGACGCCGGCGCAACTGCGCGGAGAAATCCGCCAGGTCGCAGGAAAGATGCTTTACCTGGACTGCTATAACGCCAACCCCGCCTCGATGACCGATGCGCTGGAGGCGTTCTACGCGCTGGCGCCCGCCGATCAGCCGCGGCTTTACGTGCTCGGCGGCATGGAGGAGCTCGGCCCCGAGGCGCCGCGCTACCATTACGAGCTCGGCCGGGGGCTGCGGCTGCGCTCGCAGGACCGCGTGTTCGTCATCGGCGGCGAAGCCGGGATGGTGCGGCGCGGCGCCCTCGACGCCGGCGCGACGGAAGCACAGGTCGCCGTCGTGACCTCGCTCGGTCCCGTGGCGGCGGACCTCGCGGCCTTTCGCGGCGCCGTGTTCGTGAAGGGCAGCCGGAAATACCAACTGGAAAACGTGCTCGCGGCGGAACCGTCCGCGCACGCTGCCCACTGACGCTCACTTTTCGATGCTCTCGTTCCTGGCCGATTATGAACACCTCTGGGGTCCGCTGCGCGTGCTGCGTTACTTGTCGTTTCGCACGTTGATGGCGGCCGGCACCGCGACGATCGTCGGCTTCATCATCGGCCCGTGGCTGATCGCGCATCTGCGCAAGCTCAAGTTCGGGCAGCACTACGACGACGACCGCACCGGCGAACTCGCCCAGCGCTTCGACAAGAAGAACACGCCGACAATGGGCGGCCTGCTCATCTTCGGCTCCGTGCTCGTGAGCACGTTCTTGTGGGCGGCGCCCAACGTCTGGACGGCCGTCGCGATGCTCGTTTACGCGTCGCTCACCGCGGTCGGTTTTCGCGACGATTACCTGAAGTCGGTGCAGAAAAAACGCGACGGCATCTCGTCGCGCGAGAAGATGTTCTGGCAGACTGTCATCACGCTCGTCGCGCTGGGCACGCTGCTCTGGCATCCGCAAAGCGCGTCGACCATCCGTGAGTTGTGGGTGCCCTTTCTCAAGTCGCCGCTGTTCATCGCCACCGGCGTCGTGGGCGTGATCGCGCTTTTCGTGCTGATGTTTTTCTGGGTCGTCGGTTTCAGCAACGCGATCAACCTGACCGACGGCCTCGATGGGCTCGCCATCGGTTGCACGATCACCGTCGCGCTCGTTTACGGGTTGATGGCTTACGCGGCCGGCAACGCCCGCATCGCCGACTACCTGCTGATCGGCTACGTGTCGGGCTCGGGCGAACTCGCGGTCATCTGCGGCGCCCTCGTCGGCGCAGGCCTGGCGTTTCTCTGGTATAACTCGCACCCGGCCGAAGTGTTTATGGGCGACACGGGCTCGCTCGCGCTTGGCGGGCTCATCGGGATGATCGCGTTCATGGTCCAGCAACCGCTCACGCTCGTGATCGTCGGTGGCGTGTTCGTCTGGGAGGCGGTTTCGGTGATCATCCAGGTCGGTTATTTTAAGTACACCAAGCGCCGCAGCCCGACGGGCGAGGGGAAGCGCTTCTTCCTCATGGCGCCGATCCACCATCACTTCCAGAAGCGCGGCTGGCCGGAGACCAAGGTCGTGCTGCGTTTTTGGGTCATCTCGCTGATGTGCGCCCTCGCGGGACTCGGCACGTTGAAATTGCGCTGAGGAAACTCGGAAACTTCTGACGCCGTCGCCGGACGAACCGCGCAAAACTCCGCACGCACCGTCGCAATTTTCCTCCGTTCCCCTTTTTCGGCTTCCAGCTAACCACTCCCATGCTTGTCGTTCCCGCCTTCCTCAAACCGCTCCTTGCCCATCCCGTCGCCGTGCTCGGTGGCGGCGTGAGCGGACAGGCCGTGGTCGCGCTCGTCGAAAAACTCGGGGGGCGCGCGCAGCTCTTCGACGAAAAGCCGGAGGCGGGTGGGTTCACCGAATTTCGCGGCACGACGGCGGCGGCGCACCGGTGCGTGATCTTTTCGCCGGGCTTTGCGCCGACGCATCCGTGGGTTGCGGCGGCCCGCGCGGCCGGTTGCACGTGCCTGCCGGAGCTCGATTTCGCGTCGCTGTTCTGGCGCGGACGCGTCGTCGCCATCACCGGCACGAACGGCAAGACCACGCTGACGGAATTTCTTACCCACGCGCTGCGCCTGGCCGGCCGCGATGCGACCGCGACCGGCAACATCGGTTTTCCGTTCGCGCGACTCGTTGCCGAGTATGGCGGTGGCGCGCCCGACTCGATCGCTGTGTGCGAGGTGAGCTCGTTTCAGTCGGAGTTGCTCCGGCATTTCCGCGCCGATGCCGCGCTGTGGACCAATTTCGCCGAGGATCACCTCGAGCGACACGGCTCGATGGAAAGCTACTTCATGGCCAAGTGGCACCTCTTCGAGCGCACGGTCGGCGGCGAGGTGTTTGCCGGCTCCAGCGTGCAACGCTACGCGCTCGAGTTCGGCCAGACGCTGCCGCCGGAGGCCTGCGTCGCCACGGAGGGCCAGTCGGGCGACGTGCTCCTGCGCGGCACGGTGTTTGCGGATTATCCGCAGCGCGAAAATTTCCTGCTCGCCGCCGCCTGGTGGCGCTCGACGGGCCTGCGCGAGTCGATCCTCTACGCCGCGGCACAGAGCTTCGTGTTGGGCGAGCACCGGCTCGCGCGCGTCGCCGAGACCGGGGGCGTCACGTGGTGGAATGACTCGAAAGCCACGAACTTCCACGCAGTCGAAGCGGCGCTCGGCCGCTTCGGTGCGCCCGTCCTGCTCATCGTCGGTGGCAAGCCGAAGGGCGGCGACATCGCGGCCTTCGTCCGCCGCATCGCCCCGCGCGTGCGCCACGTATTCCTCATCGGGGAGACGCGCAGCGTGCTGGCGACGTTCTGCGGCGCAGTCGGGATACCTCACACGCCCTGCAACAGCCTCGCCGAGGCCGTCGAACGGGCGGCGGCGCTCGCTGCTTCCGGCGATCACGTGCTGCTCAGCCCGGCCTTTGCGAGCTTCGACCAATTCCGCAACTACGAGGACCGCGGCCGGCAGTTCATCCGCCTCGTAAATAACTTGGGCGCGACCTCTGTTTTAAGATAGCAAACTCAAAATTTTCCGACCCATCATCCGCCTATGAAAATCCTGAAAATTTTCGGCCTCGTCGTGGGAGTCCACGTCGCCGTTTTTCTGCTCATTTTCGCGATCCCCGGCTGCCGTTCCACTGGCAAGGGCCGCAACGCGCCGGCGGCGACGTCGGTCGACGCCACGCCCGGGGCCGCCGCGGTCTCCTACGGCGGCGCGGGCGCTGAGCCGATTTCGGCGGCGCCCGTCGATTCGTATGCACTGAGTGGTGACGACCTTAACCCCGCCGTTGCGCCCGCTCCGAGTTTCACGCCGGTCGACTCGGCCGCGCCGGCCGTCCGCTTCAGCCCGACGCGCCCCGGCACCCCGGCCGCCCAGGCCGTGCAGACGCGCCCGCTAGGCGACGTCACGCCCGTTTCCGCCTACACCGTCGTCAAGGGCGACAGCTTCTGGTCGATCGCCAAGAAGCACGGCGTCACCGTCGCCGAGCTCACCCGCGCCAACAGCCTGGGGGCCAACGCCAGCCTGCGCCCGGGCCAGAAGCTCATCATCCCCGCCAAGGTAGCTCCGGTGGAGGCGTCGGCGCCGGCCGCGGCGGCCGGCGGCGAGTCCCACACCTACATCGTCAGGTCGGGCGACACGCTGGGCAGCGTGGCGCGTGCGCACGGCGTCACCGTTGCCGAGCTCCGCTCGCTGAACAAACTGCGCGGCGACACCCTGCGCGTCGACCAAACGCTCTTGCTGCCCACGGGCGCCACCGCGACGCCCGCTCCGGAGCCGGCCAGCGCGAAGCCCTCCGCTGCCGCGCGTAATGGAAATTCGGTTACACACACGGTCGCCGCGGGCGAGACGCTCGGGGGGATTGCCCGCCGTTACGGCGTGAGTGTGGGTGCGGTCGCCGAGGCGAATCACATCCAGGATCCACGCAAGATCCGCGCGGGCCAGCAGCTCGCAATTCCCGGCGGATCTGCGGCGAAGGCGGCGGCAAGTGCGCCGCCCCCTGCTCCCGCCACGACGCCGGAACCCGCCGCTTCGCAGCCCGCGAGTTCGACGCCGGCGCCGGCCAGCAGTCCTTTCCTTCAGCCCGTGCCGGTCGAGGAACCCGCGGCCGATCCGAACCGGGAGCCTGACGAGGTGCCGGTGATCCGCGTCGAGGAGCCGGTTATCACGCCCGCGCCGCAGCCTCCGCCGGACGGTGAGACGCCGCCGAGTTACTGAACCTTGCTGAGGACCGTCCATGTCCCGAAACGCGCACGCGCATGACACCTCGCGCGGGGCCTTTTCCATTAATCCCGCGGCGATCATCGTCGTCTGTGCCATCGGACTCACCATCCTCGGCCTGACGATTCTTTTCAGCGCGAGCGTTTCGTTCAAACAAGGGCCGTACTATTACCTGAACAAGCAGCTGGTCGGCGTCGCGCTCGCGACGGCGGCGTGCTTCATCACCAGCCGCATCGATCTCGAGTGGGCGCGGCGCTACGCGTGGATCATCGGCGGCGTATCCGTCCTCGCGCTTATTCTCGTGCTGATTCCCGGGCTGGGTATTTCCGTGAAAGGGAGCCGCCGCTGGCTCGGGCTAGGCCCGGTGCGCTTCCAGGTGTCGGAGTTCGCGAAACTCGCGATGGTGTTCTGCCTGGCGCATTACCTGGCGCTTAACCAGACGAAGATCGACGAGTTCAAGCGCGGCTATCTGATCCCGCTCGGCATCGTCCTGGCCTTTGCCGCCCTCATCGCGAAGGAGCCCGACCTGGGCACGGCGGCGCTGACGGTCGCCGTGGGAATGGTGATGCTCTTTCTCGCCGGCGTGCGCTGGCGTTACCTCGTGCCGACGGTCGTGCTCGTGGCCCTGGCCTTTGCCGCGATCGTGATGCTCATTCCCAATCGTCTGGACCGCTTCATCGCTTACCTCGATGTCGAGGGCAACAAGCAGGCCGGCACCTATCAACTCTGGCAGGCGCTCCTGGCGTTTGCCCAAGGCGGGACGGACGGCGTCGGCCTGGGGCAGGGGCGTCAGCAGCTCAGCTTTCTTCCCGAGGCGCACACCGACTTCATCTTCGCGGTGGTGGGTGAAGAGCTGGGGCTCTGGTTTACGCTGGGGGTCGTCGTGATCTTCACGATCATCTTCATCGCCGGGCTCGTTCATCTCCGCCGCGCGCCGAACTTGTTTCAATTTCTCCTGGTCACTGGCGCGCTGCTGCTCATCTGCCTGCAGTCGATCGTCAATCTCGGCGTGGTGACGGGCCTGCTGCCGACCAAGGGCATGTCGCTGCCGTTCATCAGCGCGGGCCTCTCGAACCTCCTGCTCATGGGCATGCTCGTGGGACTGATCCTCAACACGCAGCGCACCTGGACCAAGCCGATCTTCACGCGCCGTTCGCGCGCGATGCAGGAGGTGGCCGCATGAAACCGCTTCGCGGAAATCGCAAATCCGAAATCCGAAATCCGAAAATCGTCCGGCGCGAAGCGCGCACCTGTTTCGGATTTCGAGCTTCGGATTTCGGATTTCCGCCGGTGCCGGAAGCGGCGAAACTCTCACGGGAGGCGTTGGAATGACCATGACGTTTCTCATCGCTTGCGGCGGCACCGGCGGACATCTCGCGCCCGGCATCGCGCTCGCCGAGGGGCTCACGGCGCGCGGTCATCAGGCGACGCTGGTGGTCAGCCATAAAAAGATCGATGCGCGGCTCCTGGAGAAATACCGGCAGCTTTCCTTCGTCACGATCCCGGGCGCGCCGTTCGCAAAGTCCCCCGCGGGGCTCGCGCGTTTCGCGTGGCAGCAGTCGCGCGGGCTGCTCTTTGCGCGCCGGCTGGTGCGGCGCACGCGACCGGCCGGCATCGTCGGCTTCGGCGGGTTCACCACGGCGGCGATCATCCTGGCTGGCGCGCTCGACGGGGTGCCGGTGGCGCTTCACGAGGCGAATCGCGTGCCGGGCAAGGCCATCCGCCGCCTGAGCCGGTTTGCCCGCCGCGTCTACCTGCCCGCCGGTGTATCCTTGCCAGAATTACGCACGGGCGTGCTGTGCCCGGCCGGGCTGCCGGTGCGCGCGGAGATCCGCCGGCACGAACGCGCCGCGGCCTGCGCGGGCTTCGGGCTGGATCCGCGGCAGCGCGTGCTCGCGCTGCTCGGCGGCAGCCAGGGGGCGTCGGCGCTCAACGGCTGGGCGCGCCGCATGGCGGCGCCGCTGGCGCGGGCCGGCGTCCAGCTTTATTGTGTGACCGGCCCCGGCAAGGGCGCGACGGAGGAGCTGAGTCATCCCGGGCCGGGAGGTGCGCCGCTGAAAGCTGTGTATTCGCCATTCTGTGACCGCATGGCCGAGCTTATTTCGGCGGCCGATCTCGTGGTGTCCCGCGCCGGCGCCGGCACGATCGCCGAGCTCATCCGCTGCGGCACGCCTGCGGTCCTCGTGCCGTATCCGCACGCCGCGGACAATCACCAGGCTGCCAACGCCGCCGAGTTTGCGCGGCAGGGAGGCGGGCTCGTGGTTGCGCAGGAGAAGCTCGATGAACTCGATGCGCTCGTACCCGGTCTCCTCGCCGACGACGCGCGCCGGGCGGATTTTCGCGCGAACCTTCAACGGATGGATCGCGACAACGCGCTCGATCTCATCCTCGCCGACCTCGAGGCCCTCACCACGCCACCGCCGGAAGCGGGTCGTACCACCGTGGCCACCGCATGAGCTCCGCCGCACTGCCGCCGCTTTTTTCCCGCGAAGTCACGTCGATCCACTGCGTGGGTGTCGGCGGCATGGGCGTCGGCCCGCTTGCGATCTACCTCGCACGGCGGGGTTATCGGGTGAGTGGCGAGGATGACGCGCTCACCGACGCGATGCGCGGGCAACTGGAGCGGGCCGGAGTGACGCTCGCGGCGGCCGGCGGCGTGCCGGAGGCATGCGATCTCGTCGCGTATTCGTCGGCGATCTCGCCGCGGCACCCGGCGTATGTTGCCGCGACGCGGCGCAACCTGCCGCTGGTCCGGCGGGGTGAGTTGCTCGCCGAGGTGACGCGCGAAAAGCGGCTCGTCGCGGTATGCGGCTCGCACGGCAAGACAACGACGGCCGCGATGCTGGCGACGTTGCTGCGGCAGGCGAAGTTCCCGGCTGGATACATCGGCGGCGGCCTTTTCAACGACGACACGATACCGCCGGCCTGGGCGGGAGCCAACGACTGGGTGGTGGCCGAAATCGACGAGAGCGACGGCACGATCGCGCGGTTTTCACCCGCGATCACGGTGGCGGTGAACCTCGACTGGGATCACCCCGACCACTACCACCGGCTTGCCGACCTGGAGGCGACCTTCGCCGCGCTCTTCGCGCGCACCCGCGAGGCGGTGCTCGTGAATGACGCGTGTGCGCTGTCTGCGCGCACGGGGTCGTCCTCCGCCGCGCTTTCGTTTGGCCGCACCGGCGACTACCGCGCGAGCCTCGCGGCCGAGACGGCGACGCACCTGACGCTCGAACTCAGCGGACGTTTTCCGATCCCCACTGCGAAAGTCCGGGCGAACGGCGATTTCAATGCCAGCAACGCGACGGCCGCGCTGGCTGCGGCGCACCTGATGGGTGCGGAGCTTTCCGCCAGACACCTGGCTGACTACCCGGGCGTGCGGCGCCGTCAATCGGTGCTGCACGCCACGGGGGAGCTGCTGGTCCTCGAGGATTATGCGCATCATCCGGCGGAGATTCGCGCGCTGCTCGGAAGCTTGCGCCGGCGGCTGGCGCCGGGCGGACGGCTTGTCGTGGTTTTCCAACCACACCGGTTCAGTCGCACGGCGCAGTTCAAAGAGGAGTTTGCCGCGGCGCTGGCGCTCGGCGATGCCGCCCACCTGATCGATGTGTACGGCGCGGGCGAAGCTCCGATCGCAGGCGGCACGACGGCCGATCTTTACGAGGAGCTGAAGCGTCAGGCGCCCTCGCTTCCGGTGGCGTACTTCCCGGGCGATGCGGAGCGGCTGCTGGTGGGATTGCCCCTGGGAGCGCGGGCCGCTGGCCCGCATTCGGCAAAAACAGCGGGCGGGATGCCCGCGCTCCCACAAACGCTCGTCGCGTTTGTCGGGGCGGGCGACATCGATCAACTCGCTCGCCGGTGGGTGGCGTCGATCGAGGGCAAAGCCGCCCGTGCCGCCGCGCTCTGGGACCAGGTGGCCGCGGGGCTCCGGGCCGCGGTTTCGACCGCCACCCGTATCAAGCGCGAGGAGTCCCTCGCGGAAAAGACGACGATGCGCGTCGGGGGCCCGGCCCGGATTTACGCGGAGCCGGCCAGCGTATCCGATCTTCAAGCACTGCTGCGCGGCGCCCGCGCGGCAGAGATTGCGGTGCACATCCTTGGCCGCGGCTCCAATCTCCTCGTGCCCGACGACGGCGTGGAGGGGCTCGTAATCAGCTTGCGGCAGCCGGCATGGGAGGTGTTTGAGCCCCGCGTTGAAGGCCGCGTCTGGGTGGGGGCGGGTTTGCGGCTGAAGAATCTCTGCGGCCTGGCAGTGAAGGCAGGGCTGGTCGGCTTCGAGTTTCTCGAGGGCATTCCCGGCAACGTTGGCGGCGCGCTGCGCATGAACGCGGGGGCGATGGGCGGATGGATGTTCGACGTCGTCGAGGAGGTGCAAGTCATGACCTGCGACGGCGAGATCCGGGTGCTCAGGAAAGCGGAGATGCACGTTGATTACCGCCACTGCGCCGAACTGCACGATGCCATCGCGCTGGGCGCGCTCTTGCGCCCGGCGGCGCAGGCCGAGGCCGGCAGCATTGCGCGGCAGATCGACGTCTACCGCGACAAGCGCCAGAAGTCGCAGCCCCGCGAGCCGAGCGCCGGGTGTATTTTCAAGAACCCGCCGGGAGACTCGGCCGGCCGTCTGATCGATCAGTGCGGGCTCAAGGGCGAGCGGGTGGGCGACGCGGAAGTGTCGATCGTTCACGCAAATTTCATCGTCAACCGCGGCCGCGCCACGAGCGCCGACGTGATCGAACTCGTGCGCCGCGTGCGCGCCCGCGTGGAACAGCAGCGCGGTGTGAAACTCGAACCCGAAGTCCTGCTCTACGGGCAGAAATGGGAGGAAGTGCTGTGAGCGCTCACGCGCAGTTGAGAGTTGAGAGTTTGGAGTTGAGAGATCCGTGTCCGGACAAGGTTGTCGGAGCGACTCGCGCCAAGCTCTCAACTCTCAACACTCAACTCTCAACTTCATGACCTCTCCCATCATCGCCGTTTTCGCCGGGGGCACGTCGGCCGAGCGCGAGGTTTCGCTCGGCTCGGGCAGGGCCTGTGCGGTCGCGCTGGCGCGCAGTTTTCCCACCCGGTTTTTTCAAATCGACGCCGATGCGCTGCCGGCCGGGCTCGAGCCGCAGCGCCATGTCGTGTTCTCGACCCTGCACGGTACGTTCGGCGAGGACGGGCAGATGCAGCGTCTGCTCGATGCCGCCGGCATTCACTACGCCGGCTGCGACGTGAAGGGCAGCGAGGTGACTTTCGACAAGGAGCGCACGAAGCGCGCCGTCGCGGCCCAGGGGGTTCGCGTCGCGGCGGGCTTCACGTTCACCGCGGACAAGAAGCCGGCCGCCGGCGAAGTCGTCGCGCGCCTCGGCGGGGCGGTCGTGTTCAAGCCGAACGCATCGGGCAGCAGCGTCGGGCTCGCGATCTGCGGGAGCCGCGCGGAGATCGAAGAAAAGCTCGCCGCGATCACGGCCGGCGAATGGATCGTCGAGCAGCGCATCGCGGGCCGGGAACTGACGGTAGGCTTGTTGCACGGGCGGGCGATGGGCGTCGTCGAGATCGTGCCGCGGTCGGGAGTTTTCGACTACACGGCGAAGTACACGAAAGGCCTTACCGAGTATCTCGCGCCCGCCCCGCTCGCGCCGGAGCTCGAGGCGGCGGCGAAGCACGCGGCGGAGACGGCGTTCGCCGCGTGCGGCTGCCGCGACTACGCGCGTATCGACTTTATCCTTTCACCGCAAAGCGAGCTGTTTTTGCTCGAAATCAACACGCTGCCCGGCATGAAGGAAACCAGTCTGCTGCCGATGAGTGCGCGCTGCGCGGGACTGGATTTCACGGCGCTGGTGAGGGAACTGGTTTCGCCCGCGTTGCAGCGTTTCCAGGCGGCGCAGCCCGCCACCGCATTTCGTCCATGAGCAAAACCGCAATGCTTCCACCCGCCGCCCGGAGCTGGCGCGACATCCCGCAGGAGATCGCGCCGCGGGCGATGTCGTCGGAAGGGCGCAAGCGCCTCACCTTCGGCACGCTCAAGGCCGCCGCCGTCGTCATCTCGGTCGTGGCGACCGCGTGGGGCGCGTTCGAAGTGTGGAACACCTGGCAGCATGATCCGACCAAGCTCGCCGCGCCCGTGAAGAGCCAGCCGGTGAAGACGATCACGCTCCGCACCGACGGCGTGCTCGATCACGCGTGGGCCGAGCGCACCCTCGCGCTGCCCAGGAACGTGAGCCTGATGGAGCTCGATCTTTACTCGCTGCGCACCCGGCTGCTCGCCAGCGGACAGGCCCGTTCCGCGGTGCTGACGCGCAAGTTTCCCGATACGCTGGCGATCACGTTGGAGGAACGCTCGCCGGTCGTGCGGGTGAAGGCGCAGATCGGCAACGATGCGCCTCGCGATTTTCTCGTTGCGCGCGATGGCACCGTGTTTCTCGGCGCCGGGTTTGCGCCGGCGCTGGTCAATTCGTTGCCGTGGCTTGCGGGCGTGAAGCTCACGCGTGCCGACGCCGGGTTCGAGCCGATCGCCGGCCTCGACAAGGTCGCCGATCTGCTCGGCGCGACCGCGGCCAACGCGCCCGCGCTTTACCGCGATTGGCGCATTATCTCGCTCGAACGGTTTGCCGCCGACGACGAGATCGTCGTGCAGGCCGGGCGCGTATCCGAGATCGTCTTCGGGCTGCGCGAGCCGTTCTTCAGCCAGATCGCGCGCCTGGATTTGATTCTCGATCACACGCAGGCGCAGACGGAGAAGCCGCTGCGCAAGATCAACCTCGCCGTCGGCGGTGCGCAGGTGCCGGTCGCGCTGGACGACCCCGCGCCCGCGAACAAGACCGCTGCCGCGTCCGAAGTCTGGACGGTGCCCCGGCGGTCGTCGGAGGTGCCCTCTTTCTTTCCGCAAACTCAACGTAGTTCCACGCGTCGTGAGCTCTAAGTCTCGTTTCATTGGTGCCGTCGAAATCGGCACCGCCAAAGTCGCCGTGCTCGTCGGCGAACTCGTCCAGGGCCGTACGGGGCCGGGGGTCAACCTCATCGGCTTCGGCGAATGCCAGTCGCGCGGGGTGATCAAAGGCATCGTCACCGACTTCAAGGCGGCGAGCGACGCCGCACACAGCGCGCTGCTCGCGGCCGAGCACAGCGCCGGGGTGAAGGTCGACGAGGTTTACCTCGCGCAGACCGGCGGCCACCTTGAAGGGTTCTACAACGAGGCCTCGGTTAGCGTGAGCGCGGCCGACAACATGGTTTCGCAGCTCGACATCGACACCGTGTGCCGGCTCGCGAAGGCGAAGGCGCTGCCCGAGGGCCGCATGGTCGTGCACCACATCCGCCGGCCGTTCTACCTCGATGGCCGCATGGTGGGCGCGAATCCGGAGCACCTCGTCGGCCAGAAACTCGATGTCGGTTACTGGACCGTGCACGGCCAGGAGGCGGCGATCGCCAACAACATCCACGTGATCCGCGGCTTCAATGTCCGCGTCGGCGACCTCATCCTCGCGAGCCTCGCCGCGGGCACGATGATCACTTCGCCGCAGGACCGCCAGGGCGGCGTGCTGCTGATCGATATGGGCGCGGGCACGACAGATTATGTGCTCTACCGCGACGGCGGTGCGTTTGCGACGGGCGTCGTGTCCGTGGGCGGCAGCCATCTCACCAACGACCTCGCGCTCGGCCTGCGCATCACCGAGGGGCAGGCGGAGAAGATGAAGCTCCGCTACGGCCGGGCGACGGTCGCCGTGCGCGACAAGAACGAGAAGGTCTGGCTCAACGGCGACTTTGCGATCGGCGACCGCCAGTTCCCGAAGCACACGATCGAGACGATCACGTCCGCCCGCGTGTGGGAGCTGCTCGAGGTCGTCAAGAAGAAGCTCGGCAACGCCTTCACGCCC
>DASWVO010000215.1:0-2685 GCA_036406235.1 Opitutaceae bacterium
AGCGTGAGGCGCCGAGTTGGCGGGCGAGCCGCGGGTCGGCGTGCATATGCCCGAGGAAGTCGATCAGGGCGCGGCCGGGAGCGTGCCGCCCGAGGGATCCGAGCAACCCCAGCGCCACGGCGCGGCTCATCCTGTCCGGCAGGCGAAACAGGGCCGGTTGAGCGACGGTGCGGTAAAACCAGTCGGGCATCGCGCAGGCAGCCTGAGAAGATTTCAAGCGCTTGGCCGCAACAATCTAGTTGCGGAACTGCGGGCCCGACCGCGGGCGCTTTGCGCCAAAAACGTGGGCGCTCGCGACGCACTGCGGTTCCGGCTCCGGATATCGAGCTCTGCATGATCGACTGCGTGGATACACGGCCGCACCCCGGGCAGAAAGGACTCGCCGGCGGCATTGGGCGTATTCATGGGTGAAGCCTGTCGGCGGACTTCGGTCGCCGGCGGTCAGGCTCCACTTCCTTCAACTCAACATGTCAGCAAACACCTCGCGGATTCGCCGCGTCCTTGTCGGGACGCTGGCTCTTGTCATGGCGGCCGGCTTCACCGGCTGCGCCTCGTTCAATCGCATCGCGCACTATCCGAACCCGCAGCAGAGTACCACGGTGTCGGTCGCGGCCACGCCGATGGCGAAAATGTCGGAGCTGCCGATCGGCGCTTATTACGACGAGCCGCGGCACATCATTGTGACCGGCCACCAAAAAGGACTCCTTGCCGGCATGGCCTTCGGCCTGGTCGGGGTCGTGGTGGCGGACCAGATGAACAAGTCGGCCGGAGCCGACAAATTCGGCGCGGCCGCCGCGCAGGGTTCCGATCTCGGAACGATGCTGAACGAACTCGTCGCCTCGGCGATCGCCGAAGCAAACGCGCAGCAGTGGAGTAGCGCCGCGGAGGCGGCCGGTCTGCAGCTCACGCCCTACGCGGTGTTCACGGTGGAAAAGACCGGCGAGGCTCGCCTCTATGCGATGCTGCGGGCGGAAACGCCCGGCAAGGACGGCAAGCCGGTCTGGTCCGGTCGCTATTTCGCACGGGCGGCCGGCTCCTATCCGTTGCAGGACGGCGGCTGGATGTCGGATGGCCGGTTTTCCTCCGCCATGCGGGTGGCGCTGGAGCGCGCGCTGCGGACGTGCATTGACGACACGCACGGTCGGTTGACTGGGGCGAAGATGGTGACGGCCAAGGGCCGGTATCCTTTCATCAACACCGATTTTGAGTTGCGCGCGATCGTGGTGCAGGAACAGCCGGACTATCTGGTGGCAAAACTGGCCGTGGGCGACGTCATGGTGCTGGCCGGCACGCATGTGCTCGACCGCGCCGACTACGAGATCAAGCCGGCCGAGTTTAAAGATCCGCGCCTGTAATCCAGCGGGCACGGAGGGGGGCGTGCGCTGGCGGCGAACCCGTCCGGCCCGCCAAACAGGCGGCAGGAGTGCCGCCTCTCCTTGAGGCGGTCCGGCTCGTCGACAAGCGACGGCCCTACAGGTCGAACCGGAATGCCGTCTCCACCGCCCTCAGCGGTCAGCCATCGGCCTTCCGCTGTCTGCCGTCTGTCTTCCGTTCTCCGTCATCCGTCTACTGTGAGACTGGCGGGGCGTTTGCGGGGCGGGCGCCGCGGGCGGAGGCTCTTGGCCGTTACCCTTACCCCGTGGAAACGCATCACGCTGACTCCATCGCCAACCTGGTCCGCGAATTCGAGCGCAACCCGACGATCAAGGCGCTCCTCCTCGGCGGGTCGCTGGCCCATGGCTTTGCCCGGCCCGACTCCGACATCGACGTGGCCATCATCGTGTCGGCGGAAGCGCTGGCGGCGCGGCGCGACGGCGGCCGGTTGCACTACAACAACCGCAGCCTCTGCACCTACGACGGCTATATCGACGGGAAGTACATGGATGTGGACTTCCTGCGCCTCGTTGCGGCGCGCGGTAGCGATCCGATCCGCTATGCCTTCGAGGGCAACCGGGTGTTGTTTTCGCGCGTGGCGGGGCTGGAGCAATTGCTGGCGGAGATCGTCCGCTATCCCGTCGCGGAGAAATCCGCCCGCCGCGAACGCTTCGCCGCGCAGCTGCTGGCGTGGCGCTGGTATTACGGTGAGGGCGGGCGCCAGGAGAACGCGTATCTGCTCACGCTGGCCGTGCAGAAGCTCGTGCTCTTCACCTGCCGGATGGTCCTCAACGAGAACGAAAGGCTCTACCCGTATCACAAGTGGATGCGGCGCGTCACGCTGGCGGCGCCGCGCCAGCCCGCCGGCCTCGGCGATGTGCTCGATCGACTCCTGCGGGAGCATTCATGGGAGTTTGTGGACCGGCATGTGCGGGACATGCTCGCTTTTGCCGGCCTGGACTTCGCCGCATGCGATGCGGCGTGGCCCACGCTTTTCATGCGCGACACGGAGCTTCGCTGGATGACCGGCGAAGCGGCGATCGACGACGTGTAGGCCGTTTGGCGGGCAAGATCACCGGCGTGACGCTCGAAGGGGTAGGATGGGCGCTCGGCGCGCTGCGGCCCATTCCGTCCGTCCTTCCTGATTGCCTGAGTCCCAGATCAAGGTCCGTGCAGCGCGCGCGAGTTCCAGACCCAGCTTTCCCGCTATCCACCTTGTCGGAACCGGAAAATCGACTCGCCGGAACGCACGCGACGAGGGCGTCACGTCCCCCTCTTAACGGAGCAGGGCGCGCCGGCGTTCCTTCCTGA
>DASWVO010000216.1:0-19363 GCA_036406235.1 Opitutaceae bacterium
GGTGGCGGCAGCGCGAGCATGATCTTGGGACGCGTGGGGATTGCGGAAAAGGAATCGATCAACGCATGGTAATCGGACTCGAACTCGGCCCCGTACTGCCAGTTGACCGGTTTCGAGTCGTTGGTTCCCAGCAGCACGATGATAATATTGGGTTCCGCCGCGATGGTTCCGCGATAGGCGTTGTCCCTCCAGAACGAATAGTCGCCCTTCTTCAGCAGCGTCAGCCCACCTGCGGCGGGTCGCAGGATTTGATATTCGTTTCCGAGCAAACCTTGAAGCACCGCCGGATAGGATTGCGTGGACCGGTCGGGCACGCCCACGCCGTAAGTGATGCTGTCGCCGCAGCAGGCGACCTTGATGATCGCAAAAGCCGGCAGAGGAATAGACGAGAACCCAATAGCCAGAACAAGGCATATGGGCCCGATGGAGAGACGCCATCCATGAGGTCTCATGGCGCTATTAATAGTTGTTGTTGAGTTTATCGGACAGCACGCCCCAGGGCCGCTGTCGCAGGTACAGCTTTGGCAAAGGCAGCCGCAACCAGCGTTTGGTTCCGGCCCGCATACGGCCGGGAAGTCAGGAGGGCGACCAGGTCCGCCCGGAGCTTGCCAAGCTTTCCCGAGCCGCGCGCAACGCCAGCCCGCTCTGGCTCAAGGCAGGCGATGTGAATACACGATCGAGTATAAGCTCCGCAGACCGGTCGGAAACCGACCCGAAGACTGCTATATCACAGGGGATTTCATCATGGGGCAGGACAAATGAGGTGGGGTTGTAAAGGGGACGCGCACGCGGCCGGGTTCAGGGAAACTTCGCAAGACCACCGGACGCTTCCCACCCCGCCGCTCGGCTCCGGCCGCCGCAGGACGCCCACCAACAAGGGTTCAGGCGACGAAGCGGAATCCAGAATGCCAACGTGGAGGGGATCATGGCGAACGGCAGCGGAAGAACGAAGCGGTCTCGCAGCAGGGTAAATGCAATCTTCTACGTCTATTCTTGTAAAGAACTAACTATAAAAATACCTGAAATTTCGGAAGACGCGTAAAAAACACGTCACTTCGATGGAAAGTAGTTTTCTTATTATACTTTTTATTAACGTTTTAAGTGATATCGAACGCAGGGGTTCGCTAAAGGCAGCGCGATAATCGGAGGTGCTTATTAGGAGGTAGAAACTAAGGTTTGTGCCTGACCCGTCTCGCGACTCTTCGTCGTCTTGGGCTCTGCCGAGCCCATTTCGCCCCCTCCGCGTCCGCCCGTCACTCTACTGCTGGCAACCGACTCCGCGGAGAAGTCTCCGTGTGCAGACGGGGCTGGGACGTGTCACGACGGAGTGGATACATCGATCGCCACCGCCATCTTCCTTGAGTTTGCAGCGTGCTCGCCCTGCGTATTCACGAAGTGGACATCGCGCCCGTCATTTCCGGGCGGGCGTGCACGTAGTCCGGACTGGCGCGCGGCCTCGCCCAGGCACGTCCGGAATTTCTGCGCCCGGCTTCGCGGCAAGCCGGCTTCGCCCCCGGCGTGTGACAAACGGGCAACTGGCCAATAAAAACTGGTCTCGCTTGCCCCTGTGCGTAGGTTTGACGGTCTTTGGTTTGCCACCCATGGCCAAGAGCCCGCGCAACGATTCCACCGCCTCTCCCACCCGCCCCGTGCCTCCGGTGCCCGTCGCCGACGGCGAAGTCGTGGTGCCGGTGCGGCACGCCACCCCGGTCACCCCGCCCCCGCGCCAGATCAAATCGGCCTATTTCAATCGCGAACTCTCCTGGCTGGCCTTCAACCGCCGCGTGCTCGAACAGGCGCAGAATGAAAAGAACCCGCTGCTTGAGCGCGTGAAGTTCCTCGCCATCGTCTCGTCCAATCTCGACGAGTTTTTCGAGATCCGCGTCGCCGGCCTCATCCAGCAGGTCGACAGCGGCATCACGGAGCCGAGCTTCGACGGCCTCGGGGCCCGCGAGCAGCTCCGCCGCATCCACTCGGTGGTCGCCTCCCTCGTCGAGGACCAATACCGGTGCTGGCACGAACAACTGGTGCCGGCCCTCGCAGCCCAGGGCATCGCCTTCAAGACCGCCGGGGACCTCACCCCGACCGAGCTCGGCTGGGTGCGCCAATACTTCGAGGAACAGATTTTTCCCGTCCTCACGCCGCTCGCTCTCGACCAGTCGCACCCGTTTCCCCAACTCGGCAACAAGACGCTCAACGTCATCGTCAGCCTCGACAACCCGGAAACCCCGGAGATCGACCGCCTCGTCGCCATCCTGCCGGTGCCCCGCATCCTGCCCCGCCTCGTACGCATCAATCCCAACGGCGCCGGGGCGCACACCTACCTTTTCCTCAGCGAGATTGTGAAGCTCTGTGCCGGCGCCTTTTTCCCCGGCTACCGGGTGGACGGCGCGCATGCGTTCCGCGTCACGCGCAACAGCGATCTCTACATCGACGAGGAAGAGGCGGAAAACCTCCTCAAGAAGATCGAGGAGGAGCTGCGCAATCTCCGCCGCGGCGCCGCCGTGCGCCTTGAGATCGAGGACGGCGTCGACGACCGCATCTTCTCGACCTTGTGCGAGCATTTGAATTTGTCGCACGAATACGTTTTCCGGCTCGGTGGTCCGATCAATCTGCTGCGCCTGATGAGCCTGTGCGACATCGACCGGCCCGACCTGAAGTTTCCGCCGTTCACGCCGGTCAACGTCTCGCCCCTGCGCTACTCGGACAGACTTTTCGCGACCTTGCGCGAGCAGGACGTGCTGCTGCACCACCCTTACGATTCATTCGCGCCGGTGGTCGATTTCGTCGAGCAAGCCGCGCGCGATCCGCAGGTCTTCGCAATCAAACAGACGCTCTACCGCACCAGCGGTGATTCGCCGATCGTGCGCGCGCTGATCGAAGCCTCGCGCAACAGCAAACAGGTCACCGCGCTGGTCGAACTGAAGGCCCGCTTCGACGAGGCCAACAACATCCAGTGGGCGCGCCAGCTCGAGGAGGCCGGCGTCCACGTCGTTTACGGGCTCGTGGGCCACAAGACCCACTGCAAGTGTTCGCTCGTCGTGCGCCGCGAAGGCGCGGGCATGCACCGCTACGTGCACCTCGGAACCGGCAACTACAACCCGCGCACCGCCCGGCTCTACACCGACCTCAGCTTTTTCACCGCCCGCGAGGAGATCGGCGAGGACGTCGCCAACCTCTTCAACACGCTCACCGGTTACAGCCGCGCGCCGCAATTCACCCACTTGCTCGTCGCCCCCTTCAATTATCACCGACGGCTGCAGGAACTGATCCAGCGGGAAGCCGAAAACGCCGCCGCCGGCCGGCCAGCGCGCGTGATCGCCAAAATGAATTCACTGGTCGACAAGACCACCATCGACCATCTCTACGCCGCGTCACAGGCCGGCGTGCAGATTGATCTCATCGTGCGCGGCATCTGCTGTCTCGTGCCGGGAGTGCGCGGCTTGAGCGACAACATCCGCGTGCGCAGCATCGTCAGCCGCTTTCTCGAGCACGCCCGCGCGTTCTATTTCGAAAATGCCGGGGGCGAGCCGCTCATCATGGCTGGCAGCGCCGACTGGATGCCGCGGAATTTCTTCCGGCGCATCGAGGTCATCTTCCCGATCGTCGACCCCGCCCTGCGGCGCTTCATCTCGGCCGAGCTCTTTGCGATGGAGCTGCAGGACAACGAAAACGCGCGCGTATTGCACGCCAACGGGGGTTATCGCCCGGTCGTGCGAACCGCCGGCGAGCCCGCCTTCTCGGCGCAGAGCTATTTCGTCGCCGCCGCCGCCCAACGCGCCCGCGTGCTCGCGGAAAGCTGACGCGGCCGCGCGGCTTTCCTGATCTCGAATTCCGCACTCCGCAATCCGCAGTTCCTAGGCTCCCGACGTCGCACGTCCGTCGCGCTCGGCCGGTTTTTGTCGGCTGCCGAACGGCACCTGCGTCTCAGCATCGTCCGCCGACAACTCTTCCGCGGCGCGGGTGTGCAGGGTTTCGCGCACCAGCCGGCGCAGGCGCTGCGAGGAAACGCGCACCCGTGCCACCCGCCGCCAAAAACCGCGGTTGCCGGGGTGGTAGAGGAACTCGTCCACCGCGAGATCGAAATCGCGAAACCGCATCAACCGGCCGGCATCGTGCACAAAGTCGTAATCCGCCTCGAAGTGACGGCGATGGAACAACGTCACGAGCCAGCCAAACAGCCGCGCATGGGGATAGAGGGTTCGATTCAAAACGACGGGAGCGAACTCCTCGGCAGACAGAGCGTGAGCCGCACAATACAGCTCGGCGAAGGTCTTGGCGCGCATAGGGGGTAACGGAAGCAGTTTCTGGGCGAAATCCCCGGTCTATGCAATGTTTGCGTAGTCGACGGCGTTCATTCCAGCGACCTGCGGCAAGCGGCCGGGCCCCCGTCGCCATGAAGCGACCGGGGGCTGGCGGCCTACCCGGGCAGAGCGTAAACCCGCCGCGCCGTCTCCCCCAGCAACTTCGCTCCGCTCGCCAGCCGACAGCGCGCCGCACCAGTCGGTGACGACCCCGCGCCAGCGTCCGAAGCCCGCGCCGAGGAGGCAGACAGGCCAATCCGAGCCGAACATCAGACGTTCTGCGCCAAACGCGTCGAGCACCGTGTCAAAATAGGGACGCAGTTGCGCGTCCGTCCAGGTGGAGGGATCCGCCTCGGTGACCATGCCGGAAACCTTGCAATGGACGTTGGGTCTGCGGGCGAGTTCACGCATCAACCGGGCCCACGGCTCGGTCACAAGCTCACGGATACGCGGCTTCGCGAGATGATCGACGACGAACACCTGCTCCGGGTGACGGTCAACCAGCGCGATGGCCTCCTCTAGCTGCAATGCCGTTAAGGCAACGCTGCACATTGGTTGCGAAAGATTGCATAGGCTTGGGATGGGATGTCAAAACCAGCAATCGAAGTCAGCAGTGCGGGGTTTTTGGATGTGATGGAAAAGATGATACCGGCGAGCCGGCTGGAGGCGTTGTGCGCCCAGCACGCGCCGGTGGCGCGGACGGGTCGCACCGGAAATTTTGGACACGCTGGGGCGGCTCGCGGCGGCGGCGCCGAAACTGCGCGGAGTGCGGCACGTGTCGCAGACGAGCCCACGGCGTTTTTTTCGCGGCCCGATTTCAATCGCGGCCTCGCGGCGCCGCGCGAGCACGGTTTCGTTTATGACCTGTTGATCCATGAGCGCAGCTAGGGGCAATACCGTTTAGGCAATTCCAGCAGCGCGGACGGCCCTCAATGATGCCCTTGCCCAACAGCGACACGGCGGCCTGAAGCTGACACGGGCGTCCGTCTTCAAGCCCGCGCAATTTTCTGCAAATAGTGGTGAGGGATTTCGCGTCCATGTCCGTATCACCCCCGCATCTCAACCGCACACCTATGAAATTCCGCCTCCGTCTCGCCGCCCTTGCGCTCGTCGTCGGCACGAGCCTCCTCGTTGTTCCTGACGCCTCTGCCCAGACACCCAAGGAACACGCCGCCAACGACAAGCCTGCCGCGTCCGCTCAGTCGGCTTCCACCGACTCCGCCAAAGCCAAGGCCGACTACCCGCTCACCACATGCGTGGTTTCCGGCGACCCTCTCGAGGGCGGCGACATGGGCGAAGCGATCGACTATGTGCACAAGGAGGAGGGCAAGCCCGACCGCCTGGTCCGCCTGTGTTGCAAGGGCTGCGTCCGCGACTTCAAGAAGGATCCGGCAAAATACCTGAAGGCGATTGATGATGCCGCAGCAGGCAAGCCCCACAAGATCGAGCCGGGCGCACATCACCACTGAGTCTTTGCGGCGGGCCTTGCTTCCGCACCGCTCTCAAATGCAGCCGGGGGAATATCCCGCCACGCTTGCGATTCGATCCTATGCTCCTCGACTATCTCGCGCGCCTGCATCCACTCGTGATTCATTTCCCGATCGCGCTGCTGATAGTGGGCGCATGCCTTGAAGCGTGGGGCTGGTGGCGACCGACTGCGTCGACGGGCGGTACCGTGCGTTTGCTGGTGTCAACGGGAACGGCGGCCGTCATCGCGGCGGCGCTGAGCGGGTGGTTGCTTGCCGAGCAAACCCGCCGCCCGCCCGAACTCCGGTCGGCGCTCGAGTGGCATCGCTGGCTCGGCGTTGCCGCCGTCGCTGCGGCCGGCCTTGCATGCGTCGCGGTGTGGCAACACGCCCCGTCCGCTGGCTGGCGCCGCGCCCGTTCCCTCGTGATCGTCGGCGCCGCGCTGCTCGTCGCCGCCACCGGTCATTTCGGAGGGCTGCTGGTATGGGGGTTGGACTATTTCTCCCCTTAATTGGGACCCATCGCGCCGCCGCTCATCCTGGCATGCCGCGGTGCGTAGTTTTCCGATCGTTCCCCCGCTTGCGACTCCGGGGAGAATTCGTTCCGTTCGCGAACCATGTCGCCCGCCCCCTCTCCCAGTCTGTTTGTCCGCCTCGGCGGCCGGCCGCACCTACAGCACGTCTTGCGGCACTTCTACGCCGACGTGCGGCAGCACGCCGTGATCGGCCCCATTTTCACGGCGCAAATCCATGACTGGCCGGCGCACCTCGAAAAAATCGCCGACTTCTGGTCGGGCGCCACCGGCGGTCCCGCCCTCTACGCGGGTCCGATGCCGTGGAAACACGTCTCGCTCGGGCTCGAGGCGCATCATTTCGACGCGTGGCTCGATCTCTGGCGCCGCCACTGCCGCGCGCATCTTGGCGCGGCGGAAGCAGCCGAATTGATCCGCCTCGCGGAGAATATCGGTGAGCGTATTCGCTTTATCGTCGCCGGCCACAGCGCCGCGGTTCGCTGATACCGTTCGTCGACCGCAGCCGCCTGGCCCGACCGCGGTCTCATCTCAAACCTGGCGGCGGGCGGGCGCTCACGCCGTGAGCAAGGAGACCAGCTTCGCGGGAATTTCGCGACCTTGAGCGAGCATCGCGGTGTGCGCTTCGCTAAGCAACTGCAGCCGTGAGAGGGCGGTCGTGTCACTCGCCACATCGGTGTCGCGGATCCGCGAAACGACAGAATCCAGGTTCGCGTGCGTCGTCTCGAGCTGGCTCGCCGCCAGCGTGAGACGGCTTTGTACGCCGCCAAGCTCAGCCCGGCCCCCGGCGACCTGGGCCAGCGCGCCGTTGAGCGTGTCGAGCGCCGCCGCATCCCCGAGTTGGAGCGTGAAAGCGCCCGCGCCATCCTGCATGAGCAGCGACTGCATGGCACCCGTGCGCAGATTGAGATCGGGCAACGTCACGGTTTCGTCGGGATGCAGCCCAATCGCGAGCGAAGTCGCCCCGGAGGCACCGAAGAGTTCGTTGCCCGCAAACGTGCCGAAGGGCTGGGCGACATCGCTCGTGCCGCCAATCTCGGCCGTGGTGCCGCCGATGGTGGAACGAAGCTGCGCCTGCAACTGTTGAAACTCCCGCTCGTAGAGCGTGACGTCGGCGTCGGACCGCGTGGTGTCGCGCGCGAAGACCGAGAGTTCGCTCATCCGCGTCAGCGCCTCGCCGATCTGTTGGAGAAAGCCGTCGGTCGCCTGCAGCCGGCTGGTGCCGTTCTGCACGTTGACTTGCGCCGCGTCCAGGCGGCGCTGCTGCGCGTCGAACTTGGCGCCGGCGCCAATGCCGGCGACATCGTCGGACGGTCGCACAATCCGGTCGCCGGTGCTCAGACGCGTCAGCGCATCGGTGATCGACTGTTGGTTCCGCCCAAGGCTGTGCGTGAGCGTGAGCAGATTGTTTGAGAGCGAGGGAATGGACATGGGAGTACGGAATTCTGACTGCGGATCGCGGAATGAGCAGCACGGAGGGAGTGCGGGATCGCAGGTCACTCCGCATTCCGCAGTTTAGCTCAGTGTCCGGCGGGTGGACGGTTGAACTTGGGTAGCGCGGGCATCTGGCCGCCGGACGGGGGTGAGACGGCGGCGGCCTGGTTGGTCGCGGCGATATCGGTGAGCACTTCCTTACGGAAGATCTTAACTTCGCGCGGCGCGTTGATGCCGATCTTCACGGTGTCACCATCGATCCGCGTGATGCGCAGCTCGATGTTGCCGCCGATGACGATCGCGTCGCCGACTTTGCGGGAGAGGACGAGCATGGCGGAAAGTATTCAGGATGCAGTGACAAGCGGCTGGCGGGCGCTGTAACGGTTGTGATTGGAGAGCACCACTTGCCGGGCGACGCCGGTGCGGCGGTTGATGATGAGCGGGCCAACCAGGTTGACGGTTGCGGTGACGGGCTCGGTGCGCCCGACCGTGACGATGTTGAGCACGAGCGCGTCGTCTGGCGACTCGAGCCCGAGCACCTCGGCGTCCTCGTCGAACAACTCGGGCACGTAATCCGGCACCAGGCCGCCGGGCTCGATGACGACGAAGTGAACCGTCTCCGGACCCAGCAGGCGCAGCCAGCGGAAGGGGAGCTGCTCGGTGACCGCAAACAGGTCGGCCTGTTTGTGATCCGGGAAGCCGACAATGCCGGCGGGCAGTTCGAGTCGGCTGGGCAGCGCCGAGGGCGCGACCGTGGGGCGAGAGGAGGAGGGTTCGGAGAGGACTTTCATGCAAGGATGGGTCGGAGGAGAGTGGAGGGTGAGTGGTGGATCGTGGATGGAATGGTCGAGGCAGCCGAAGTAGACTGTCTACGATCAACGAGCACAGTCTACGAGTGCGCAGCGCGCGTCAGCGGAGGTAATCGAGGAGCGACATCTTGAGGATGTCGGCGGAAGAGGCGAGCGCCGCCTCGTAGGCCGTCGTGGCCTGGCTTAATTCAACGACCGTCGCGGTGATGTCGGCGTCCGCCTCGGAGGAGATCAGGCGCTCGAGTTCGTCGAGTCGCGACTGTTGCCGGGCCTTGCTCACCTCGATGCGCAATTGCACCGAGCCGTGCTCGCTGAGCGAGCTCACCAGCAGATCCTCGCTCGCCTCGAGCGACGGCCGGAGGCCGTTGACCGCGGCCGCGTCACCGCCGCCCAAGGCGTCGCGCAGGGCGACCAGCTGGTTGATAAAATCGCCCAGGCCGGCATTGGTCGCGCCGGACGAACCGGGGGCGAGCGTGGCGCCTTCGGCCAGCGGGACTTCGAGCCGGTCAGTGTTACCCGCGTAGGCGACGCCCGTAATCTTGCCGTCGGTGCCGCGGGTCACCGTGAACGGCTGCACGTCGACCGCGGTGCCGGCGAAGAGGAAGTCGGTCCGGAGCCGGGCATTCACCAACGTGACCGACTGTTCGATGAGCTGGTTCACTTCGGCGGCGTAGGCGGCCATGGAATCGGTGCTGGCCGCACCGGCGCCGAGCGTGGCGAGCTCGCCCGCGCGGTCGGAGACCTCCTTGATTTCCTTGAGCGCGCTGTAGGTGGCCTCGGAGATGCCGAGCGCAACCTCGGCATTGCGCTGGAACTGGGTGAGCTGCCCCTGCTCCATGTGATACGACACCACCCGCCCCACCGCCGCCGGGTCATCGCCCGGCAGAAAGATGCGCTGGCCGGTGGCGACCCGCGTCTGGAGCAACGACTGCTGCGAGCTCAGCCGGCTGAGGTGTTCGACGAGTGTAGTGGTGGTGGTATTACTGGGGACTCGCATCTTGGGAAAACGGTCAGGCGCCGAGGCGGTTGACGACGGTGTCGAGTAGTTCGTCAATCACGCTGATGACGCGCGACGAAGCCTGGAAAGCGCGCTGGAATTTCATGAGGTCGGTCATCTCCTCGTCGAGCGAGACCCCGCTCACCGCGTCGCGCTGCTGGCGCACGAGTTTCTCGATGTTCTCCTGGCTCTCGAGGCGTGTCGTGGCGCTGCTCACCGCCTGGCCGAAATCGCTCACGACGCCCGAGTAGAACTGGCTGAACGTGCCGTCGATCAGATCGGCAGGTGTTCCGGTGGTCGAAAACTTCCGGTTGGCGAGCGCAGCCACGGCCGCGGCGATCGTGTTATCGGCGGCGGCCCCGCTGTCGGACGCCTTCAGGGAGGAGGCGGTGATTGAACCTTCGACGGCAAGCGTGCCGGCCGTGGTGCCGCCAGCGACGAAGAAATTGCCGGTCGCGCCGGTCGGATTGTAGGCCTGATTGACGGAAGTCACGAGCTGTCCGGCGAACGCATCGAGGCTGTCGCGCAGCGTCTGGATGGCCCCGTCGCGGGCGGTGAGCGCGCCCTTCACCGCTCCACCCGTCAGGGTGATCGCCGCACCGTCGGCGAGCAAACCGGTGCCGCTGAACGCCACGGTCGCCGGCGTGGTCGACGCGGAGGCGACGAGCGACACTTCCGCGCCAGCCGAGTCGCGTGCAAAGACTTCGATCTGGCCCGGAGCGGTGGTCGAATTGCGCGTCTCGATCGCGACCTTGCCGGCGAGTTTTTCGAGGACCGCCTGCCGCTGGTCGCGCAAGTCGACGGCGGAGCCCGGAGCGTTGATCTCAAAGCGGCTGATCTGGGAATTGAGTTCGGCGACCGAGGCAAGCAGGTCGTTGACCTCGCTGACGTCGGCCTCGATGGCGGCATCGAGGTCGTCCTGCACCTGGGCCAGACGGCTGTCGGCGAGGTTCAGGCTTTCGGCGAGGATGTTCGCGCGCTGCAGCAGCGCCTGACGCTCGCCGAGGTCCGTCGGGCTGGCTGCAAAGGCCTGGAACGCGCTGAAAAATTCGGTGATCGCGGCCGTCAGCCCGCCGCTCGCGCCGGAGGTCGAGTCGGCGCCCGCCGCCCGGTCGATTGACTCGCCGAGAGCGGCCTGGGCCTTGGCGAACGCGCTGTCCTCCGCACTGATCGATGCGGTGAGGCCGATCTCGCGCAACACCTGCTTGTCCAAGAGCGCATCCCGCAGTTGCTGGATCGCCTTGGCCTCGATCCCGAGGGACTGCGCGCCCTGCGGCGTGAGCACCGTGCCGCGATCGCCGAACACGACCCGCTGGCGGGCGTAGCTCGTGTTGTTGACGTTGGCGATGTTGTTGCCCGCGGTTTCCAGGGCGCGGGACTGGGCGTTGAGGGCTCGGACGCTTTGCGAAAGACTTCCGAAGAGGCCAGACATGGGAAATACGGAATGCGGATTGCGGAATGCGGAGTTTCGGGGTGCGGATCGGGAGCGGGATTGCGATCATTCCGCAATCCGCATTCCGAATTCCGCGGTCAGCATCAACCGGCAGCGCGCAGTGTGGACGCGGGCGCAGCCGCGAGGCGGCCGTCGGGCGCGTAGGTGCGGGCCGCGCTGCCGGGCCGCAGGTGCGCGAGCGCTTCGCGCTGCAACTCGATCGTGCGGGTCAACAGCTCCTGGTTCTGCCGTGCCCGGCGGCGGATCCGGTGAACGAGGTGGTTGATCTCGTTGATGAGCGCCTCGATCAGGGGCCGAAGCTCGGCGGGCAGCAGCGGCAGCAGCTGCCGCAGCGTGGCTCCAGATGCGCACCCCCGGTCCGTCGCGAATGCGCTGGTCCATGCCTCGCGCTCCGCCCGCAACGCGGCGGTCGCCTGCACGCAGTCCTCGATCGCGTGCGCCGCGGCCGCGACGCTGCCCGCATCCCGCCGCCAGAGGTGGCCCTGCTGCTCGTTGAACAGGCTGAGCATGCCGCCGTAGCCGGCGACTTCGTCGCGGAGCAGCGTGATTAGGGAGTCAAACGACGTATTCATCAGGGAATGACAGAAGAATCGGTGCCGGTTGGCGGCGTGAGTTGCTTTTCGAGTACGGACGCGAGGCCCAGACCACCGCCCTGGCTCATCGCATTGGCGAGCACATCGGTGAGCATGAACCCGTAAACTCCGCCCCCCGCACCACCACCGCCGGCCAGGGAGCCATTCATCATTGGCTCGATGGCGGGCGCAACCAGCTGTCGCAGCATGATCGCCTCGAACTGCTCCGCGGCGCGTCTGACCTCGGCCGGGGAGTTGCCGGGTCGCGCAGGCGAGGCAGGCGCGGCGGCCGATTCGAACGCAGCCAGGGCGCGCGGCGACGGGGCGGAAATGGGAGCGATGGACGACATGGCGAGAAGGTGGATCAAGAAAAAGCTACGGGTTTCGCGCGCGGACGACGTCAGTTGATCACGAGTTCGGCCTGCAACGCGCCGGAGCGCTTCAGCGTCTGGAAGATCGCCATCATCTCGCGCGTGCTCACGCCGAGCGCGTTGAGGGCGGCAGCGAGCCGCTCGATCGACGGCGTCTCCTCGACCACCGTGAACCCGCCCTTCGTCTCCTCGACATTCGTCTGCGTGCTGGGCACGGCGACGGTCTGACCGTTCGGGCTGAACGCGTTCGGTTGGGAGACGCCGATTGAAGACGCGACGGTGATCGTGAGCGCGCCATGGCTGATCGCGACTTGGGAGAGCCGCACCGACGAGGTCGCGACAATCGTGCCGGTGCGCTCGTTGATCACGATGCGCGCGAGGGTGTCGGGCGCGACCTCGATGGCGCCGAGCTCGGCGAGGAACACGACCTCGCGGCCTTGGTGCGTGGCGGGCACACGCACGTCGATCGTGGCCGCGTCGCGCGCAGTCGCGGCGCCGCCAAACACGGTATTGATCGCGGCGGCCATCCGCGCGGCCGAGGTGAAATCGGGATTGTGCAACTGCAGCGCGAGCATGCCTTCCTGCACGAAACGCGCGGGAATCTCACGCTCGACGATCGCGCCGTTGCTGATGACGCCGACTGTCGGGTGGTTTTTCTGCACGGTCGCCCCTCCCGCCCCGCCGGCTCCCCCCATGAAACCACCGATGGCGATCGGGCCCTGCCCGACGGCATAGACACGTCCGTCGGCGCCGAGCAGCGGGGTCTGCAACAGCACGCCGCCCTGCAGCGTCTTCGCATCGCCGATCGAGGCGACGGTGATGTCGATGCGCGAGCCGGGTTTCAAAAATGCGCCGATGTCGGCCGTGATCATCACCGCCGCGGTGTTCTTGGCCTTGATCTGCGTCGGGTCGACCTGGAGACCGAAGCGTTCGAGTGCGTTCGCCACGGAGCGCAGGGTCGATTGCGCATTGGAGTCACCGTCGCCCGCGAGGCCAACCACCAGGCCGTAACCGACGAGCTGGTTATCCCGCCCTCCTTCGACGAGCGCGATGTCCTTCACGCGCGAGGCGTGCAGCGCGACGCAGGAGACGAAACCCAGAACCAAGACGAAGAGTCGATGCATGACGGCCATGGATCAGAACGGGCGGATGAGCTCGTAGATGCGACCGAGCCAGCCGCGTTTCTGCGCGTCGGTGAGCGCCCCCTCGCTGATGAACTCGAGGTGCGCGTCGGCGATATCGCTCGAGACGACCGTATTCGCGCTGGAAATATCCTCGCGGCGCACGATGCCGTGCAGCACGACGTGCTGGGTCTCGCCCGAAAAAGTCACCTTGCGCGCGCCGGCGATCACGAGCTGGCCGTTGGGCAGGACATCGGTCACGAGCACGGCCGCGCGCGCGGAGAGCGTCTGCGAGTTGTTGATCGAGCCGCCGCCCTTGAAATCGCTGCTGCCGCCCATTCCGAAGCCAGGCAGCGAGCCGTTGTGCGTGCCCATCTTGCTGTTCGCGAAGAGGAATTGGTCGACGGCGGCATTGGCCGAGGCCTCGGAGCTGGTGGTCTTCGACTGCGACGACGACTGCGCCGCAGACTCGGCGATCACGATCGTCACGATATCCCCCACCCGCGCCGCCTTCGGATCGGCGGTGAGCGGCTGCTCGCGGCTGCCGGGCGCGGTCCAGAGCGACTCGGCGCCCGCCGGAGCGGCGAAGGCGCAGACCAGGATGAAGGCGATCGCAAGGTAGGGCCCGACCTCCGGGCGGGCCGCTCCGGCGAGCGCGAGCCAGTTCGGCCCGCTCGGAGAGCGGGCCCTACCGGCGCTGCCGCGCCACCGATTGAGCGAAAGTCTGTATTCGTTCAGGCGCATGGTCAGAAGCGCACGAGGGCGCGGGATTCGGCGATCACCTGGGCGGTGAACTCTTTCTTCGACTCGGGATTGCGCACCCGCACGAGTTCGCCGCGGCCGGCGTCGGCCATCGCAACAGCGCGCAGGGTGACGGTGAGCGGCCCGTCGCTGGCGGCGACTTCGATCAGCTCCCCCCGCCGCACGAGCGGACGGCGGGTGACATCGCGCCAGGTGAGAAGACGGCCGGCGGGTAGTGATCGTGCGAATACGAGATCGAGCGCCGGATCGGCGGGCACGCCGTCGCGGTCGCGCAGCACATCGAAGCGTTTCAAGTCGAGGCTTTCGGCGCGCACGGTTTCGCCGCGCGCGGAGGGCTCGCGCGGGGTCCAGCCGTCGCGCCAGAGCTGGGCGCGGACGAACAGCGCGGCCTCGACCGCCGGCTGGTCCGCGGGCGTGAGGCGCACGCGCACCAGCATCTGCGAGGCGAGCGCGGAGGGGTATTCGACAACCGAGAGCGGTGCGTCCGCCGGCGCCACCGGGCGCGGCCGGGCCCACTCGAGCGCGAGGTCTCCGTCGGTCCGGAAATGCGCGGCAAGCTCGAGCGTGAGCGTGTCGAGCCAGGCATCGGCAGGTGCCGTGGAAACGGCCAGCGCAGCCTGGTCCTGCGCACGGCTGAGCGGGATCGCGAGCACGCTCGCGGCGACAAAGATGGCGATGAACCGGTGGATCATTGCGAGGGAGCGGCTCAGCGCTTCAGCTGCACGAGATTCTGCAGCATCTCGTCGGAGGTCTGGATGGACTTGCTGTTCACCTCGTAGGCGCGCTGGGCGACGATGAGGTTCACCATCTCCTCAACGATGTTCACGTTGGACGTCTCGACGTAGCCCTGCTGGATCGTGCCGAAGCCCTCCTCGTTGGGCTGGCCCGCCTCGGGCGTGCCGCTCGCGCCGGTTTCCTCGTAGAGGTTGCCGCCGAGGCTGCGCAGACCCGCCGGATTGGCGAAGCGCGTGAGCGTGAGGCGGAACGTCTGGTTGCCGCCGGTCCCCTGCAGCGTGACCTCACCGTTCTCGGCGATGTTGATCGACGTCGTGCCCGGCGGAATCGTTTGAAACCCGCTGAGGATCGGCATGCCGTCGGCGGTGACGACCTGGCCGTTGGCGTTGAGTTTGAGCGAACCGTCGCGCGTGTAGGCGATCGTGCCGTCGGGCCGCTGCACTTCGAAAAAGCCCTCGCCCTGAATTGCGAGGTCGAGCTTTTCGCCCGTCGAGGTGAGCTGGCCCTGGGTGAAGACTTTGGCGGTCGCGGCCACGCGGGAGCCGTTGCCGACCTCGATGCCGGTGGGCACGATGTTGCCGCCGCCGGCCTCGCTGCCGACAGTGCGCGGCTTCTGGTAGAGCATGTCCTGAAACTCGATCTTGCTGCGCTTGAAGCCCGGCGTGTTCACGTTCGCGAGATTGTTCGCGATCGTGTTGAGGTTCATCTGCTGGGCTTCCATGCCGGTGGCGGCGGAGTAGAGCGAGAGGTTCATGAGAAGAAGAAGCTGAGAGCGGAGAGCTTGGGGGGATGAGCGGGACTGTAATCTACGGACGGATACGTGATCGCTTACGTGAGCGATTCGAGGGTGCGCTGAAGCAACTCGTCGCGGCTGGTGATCATCTTCTGATTGGCCTCATACGCGCGGGCGATGTTCACGAGGTCGACCATCTCCTGCAGCGGCTTCGTGTTGCTCGCCTCGAGGTGCCCCTGCAGCACGCCGGGCTTGTCCACCTCCTCCGCGTCCACGCCTTCCGGCGCGAGGAACAGGCCGGCGGAAAGCGGCGTGAGCGCCTCGGGACGCTCGAAGTTGGCGATGCCGAGACGGCCGATCGGCGTGTCGCCTTGGGAAACAACGCCGTTCTCATCCACCACCACTGTGCCGCCCGTGGGCAGCAACTGGATGGGCGCCCCCGCGTCGGAGAGGATTTCCAGCCCGGCCGAATTGACGAGCGTCCGGTCCGAACGCACCTGCAACTGGCCGGCGCGCGTGTAGGCCGTCTGACCGTCGGGCATGCGCATGCTGAAAAAACCTTCGCCGGAGAGCGCGAGATCGAGTTCGCGCCGGGTGGGCTGCGATTCGCCGGGCGCGAAACTGATGCCGTAACGAACGGTGGGAAACACCGCCGGGCGGCCTTCGCCGGCATCCACCCGCGCCTTCGGATCGATCAGTACTTCGCCCGAAAAATTGCCGCCCATCTGCACGGTGCGGCGCTTGAAACCGGTCACCTGGCTGGACGTGATGTTCTGCGCAACGGCGTCCTGCCAGCGTTCGAGGGCCGAGAGCGACGCAGCGCTCTGGTAAAGACCGATGTTCATCGACGCCGCGTTCAGCAGCGCCAATGCCATATTTGCAACTAGCGATTCCTCAACGCTCTATCCGCGAACCTGGCCTGACATGGCAAGTTTTGCCGCGGCCGGTGAGGCAGGCTTTGCCCGGCGTGCGTCGGGGCCGGGGCGGCGGGGGACGACCGCGCATGCTCCGCACGCCAACGCGCTGGCGTGGGGGTCTTCGCTGCCGCAGGCGGCGGTCTTATCCGCCGGCTGGATACAGGCAGTCGATCTCGATACGCTCGCCGCAACTGCAGGTGACGACGATGCGGACGACTTTGTCACCCTGGCGCACGCACTCGACCCGCGGTGGGTTCGCCACCGTCGTCGTCTGCCGGACCGGGCGCGACTCGGCCGCCCGGGAATCTCCCGGCCCATGGCCGCAGCTGGGCAGCGGCGTAAATCCGCCCGCGTTCTGGACGGACGGAGCGAGTGGAGGGAGGTCGGCGCGAGGGCGTTGGCTGAGGAAAGGCTTCATGGAGTGGTGTCGTCGTGGCCGGCGGTCGATGCCGGCGCGGCGCGCGGGCCAGGCCGCAAGCTGAGCGTCACGCGCTGGTTGGACTCCGAATCGGCGGGCATCGCCGCCATGGGCCGCGTGTCCGCGTAGCCGGTGACGCGCTCGATGAGCGTCGGTTCGACGGCATAACGCGTCAACGCACGGCGCGAGGCGTTGGCGCGGTCGGCGGACAACTCCCACGGCGTGTAGTCGTCCTGCGTCAGCTCGAGCCCGTGGCGCGTATGCCCTTCGATGACCACACGGAATCCGTAGCGGTCGATCATCCAGGCGAGATTCTGCATCACGAAGTCGCCCCATGCGGTGAACCTGGTCGTGCCGTCCTTGAACAGCGGCTGCTGCGAGCGATCGAACAACGTGATGCGCAGCCCGTCGCTGGTCACCTGGATGTCGATCGGCTTGTCGGCGAGATTCTCGTCAAGGTTGAGCAGGCGGTAGAAGTCCTTCGCGACGGAGTTCAAAAACTGCAGGTCGACCAGGTTCTTGTCCGCGGGGGCGGCGTTCTTGTTCTGCGCGTCGGGCTTGTTGCCCGAGTCGCGGTTGGCCGGACGGTTGGAGTCGAGCTGCAGGACGCCCGAGGTGGAAGAGAGCGGCGAGTTGAACGGCGCCTGAAAATAGCGCGAGGTGGCGAGGAGGATCTTCTGATCCTGGGCGGAGATCCACAGCACCATGAAAAGCGCCATCATGGCCGTGACAAAATCGGCGTAAGCCACTTTCCATGCGCCGCCGCCTCCGGTTCCGCCTGCCATGATGAGCGCTCCGTGTTAAGTGATTGAATACGCTCAGGCCGCCGCCTTGCCGGGCGCGGGAAGGCTCTTGAGCGTGGACTCGAGTTCCTCGGCGCCGGGCTGCACGGCGCGGTCGAGCGAGCGGCGCGCAACCTCAACGGCGGTGATGGGCGCCAGACCCTTGGCGAAGCCGGCGACGGAGACCATGATGCAGCGCAGGAACTGCTGATCCGACGCGTTGTTGAACTTGATGCGGTTGGCCAGGGGATTGACGAAGCCGTAGGCGACAAAAATGCCGAGCAGCGTGCCGGTGAGGGCCGCCGCGACGCGCTCTCCCACCGCTTCGGGACCATCGGCGATGGCGGCCATCGTGTTGATGATGCCGAGCACGGCGGCGACGATGCCGATGCCGGGCAGCGAGTCGCCCACGAGCTGGAGCAGGTGCACGGGGTGGTCGGCCTCGGTCGACTTCGCATGCAGCTCCGCCTCCATCAGCGCCTCGAGCTGGTCGGGCTTGATGCGACCGTCGATCACGGGCCGCAACGCATTCAACAGAAACTCCCGCCGCTCGCGATGCGCGAGAAAGGTGGGATATTTTCGGAAAATGGGACTCTGGTCCGGCGAGCTGACGTGCTCCTCGAGCGCGATCAAGCCGTTGCGCCGGCCGAGCATGAAGAGCTCGTAGAGCAACTTGAGCAGGTCGAAATACTCCGCGCGATTGATGCCCTTGCCGAAGGTGGCGGCCTGCACCTTGTGCAGGATGTCCTTCATGACGTGACCGGGGCTCGCGATGATGAGCACGCCGAGGGCGACGCCGAGGATGACCACGAACTCCGACACATGCAGCAGCACGAGCGGGTTGCCCCCGGCCAGCATGAAGCCGCCCAAGGTCGCGGCAAAAACAATGAACGCACCGATCAGGATCAGCATGACGGCTTCCGAAAAAGTCGCACGCTGCCCCGATCAGCGATTGCGCGCGCGCTGGATGTAGGCGCGCAGCGCGAGCACGGCCTGCGCGTGAATCTGGCAGATACGCGATTCGGTGAGGCGGAACACGGCGGCGATTTCGGCGAGCCGCATGTTTTCAAAGTAATACATGGCCAGGACACGCTTCTGTATATCGGGCAGTTCCGCGATCCGTTGAGCCACAAGTTGCCAGACCTCATCCTTCTCCATCCGGTCGCGCACCGGCGTGTGGTTCTCGTCGGCGATCAGTTCGTGCAACGACGTGCCGCCGCCCTCGTCACCATCGGTCGTCTGGTCGATCGCCACGAAGGTCACCGGGCGTGACTCCTCGAGCCAGTGCGCGTAGTCCTTCGGCGAGAGGCCGAGATGCTCGCGCACTTCTTCATCGGTCGCGGCGCGGCCGTGGCGCTGCTCGAGCTCGTTGATGGCTTCCTTCATCTTGCGGGCCTTCGCCCGGGCGCGGCGCGGGCACCAGTCGAGGCGGCGGAGCTCGTCGAGCACCGCGCCGCGGATGCGCATCGTCGCGTACGCCGCGAACGTGTTGCCCTGCTCCGGATCGAAGCGCCGCACCGCGGCGATCAGGCCGGTGACGCCCACGCTGTAGAGATCCTCCACCTCCACGTGCGCTGGCAGGTTCATCTTGATGCGATCGACGACATTGCGGACGAGCGGCAGATAGCGCTCGATCAGGGCCGACTCGTCGGTCGCACCGCTCGCAGTCTGGTAAGCGCGCCACGCAGTGGTCGTGGCGGCAGCGGGAGCGGAGGGGGCAAGGTCGACGGTGGATGCGGAGGCGGCGGAAAGAGACATAACGCGGAGGAGCTAGGAACAGTTTAGAGGGGGAGGAACGGGCGCACGGGGCCCCGGCGAACGGCTAGCTGCAGGCTGGGAAAGGGATTGGCCAGGAACGCGGCCTCGTGACGCCTCCACCCGGCAGCCTCGCTGCCCACCACCTGTCGAAGCCCGGCGGCGCCCGCGAAACCGCGGACAGCGGGCGGTGGCGTTGGGAGT
>DASWVO010000217.1:0-9313 GCA_036406235.1 Opitutaceae bacterium
GAAGACCTGCGGCGCGCAGTTGTAGCCGGCGAGATTGGGATTCTGATCTAGATAAAACGGCTTCGCTTGCGGCGCAGCTTCCCACGAGCGGAAACTGAAATACGCCATGCTCCACGCGCCGTTCGTGTCGGCCGTGGTGGCGAACACATGCCATTTTCCGTTATGGTAAACGACGGTCGGGTCCTTCACGGAGACGATCGGGTGCCGGGCGTCGGCGACGGGATGGACGAGTGGACCGCTCGAGGTCCATGCGCGCGGTGCCAGCGCCGCCTGGGTTGCTCTCGCGCCCGGTCGTCCGGCTTCGTCTGCGCGGTGAGCGCAGCCCGCACCTGCCCCGACGAAAGCGGCGCAGACGAGGGCGATCCGGGTGATAGAGAAAAGAGACGAGGGCATGGGAACGTGCGGCATCTGAGAAACGGGAAACGTCGGCTCATTCACCGAAGCGGAAGTAGATCGTCGCCCGAAGCGTGCGGCCGTGTCGCGGCATCATGTTGGGCTGGCCGGCCGGGCCGTGGTCTTCGGGCGGGTGGAATTTCGTGCCGATCGGCGCGATTCCGTGCAGGAAGGAAATGTCGCCGCGCGGGAACTCGACTCGAGTGAAGTGCGGCTCGACGCTGGCGCCTTCGGGCTGCGCTGGCGTGAACACGCGCAGGAACAGGTCGTCGCCGTTCACCACCATCGTGATCGGACCCTCTGTCGTCGCGAGCTTCGCCCAGTACAGATTGGCGTGGAATCCCTTGAATTCCGGGTACTCCCAACAGAGGCCGGTCATCGTGTCGTTGTAGGCTTTTTCCCAAACGCCGAACCCGACGCCTTTGCGGCGGTTCTTCCAGACGCGATACGGTCCCTGGCCGAGCCAGCGGAGGCCAGAAACGAGCTTTTCGGGATAATCGAAACTGACGCCGAGATACTTTTCCTCCGCGTGCGAGCCGAAGTGGTAATGGTAATCGAGCTGCAGCCAGCCGTTCGCGTGGAGGCGCCACGTGACCCCGTTCAAGTCGCCGTCGAACTCCGCCGTGACGACGGCGCTGTCGCCTTCCTGGGCGGAGCGGAGGCGCTTGAGTCGTGCTTCGCCGGATACGAGGCGCGGGCCGCCCGCCAGCGAAAAGCGCCGTCCACCGTGGGAAACGGATCTCAGCTCGGCCGTCGCGCGCTCGATCGTCACCTGCGTGTCGTCGGTGGAGAGCATGATCTTCTCGGCGTCGTCGGTCGCGGTGGCGCGGCCCGGCGATGATGCAGTGACGATTTGCCGGGCCAGCGTGCGCGTATCCGCGATCATCCAGCTCCACGTGAAAACCTCCGCGTCGCGCGGATCGATCGCCGTGAGGCGCAGCGCGTGGTGTTTTTTCCAATTGGAGGGCAGCGGAATCTCCAGCAAGCCGGCGGAGCCTGGCGCGACCGCCGGACCGGCCAGCGTTCCTTCGGCGGCGATGTGCTCCGCGCCGTCGCGCGAGGTCGGCGACGGGTAATCGACCAGTTGCCAGCGAAAACGAACCTGGTTCAGGTCGGTGAAATCGTAGCGGTTGTGCACGCGCAGGTGGCCTGCGAACGACGCCGCGAGCCGCGCTTGCTCGCTCTCTTCGACATAGACCGGTGACCAAATCTCGCGGATGGCGAAGTAACTGCCTTCCTTCTCGCGATACGGACCCACGATGCCGTCGGGCGCGGAGTTGCCGGCCACGTCGACGCGCCCGCCCCGGTCGGCGCGCACGATGCCTTCGTCAGCAAACGCCCAGAGAAATCCGCCCGCGGAGAGCGGACTGCGCAGCATCAGATTCCACCAATCCTCGAGGCCCGCGCCGCTGCCGCCGTCGTAGAGGCCGTGGAGAAACTCCGTCGGCATGAACACGTCGGGTCCGTGGAAAAACCAGCCGGTGCCGGCATCGTATTTCTCGTAGTGCGAGGTGTTGATCCCGTTGAAATTCTGCCACGGGTGGATCACGAGCCGCCGCTGCGGATCCTCGCGTTGAAACACCGGCACGAGCTCCGGGTTGCTGCCGCCTTCGTTGCCGTTGGCCCAGATCACCACCGACGGATGATTCACGTCGCGGCGCACCATCTCCTCGACGAGCGGCCGGCCCACGTCGGTCGAGTAGGCATCCTGCCAGCCGGCGAGTTCGTCGATCACATACAAGCCGTGCTCGTCAGCGGCTTCGAGGAAGTGGCGGTCCGGCGGATAGTGCGACATGCGCACCGCGTTCATATTCATGCCGCGGATGAGCTGCACGTCCTGCGCGCTCAGGGCGCGGTTCGTCGCGCGACCGGAGGTTGGCCAGATGCTGTGGCGGTTGGTGCCTTTGAGGCGGATCTTGCGGCCGTTGACGTAGAAGCCGTCGCCGGGGCGCAACTCGGCCGTGCGAAAGCCGATCGTTTCCTCGACGCGGTGCAGCACTTCGCTCGCCGACTCGAGAACCACGCGCAGCCGGTAACGCTGCGGCCATTCCGCCGACCACGGTTTCACCTCGGAGAGCGTGGCCGCCAGCACCGCCTGTTCCTGGCCGGCGCTCGCTGTTGCCTCGAACGGGCGCCCTAGCGGTTGGCCGTCGAGCGTCTCGACCTGCCCAACAAGGCGCGCCTCGGCGCGCAGGCCGGCGAGCTGGACGCGCGCCGAGAGTTCGCCCGTGTGGCGAGCATCGACGGCGACGCACACGATGCGCTGCGCCGGGCGCGCTTCGAGCCACACCGGCCGGTAGATGCCGCCGAACATCCAATAGTCGGCGCGTCGCTCGGCTTTGTTGATCGACTCGTCGGCGGAAAACTTGCGGACCGTGACCTCCAAGAGGTTCCCCTCGCCGAAGCGAAGCAGCTTCGTGATGTCGTAGCGGAATTCGTAGAACCCGCCGCGGTGTGCCGGGCCGGCGAGCTCGCCGTTGATGCGCACCTCGGTGTCGGTCATTGCCGCGCCGATCACGATGTCGACCACGCGCGAGCGCCACGCGGCCGGTACGGTGAAGCGATGACGATACCAGCCCGTGTGGTCCGGCGCAGGCGAGTTGTCCCAATCGCTCCAGTAGCGATACGTGCCGAAGCCCTGCATCTCCCAGTTGGACGGCACCGGGATTGTCTTCCATTCCCCTGCCTGCCGCCCGCCGCTGACTTTGAATTCCCACGGGACCGTATCGTCGGAACCGCTACCGCTGAGCCGCTGCGTTTCCGTTTCAGTCCCGTGAGCGACGAGCGTTGCGAAAGCCAGCCAGAGTGAGGCGAGAATTCTCACGATATTTCCCGGATTCACAGGGGGAATAGCACGGCGGCATATCCGCCGGAGGGTGACAAACGGAGCTCGAGGGTCTCGTCGGTGGCAACAGATCGGGTGGTGTCTGAAATCGCGGTGGGGCGTTCCGCGGACTCCGACGTGTCGGTGAACGCGCGGATCTTCCAGGAGCCCTTGCCGAGGAATTTCAACGGCACGCGCAGCGTGAGTGGGGCGTCGCCGTTCATGGCGGCGAGATACCAACGCGTGCCGGAACGTCGCGCGATCACGACGTGTTCGGCGACTTCGGCCGAGAGGACGACCGTCTCGTCCCATACCGTCGGCAGGCCGCGGAAAAATTCGACGCCCGACTGGTCGCGATAGTTGGTCGGGCTGTCGCAGAGGACGAGCAACGGGCTGAAGTAGACGACGGTCTCGGCGAGCTGACGCGCACGCGTGCCGATGACCTCGGCGGGCGACGTCACTTTGAAGTCGGCGGCGGTGCGGTTGAGGAAACCGCCGGGCGTGAAATCCATCGGGCCGAGCAGACCGCGCGTGAACGGCAGCGTGATGGTGTGGCGGGTGTCGCACGGGTTGCCGCCGAGCTTGTTGTACTCGTTGCCGAGGACGCCTTCCTGCGTGAGGAAATGCGGATAGGTGCGCGCAAGCCCGGTGGGCTTGTAGACGCCGTGGAGGTTCACCATGAGGCGGTGGCGTGCAGCGCAATCGAGCAGTTGCACGATCCACTGCACGGTCTCCTGCGAATCGCTGTTGAAGAAATCCACCTTGATGCCGACGACACCCAACTTGGCGAGATGCTCGAGCGCGCGCTCCAGGCCGAAGGTTTTGATGTCGAGCGAATGCGCCCAGATCCACAGGCCCACGCCGCGCTCGCGCGCGTAGGCGACGAGGCCGGGCACGTCGATGTGGGACAGGGGACGCGTGAAGTCGCCCGACGGATTGTTGGGCGGCGAATGCAATCCCTTATCCCAAATCGTCATGTGCTCATACCAGAACCAGTCCATGACTTGGTAGCGGAAGCCCATCTCGGCGGCGAAATCGATGAACTCGCGGTGCGAACGCGTATCGCCGCGCGAATACACACCCGTGTGTTCCGGCTGCGAGGGGTTCACGCCCGTCCACCACGCGTCCCAAGCCGAGACGCCGGGTTTGATCCACGAGGTGTCGGCGACCCGCGAGGGCGTGGCAAGGGTGGCGACGAGATCGTTGGTCAACAACTCGCCAGCGCCGCGCGCGAGCATCACGACGCGCCATGGGCTGACGCGGTGGTTCTGGCCGACGACGAAACCGTTGCGGTCGTTGCGCACGGCGAGGGCGACTTTCGCGCCGGGGCGCGGCGTGCCATCAGCGCGCGGAGCGGCGGCGGAGAGGAACATGCCGGCCCAATCGAGCAGGTCGGACTCGGCGATCGCGGCGTAGCCGTTCGGCAACTGCACGAGCAGGGGCAGCACGTGCGGCGCGGCGATGGCCGAGCCGAGCTGCGTGAGGCGCTTTTCGGGATACTGGTTTTCGGCGCAGGCCGACGGATCGCCCGCCCAGCATTTCAAATCGGACGGGAAAACGAATTCCGTGAGTTCGTCGGTAACGGTGAACGTTTCCAGGCCCGGCTGCGTGGGAATCTCGTAGCGCAGCGCGACGCCGTTGTCGTAAGCGCGGACGATCAGGTTGAGGCGCCGCGGCGCGTCGGCGTCTTCCGCGAGTTCAAGTTTCAGCTCGCGATAGCGATCGGGCACGATGCGGCGCGGGCCGAACGGGTTTTCCCACGTACCGTCATGTTCGCGGCGGGCCGCCGCGGTGATCTTGGCGGCGCGGCCGAGCGAGAAGCCGCCATTGAAATCCAAACCGAGGCGCGAGTCCGCCAGGGCCGGCCGGCCATCGAGCGAGATGCGATAACGCAAGCCATCGGTGTCGCCGAGGATCACCACGACGCGGCCGTCGGGCGAAGCGAGGGATTCGTCTGCGCCGACGGCAAACTGAGCCGTTGTGAGAAAAACCAAAAGCGCCAGTGCGCGGCGGACGTTCATCGGGAAGAAATGCGGAAAAGTCCGGCGGCGTGGCCGGGAAGCTCGAAGCCGAACTCACTGCGAAACACCCCGGGAGCGGCCGAAAACTGGCGATTGTGGGCGCTGCGCTGATTCACCGCGATCGGACGCATCATGGCTGCGGCGTGAGGCGGAAGAACACCACGTCGTGGGAGTCCACGGCGCGGGTGTACGGCTTGCTGGTGTCGCCGATCGCCTGCTTGCTCCAGATTTCGCGGATGGAGTAGGTGCCGTGCAGGAAGTGAAAGCGGTTCCACTCGACGGTAAGGTCGGTCTTGGCGTCGCCGGTGTTCAGCACGCAGATCGCCCATTCTTTGCTGCTCAGCTCACGCGCCCAGACTTCGATCTTCTGGCTGGGCGCAGCCAGGGCGCGGAAGCCCTGCTTGCCGAGGGAGTCCTGATTAATGGCGATGGCCTCCTTGTCGGTCAGTACGGCGCGGATCTCGGGCGTCATGTTGCGCACGTCATTGCCGGCCATGAGGGGAGCGGCGAGGATGCACCAGAAGCTGAAGTGGGCGCGCGATTCGGCGAACGTCAGGCCGGCGTTGCCGACCTCGAGCATGTCGGGATCGTTCCAGTGGCCGGGGCCGGCGTACTTCGCGAGCTCGACCTGCGCATCGAGGATGTTCTTCCAGCCGATCTCCCAGCCCTTCTTGCCGTCATAGGAATCGTAGATGTCCCCGGTGGTGCGCCAGAGGTGACCGACATCGGCCGCCCATTCCCACGGCTTGGCCGTGCCCCATTCGCACATGCTGAGGACGACCGGACGACCGGCGGCGCGGAGGGCGTCACGCATCGTTGAATACGCCTCGCGGGCATCGCGCGTGCCGGTGTTGCACCAGTCGTACTTCAGGTAATCGACGCCCCAAGAGGCGTAGCTGCGGGCATCCTGATATTCATGGCCGAGACTCCCCGGGTAGCCGGCGCAGGTCTGGGCGCCGGCACAATTGTAGATGCCGAATTTGAAGCCGCGCTCATGGAGGAAGTCACCGAGCGCCTTCATCCCGCTGGGAAATTTGGCGGGATCGGCGACGAGATTGCCGTTGGCATCACGCTCCTTGGTCGACCAGGTGTCGTCGAGCACGACGTAGACGTAGCCGGCGTCGCGCATGCCATTCTTGATCATCGCTTCGGCGGTGTCCTTGACCAGCGCCTCGTTAATATCGCCGGCAAACGTATTCCACGTGTTCCAGCCCATGGGAGGAGTCTGGGCCAGGCCCTCGAATTTCTGGGCGTGGGCGGCGGCAAGGCCGGACAGCGCGATGGTGGCGGGGAGCAGGAGGCGTAGGTATTTCATGCAATGAGATAGAGATTGCTGGCCGAGGTCGCGAGTATGCGAAAGTAGGATACGAGCAGGGGGGAGGCCGGAGAAGGCATGCCGAGGGTAATCAAGGCGGCAGGCTAACGCGGCGCCGACATCCGTCATGAGAATTCCCGACGCGGTGTGTCCTGTGTTTTGGGGACAATGTGAGCGGGCTGGATGGTAGGGAGGTGCACCGCCATCGAGGAGAGATTGCGTATCATCGAGCCGCGCGGGACGTGGCGGGCCTGCGGCTGTTATTCAGTTTTCCGCCGAATGGCAGGGCCCGACCTCCGGGTGGCCCGCATAGACTTGCGCACGCCGAAGCGGCCCGCCCGGAGGTCGGGTCCAACCGCGGAGCGGCTCCCGCGTGCGAAGTTGATAATCGCCTCCAGGCTCAACCGCGCGGCGTGATCTTGAAAACGACGGCGATTTCGTTGGGCACGTGGCGCGGCGCTTCGATGGTCAGCGCCTCGGTCGTTTGCGACCACGTGAGCTTTTCGTCGCTGCCGAGCAGCGTGATCGAAGCGATGGGGGCTTCGAGGAGTTTGGCGGCGGCGCCGAGCGACTTGATGGTCACGGCGTTTTCCGGCGCGGCGAGAACGTGCGCGTAGAGCGTCGCGCCTTTGGTCATGAAGCGGATGTCTTCGGCCGTGAACGAGCTGGTCTGCGTTTCGTTGAAGCCCGGGCCTTCCATCGGCTTTAGATTCGCCAGTTGCGGTCCTTCGCCGAGGACCTTCCACGGACGCGTGCCGTGGATCGCCTCCTGGTTGATCTGCATCCAGTCGGCGATGCCTTCCACGATAGCGATCGCCTTGGCGTCGGGAGTGCCGTCGCCTTTCAACGGGACGCTGAGCAGCAGGTTGCCGTTCTTGCTCACGACGTCGATGAGCGTGTGCACGACGGTTTTCGCGCTCTTGTAGCCGTCGTTTTCATAAACGCTCTGGTTGTAGTGCCAGTCGCCGATGCAGGTGTCGGTCTGCCAAGGGCGGGGCTCGATCGCCTGGCTGCGGCCGCGTTCGATATCCCACACCATGCACTGGCGTTGGTCGGGCTCGAGAATCTTGCCGAACAACACGCCGTCGTCGCCGCGCCATTGGTTGTTACGATTGTAGAAATGCGCGGCGATCTTCAGGCCGGCATCGCTAGCGGGCCAGAGCGGCAGCGCGGTGTCGTCGAAGTAGATCAGGTCCGGCTGGAACTTTTCGATGAGATCCATCGTGCGGTTGTAGAACCGCTCGCAATACGCCTGATCGGGGGGCGTCACGCCGTTGTTCCAGTCCCAGCGCGAATGAATTGTCTTGGGATCCTCGAAGCCGGGACTCGGCGCGTGACGTTGTTCGTACAGGTCCTGCGGATCGAGACCCTCCCACCATTTACCCTTGCCGTCCGCGGCCGTGAGCTTGCCGTCGTAGGGCACGCCGGCGAGCGGACCTTTTTTGTCGGCGCCCTGCGAAGGCTCATACCAACTCCAGGCGTGAGCGGCGTGGACGCTCACGCCGAACTTCAGCCCGTTCGCGCGGGCGGCTTTCGCCCACCCAGCGATCAGATCCTTCTGCGGACCGACGCGCACGGAGTTCCACGGCTGATACTTCGAGTCCCAGAGGTCCAGGTTGTCGTGGTGATTCGCGAGCGCGAAAAAGTATTGCGCCCCCGCACGCTTGTAGAGCGCAACGAGTTTATCGGGATCCCATTTCTCCGCTTTCCATTCGCGGATGACTTCCTTGAAACCGGCTTTCGAGGGGTGGCCGTAGGTCTCGCGGTGAAAGGCGGTGACGTTCGTTCCCCACGCGGGGCCATCCTCGAAATAGAGGTGTCGCGCGTACCAGTCGCCACGCGCCGGCTGGCATTGCGGGCCCCAATGCGCCCAGATGCCGAACTTCGCGTCGCGAAACCACTCGGGGACCTGGTAGTTCCGGAGCGATTCCCACGTCGGCTGAAACTTCCCCTCGGCAACCGGCTCGTCGGCGGTGCTGACAATGACCGCTGGCGTCGCGGCGCTGGGAATGGCGTGCATGATTGAGGTCGTGGCCGCGAGGGCGGCCAGACCTGAGAGCGGGAGGAGGGAGCGCGGGGTCATTGGATTATCGATACGAGTTGAATTCGCTTTGTTCTAAACACCATCACAGGTTGCCGTGCCAGGTGAGCGTGCCGCTCGCGGGGACGAAGCGCTCGACGACCGTTTCGCCGGTGCGAAGAAGTACCGCTTTGCCGGGAGTACCGCGCAGCGTCGCCTGACGAAGCCGGCCGTCGGCCCATTCCATGTCGACTGTGAAGCCGCCGCGCGCCCGCAGGCCGCGCACGTGGCCGGCCGGCCAGGCGTTCGGCAGCGCCGGCAGCAGCTCGAGTTCGCCGGCGTGGGATTGCAGCAGCATCTCGGCGATGCCCGCCGCGCCGCCGAAATTGCCGTCGATCTGGAACGGCGGATGAGCGTCGAAGAGATTTGGATACGTGCGATCGGAGCCGAGCAGCGCCGCAAGAATGCGATAGGCGCGCTCGCCGTCCTGCTGGCGCGCCCAGAGGTTGAGACGCCAGGCAATGGCCCAGCCGGTGGAAATGTCGCCGCGAGTCTCGAGCGTCTTCCGCACGGCGGCCGCTAGCTCCGGCGTGCCGCGGAGCGTGATCTGGTTGCTTGGATGAAAACCATACAGGTGCGAGACGTGCCGGTGCTGCTGCTCCGGCGCCTGCGCATCCCAGTCTTCGAGCCACTCCTGGAGCTGACCCTGCGCGCCGATCTGATTCGGCGCGAGCCGGTCG
>DASWVO010000218.1:0-21614 GCA_036406235.1 Opitutaceae bacterium
CGGTGGATTGCTCCGATTTGATCGCGTCGAGCTCCTCCAACACCTCCACGGGAATCGCGAGGTTGTTGTCCTCGAACTTGAAGATCGACTGCGGATCGTGAAGGAGGACGTTTGTGTCTAGGACGAAGGTTTTTACCTTCGTAGAGACCTTGAGCTGCGGTTTTGGGGCAACAGCCCCGCTCAGGTGTTCCATCGGTGGTGGATATCTTGTGAATAACGCTGCACAGACTGTCCGGGTTGTAAATGCAGGACTTGGGCCAAGGTGGAATGTTTCGCGACTGTCACGGGCGTCCGGCAGCCCGGGGGAAAGAAGCGGCGTTCAGGGCCCATAGACAGCATCTTTCGCCATCGGCTCATTTCGCCAAAAAGTAAGGCGGGCCGCCTACCCCTAAGCGGCCCGCCTCTTGTTTTCTATGTTACCCCAATCTCCCGCTAAGCGGGAGAAAGCTAACCAGAACCGAGGAGTATGACGCAGCACCCCCACAAATGTTTCAAAAAAATCCGGAGAATTTTTAAGCAGCTCTTCGACGCGATTTAACGGGATTCACCGCGAGATAGGTATTTTGCCCCGGGTGACGTGGGGCGTACGCGAGTCGTCGCGATGAACGGACCAGCGTTGCCTCTCACTCGCCGTAGGGCGGCTCCAAGGCATCCGCCGCTGGCTTTTTTTTCGGCCGTGGCACCGTCCAGAGCCGCAACAGGTATTCCGCCAGGTTGCGCATGCTCATGCGTCGCAGACCCTCGCGCTTCACAACCTCGCGGAACGGCGACACCACGCCCGCGCGCTCCTCGTAGTAAGCCCACAGTTGATCAGCAAGTTGCGTGGCCGCCGCGTGATCATCGGGCGATTGCGCCGCCACCCGTCGCACTTTTTCCGTCCAAAAGTGTCTCTCTTCGGGATGCGCCTGAACGTAATCGTAGACCATCTGCTCGCTTCGATTGAGGCTCATGGGTGGCTTCACCGATGCGCGTATTCACCCCGAAAACAACCGCAAATCGATGATCCTCACCGGTATTGCAACCACCCCTACGTCAGCTAACCTCCGGGCACAGACCCCAACTCAACATGTGGCAAAAGCTTAAAGAACAACTTCCGGCGGTTCTCCTCACCGTCGCCGTAATCGCGGGTGGCGCTTACTGGCTGCACACCCGCACCGTCGCCGAAATGAGCGCACATCAGCAGGGCGAAATCGCCGCCCTGCGCGATCAGACCAACGCGGAAATCAAAGCGGCCGCCGAAGAAAACCGCCGGCAGATCGATGCGATCAACACGCTCCTGAAAGATGCGATCCAGAAGCGTTCCGCCGATATGTTCATGACCGACGAAGAGGTCGCCAAGATCAACGCCGAGAAGGTCAACCAGCTCGCCGAGGCGATCGCGACGAAGATCCAGCCCTACAATCCGCTGCCCCGGACCCCCGAAGAAGCGGAGCAGCAACAAAACGATCAGGTCGACAAGGTCTCCTCGCGCATGGCCGAGAGGATTCAGCCGATCCTCTCGCAGATGGCCAACGACCAGAATCTCACGCGGGAATCGATCGCCGATTACAGTCAGAAGATCTCCGATCAGGTCAGCGTCGTCCTCACGACCGAGCTCGCGAAGAATCAACAACTCAACAACAACCTCATGGAGACCCAGGCGGTCGCGCAGGACTCCCTTGCGCTCTCCCACGAGCTGACTGCGCTCTACCTGAGCTCCCTGAAGGACCAAGGCGTGCTGACACGCCTGCTCACCCTGCCGGCCAATGTGATCAAGGACGCCTCGCAGCTGAGCATCGTCAGCAGCAGCGATCGCAAGAAAAAGGAGGAGCAGCTCGTCTCCAAGTTGACGGACATCCAGAAGCGCCTCAGCGCGATCCAGGCGCAGGCTCCGGAAGGCACGTCCTCGGCCCCGACGCCCGCCCCACAGGGTCCCACCCAGACAACGATGCGGTAACCGGGCCCGCCGGCCCGGCATCTGCTCCCCCCAGCCACGCGTCACCTCGCGTGGCTTTTTTGTTTTCGGCGCTCCGCCAATCCAGTCCCCCTCTTCCCCGTATCCGGCCGCCCATGACACCCGTTTCCGTCCTCCGCTTCGTCCCGATTCTCGCCCTCCTCGCCCTCGCCGCCTGCGGCAAACGCGAAACCGCCGTCGCCTCCGGCAACCGCACCCAGACGCTGCACTACGGAAACCTCTCCGAGCCCACCGACCTCGATCCCCACGTCATCACCAGCATGCAGGACTTCTACATCGTGATGACGCTGTTCGAAGGCCTCACCAACTATCATCCGCAGACGTCCCTGCCCGAGCCGGGCGTGGCCGAGCGCTGGGGATCCTCGCCCGACGGACTCGCGTGGACCTTTCACCTGCGCGCCGACGCCCGCTGGTCCAACGGCGCACCCGTCACCGCCCACGATTTTGTCTACGCCGCGCAACGCATCCTCTCGCCCGGTCTCGGCGCCGAGTATGCCTACATGCTTTTCGTCCTCCGCGGCGCCGAGGCCTTCCTCAAGGGCGAGCTCCGGGAGTTCGGCCAGGTCGGCGTGCACGCCCTCGACGACCGGACGCTGCGCTACGATCTCGTCAATCCCGTGCCGAATTTCCCGCACATCGTGTCGCACTCATCGTTTTATCCGGTGCCGCGGGCCACGATCGAAAAATTCGGCGGGATCGACCGCCGCGGCTCGCCTTGGACGCGGCCCGCCAACCTCGTCGGCAACGGCGCCTTCACTCTGCAGGAGTGGAAACCCAACCAGATCATCCGCATCGCCCGCAGCGAAACGTATTGGGATCACGAACACGTTCGCCTCCGCGAAGTGAACTTCTACCCGATCGAAAGCGTCGCGACCGAGGAGGCCGCCTTCCGCTCCGGCCAGCTCCACCTCACCGCCCAGGTGCCGCCCGACAAGATCGCCGTTTACAAGCGCGACCGCCCCGAGGCGCTCCAGCAGGAGCCCCAGTTCGCGACTTATTTTTTCCGCTTCAACGTCAACAAACCCCCGCTCAACGACGCGCGCGTGCGCCGCGCCCTCGCCCTCGCGATCGACCGCAACGCGATCGTCACCAACGTCACCAAGGGCGGACAGACGCCGGCCTACAGCTTCACGCCGCCGAGCACGCCCGGCTACGAGCTGCCGCCGCTGTTTCGGGAGGACCTCGCCGAAGCGCGGCGCCTGCTCGCCGAGGCGGGTTTCCCCGACGGGCGCGGTTTTCCGCGAATCGAGATCCTCTACAACACGACCGAGACCCACCGACTCATCGCCGAGGCGATCCAGCAGATGTGGCGGAAGAATCTCGGCGTGGACATCGGCCTCTTCAACCAGGAGGCGAAGGTGTGGCACGACACGATGCGCGAGCGCAACTACACGATCGCGCGGTACGCCTGGAGCGGCGACTTCCTCGATCCCGACTCGTTCCTCAAGATCATGACGAGCGACAGCGGCAACAACATGACCGGCTGGGCCAACGCCGACTTCGACCGGCTGGTCGCCGCCGCCCGCAACACCGCCGACCCCGTCGCGCGCAACGCGCGTTACCGTGAGGCCGAGGAGCTGCTCATACACGAGATGCCGATCGCGCCGATTTACTTCTACACTCGCAATCAGCTCCGCCTCCCATCGGTGAAGGGCTGGTACCCCAACCTCCTCGCGATCCACCCCCTCAACCGCGTGTGGCTGGAGGAGGAGAAATAGCCCCCCGACTCTCTCTCTCTCTCTCTCTCTCTCTCTCTTTTACACCTGACGTCCTAAATCCATGCGGATTTGATGTTGTGGGTCGGGCTTTACGCCCGATATGTCGGGGATAAACCCCGGCCCACATGTGCAATCACTTTCGACGTCGTGTATAGCGTCGGCGACTGTAGTTGTACTGCGGGTTCCCTGGCAACGTTCCCGCTCACAGCTGCCGGACGCGCCTTACGACCTGCCGGACGCCGCTCACGACCTGCCGGACGCGGCTCGAGGCCTGCCGGACGCGGCTGAACGATTGCCGGACGCGGCTCGCGGGTTGCCGGACGCGTCTCTTGGCCTGCCGGACGCCGCTCGTGGCTTGCCGGACGTCGCTTGAGGCCTGCCGGATGCCGCTCGCGCTCTGCCGGACACGGCTCGCGCTCTGCCGGACGCGGCTTGATCCCTGCCGGACGCGGCTCATGACCTGCCGGACGCCGCTCGCGGGTTGCCGGACGCCGCTTTAGGGCTGCCGGACGCGGCTCGGGCGTTGCCGGAGATCTCTTCCCTTTTTTCGTCGAGCGCCCGCCGGACTGGGGAACGCAAGAGTGTGTTATCCACTCTTTCGAGCGGTTTCCCGTAACGCGGTGCTTAGCCCGCGCTCTTTGCGCCCTCCAGCGCGGGCTTGCGCACCAGTTGCGGCCGCGTTGCGTTGCGCGTTTCACCCCTTCGGCACCCCGCGATACTCCCGCGGCGAGCGCCCGATGATCTTCCGGAACAGCCGCGAAAAATAATACGGATCGTCGTAGCCCACCGCCTGCCCCACCGCCGCCACCTTCAACTGCGTTGTATCGAGCAACTGACAGGCACGCTGCATTCGCAGCCGGAGGAGAAAGTCGATCGGCGAAAATCCCGTGCGCGCGCGGAAGAGTTCGCTGTAACGAGGCACTGAATACGCCGCCCGGCGCGCGAGCGCGTCCAGGGTCACTGGCGCGTCGCGGTGGGCCCGCATCCATTCGATGCTGGCGTCGATCGCGTCGCCACCCGCGTCCGCCGTCGCGCGGCGCGCGCGCAGCATCGCCGCCAGCGCCACCCGCAACGCCGCGGCCGCGGATACGAGGTTCGCCTCGGTGTAGCCGCGCTCGAGCCACTCGTAAACCCGCTCGAGGCCGAACTCCGCCGCGGCCTCGGGCGAGTAGGCCAGCGCCGGGCGCTCGACGCTCACGCCGAGGCGCTGCAGCCACGCCGCCCCCTCGGGGCCCGTGAAGTGCGCCCACTCGACCGACCACGGCTCCTCCTCATTCGCACCGTAGGCGTGCGCCATCCCCGGGGGCAGAAACAGCGCCGTTCCCGCATGCACCGGTTGCCCGGGGGCGTCGCGGCCGGTCCCGAGCCGGAACCAGCCGCGCCCGGCGAGGCACACGATCAACACCGTCGCCGCGGAGCCGGCCGGGCGCTCCACCAGATGCCCCGCCGCGCGCGGAAACATCCCCGCGTCCGTCGGCAGCAATCCACGCAACAGGGCACCGCTTCGCGCCCGTCGCGCCACCGCGTCCGGCAACACGACCAGATGCTGACCGCTGAAACCTTCGCGTCGGTGGATCGGAACATCGGCCATAAGAAAGTGCAGGCCGGAGGGTCAGATCGTCCATTGCCCGGCGTCAAGCGGAGTCATAAGATCGCACAAACCTCTTTCCCAATGACCTTCACCCCCGTCACCGTTCGCCGCGAGCCGGTCGTGCTGCCGACCTATCATCCGCAACCGCCCGACCGCAACCCGATGTTCCTCGACGCGCGCGTCTACCAGGGCTCCAGCGGGCGCGTCTACCCGCTGCCTTTCTACGACCGCATCGCCGACCACCCGGTGCCGCACGCCTGGGACGCCGTCTTCATCGAAAACGAGTTCATTTCCGTGATGCTTCTGCCCGCGCTGGGCGGCCGCATCCACCGCATCCTCGACAAGACCAACGGCTACGACGCGATCTACTACCAGCCGGTGATCAAGCCGGCCCTCGTCGGTCTCGCGGGGCCGTGGGCCAGCGGCGGGATCGAGTTCAACTGGCCGCAACACCACCGCCCCTCGACCTACATGCCGGCCGACGTCCACGTCGAGGAGCACGCCGACGGCGCCGCCACCGTGTGGCTCTCCGAACACGACCCCATGGCGCGCATGAAGGGCATGCACGGCGTCTGCCTGTATCCGGGAAAATCATACCTGGAGCTCAAGGCCCGCGCCTACAACCGCACCGCCGACGTGCAGACGTTTCTCTGGTGGGCCAACGCCGCCACGCGCGTCCACGAGCACTACCAGTCGTTTTTCCCGCCCGACGTCACCTGGGTCGCCGACCACGCGCGGCGCAGCCTGAGCACGTTCCCCTTCTGCTCGGGCCATTACTACGGCGTCGATTACGCGGCGCGGGCGCGCGACGGCGTGCCGCCGTCCGAACAGCCGCGGCGCTACCGCCCGGTTCAGGGCGTCCGTCCCGACGACCTCAGCTGGTATGCCAACATTCCCGTGCCCACCTCCTACATGGCGGTCGGTTCGCGGGAGGACTTTCTCGGCGGCTACGATCACGCCGCCGGCGCGGGCGTCGTGCACGTCGCGAACCATCACATCTCGCCGGGCAAAAAACAATGGACGTGGGGCAACCACGAGTTCGGCTATGCTTGGGACCGCAATCTGACCGACGCCGACGAGCACGGCGAGCACCGCCCCTACATCGAACTGATGGCCGGCGTCTACACCGACAACCAGCCAGACTTCTCTTTCCTGCAGCCGGGCGAAACGAGGACGTGGTCCCAGTATTGGTATCCGATCCAGAAGATCGGTCCGGCCCGACACGCGACGCGCGAAGGCGCAGTGAGCCTGCGCGTCGACGGAGCCAAGGCGCGTATCGGCGTGGCGGTGACAGCGGAGCACGCCAACGCGACCGTCACCTTGCGCGCCGGAAACCGCCTGGTCTTTTCCGAACCGCGCGCGCTCTCGCCCGCGGCGCCGTTTGTCGCCGAGGTGAAGCTCCCGCGCGGCGCGCCCGCCACGGAGCTGGAGCTGACCGTGACGGCCGGTTCGCAAACCCTGCTGCGCTACCGGCCGCGGCCGGCAGCGGCGGCAAACCCCGATGCGAAGTCGCCCATCCCGGTCGCCACCGAACCGCCCGCGCCGGCGGACGTCGCGACCGCCGACGAGCTTCACCTTATCGGCCTGCACCTGGAGCAATACCGCCACGCCACCCGACGCCCCGAGCTTTACTGGCGCGAAGCCCTGCGCCGCGATCCGGGCGACGCGCGCTGCAATCTCGCGCTTGGTCGCTGGCACCTGCGACGCGGCGAGTTCGCCGACGCCGAGCGTCACCTGCGCGCCAGCCTCGCCCGCCTCACCGCACGCAACGCCAACCCTTACGACGGCGAGCCGTATTACCAGCTCGGCTTGTGCCTGCGCTTCCTCGACCGCGACGATGCCGCCTACGACGCGCTCTACAAAGCCACCTGGAATCAGGCGTGGCAGGCCGCCGCCTATCATGCCCTCGCGGAGATCGATTGCTGCCGCCGCGACTGGCCGGCGGCCCTCGACCACCTCGACCGCGCCCTGCGCCTCAACACCGACAATCTCCGCGCCCGCAACCTTCGCACGCTCGTTCTCCGCCAGCTCGGCCGCACTGCCGAGGCCGATGCCGCCGTGCAGGCCACGCTCGCCCTCGATCCGCTCGACTGGTGGGCGCGTCATCTCCACGGCGATACGCTCACGTGCGACACGCAGGTCCGCCTCGACCTTGCGCTCGACCACGCCCGCGCCGGTTTTTTCACCGAGGCGCTCGCGCTTCTGCGTGACGCCGCGCCGGAACCGCTGTCCGGCACCGCTCCGCTGATCGGCTACTACGCGGCCTGGATTTGTCGCTCGACCGGCGACCAGGCTCAGCAGGCCCGGCACCTCGCCGCCGCTCGCGCCGCTTCGCCGGACTACTGTTTCCCGGCCCGGCTGGAGGAACTGCGCATCCTCGAAGCCGCACTCGCCACCACACCCTCCGACGGCCGCGCGCACGCGTACCTCGGCCACTGGCTTTACGACCGTCGCCGGCATCGCGAAGCGATCGGACATTGGGAAACCGCCGCCCGCCTCGAGCCGGGCAACGCCGTCGTCTGGCGCTGCCTCGGCATCGGCTATTACAACATTCTCCAAAAGCCCGCTCGCGCGCGGCTCGCTTACGAACGCGCCGTCGCGGCCGCCCCCGACGACGCCCGGCTGTTCTACGAGCGCGATCAGCTCTGGAAGCGCTTGCGCGTGGCGCCCGCCCGCCGGCTTCGCGCCCTGGGCGCGCGGCCCGACCTCGTCGCCGCGCGCGACGACCTCACCGTCGAGCTCTGCGAACTCTACAACCACACGGGGCGTCCCGCGGAGGCGCTCGCCCTGCTCGAGGCGAGGCATTTCCAGCCTTGGGAAGGCGGCGAAGGCCAGGCGCTCGGCCAATACGTCCGCGCCCGCCTCGTCCTCGGCCGGACGGCCCTCGCGCGCGGCGACGCCGCAGCGGCCCGCGCCCAATTCGAAGCCGCCCTCGCCCCGCCCGAGAACCTCGGCGAAGTGCGTCACCTGCTCGCCAACCAAAGCGATCTTCACTTCGAGCTCGGATGCGCCTGCGCCGCCCTCGGCGATCGGACCGCCGCCCGCCAGCACTGGACCACCGCCGCCACCTTCCGGGGCGATTTTCAGGGAATGAGCGTCCGCGCCTTCTCGGAAATGACCTATTACTCGGCCCTCGCGTGGGAAAAACTCGGTCAGAAGAAACGCGCCCAGCGCCTTTTGCGCGACCTCGGCGCGTATGCGCGAACCCTCGCCGCCACCCCGGCCAGGATCGACTACTTCGCGACCTCCCTGCCGACGATGCTGCTGTTCGCGGACGACCTCGCGGCGCGTCAACAGGCCCACGCATTTTTCCTCGAAGCGCAGGCGAACCTGGGCCTGGGTCGGCGGTCTATTGCAAGCCGGCTTCTCCAGCTGGTGCTTCAGATCAACCCCAACCACCCCTTCGCAGCCGACCTCGTTGTCGGCAGCCCGAGGTGACTTTGTTCCCCGCCGGCAGCCCTCCGGACCATGCAGAATGCAATCAGGGCCTTTTTTAATGTCGGCATTCTGCATGACGCGCGGCGGAGGGGAAACTTGTGAATAAAATTCTAGGGGCTGAGCAACAGTGACTTAGATCAACGGGGGCCGGTGCTGGCACGCGTTGAGTAGTAGGGATGGCCGTCAGGTCATTTCCAACAACCCAACGAAGCCTAATTATGCCTACGCTCACGCTGACCCGTCCGGTACGTGCCCTCACCAAGCCCAAACCCGAGTCCGCGGCGGAAGCCGCTTATGATGCCGAGCTTGTGCGACGCTTTAACGGCGGCGACGAACAGGCCTTCGTCGAGATCATGCAGCGCTACCACGCGCGCATCTTCGGCCTCGCCCAGCAGCTTCTCCGCAACGCTGCCGACGCCGAAGAAATCGCCCAGGACACGTTCATCCGTGCGCACCGGGGCCTCAGCCGCTTCCGCGGCGACTCGTCGCTCGCCACGTGGCTCTACCGCATCGCGCTCAACCTCGCTCGCAATCGCTACTGGTATTTCTTCCGCCGCCGCCGGCAGGACTCGCTCTCGCTCGAGCACACGCTCGGCGACGACTCCACCGCGACGTTTGCCGATGTGATCGCGAACGACATGCCCGATCCGCGCTCCGACACCACGACGCGCGAGTTTTCCGAAATCGTCTCGCTGTGCATGGAGCGGCTGGACTCGCGTCACCGCGAGATCCTCACGATGCGCAACGTCCTGAACCTCCCCTACGAGGAGATCGCCCAGTCGCTGGCGATCAACGTCGGCACGGTGAAGAGCCGCATCGCGCGCGCTCGCGAAAATCTGCGCAAGCTCCTCGCCGAGTGCGCGCCGGAGTTCGGCCCCGAGTCGAGCCCGGAGGATTTCTTCGAGACCGCCCGCACGGTCCACGGCTGCCACGCGATCGCCTACGCGTAAGCGTCGGCGTTCATTTCTCAGGACACTGCGTCCTTATACGCTTTGCTATCGTTGAGGTCGCCGCCCTCCTGCACCGCCGGGAGTGCGGCGATTTCGTTTCCGATCATGGCGGCCAGCGGCTTCGCCCGCCGGCCCGCGCTACACCCGCACAGTAGGCCCGCGTATAACCGCGCGCCTGTTTGCATTGGCGGCGGCACTTTTTTCTCCGCGACGTATCTTCGTACCAACGATCAATCCACTCCGTCGAATTCCGTCATGTCCTTTCATTTCCCATTTCCCGACAAGCGGCGGTTCGTGGCCTGGCTGAGGCAGCACCGCCCTCTCGCGTGGGTCGAAACGCTCCTGCCCGACTACCTGGGCTGGGCGCCCGATCCGCCCGTGATTGAGCGCCTCATCCGCTGAACGAGCGCCTCGCCGCTTCACTCACGTCTCGCAACGCCGGGCCCCGCGCCCGGCGTTTTTTTCTTTTGCCCGCCCCCTCACCTTCATCGGAATCGTCACCGTGCTGCCTCCAGCGCTCACCGTTTCGCCGCTTGCCGCCCGCCGTTTCGTGCGCCGCACCCTCGGGCTCGACACTCCGCATGCCGACGTCGCCGCCGCCCTCGGGCATCACGGCTATGTCCAGATCGATCCAATCAACGTCTGCGGGCGCATGCACGATCTCATCCTGCGCAACCGCGTGGCCGGTTACCGCGAGGGCGACCTCATGCGGTATTTGCACGGGCATGACACGCCATTACCGGCGGCGGAACGCACCGCGTTCGAACACCACCTCCCCTCCACCGGCATCCTCGTCGCGTTCACCCTCGACGCCTGGCCGCACCTGCTCGCCGCAATGCACGCGCGGACGCGTCGCGCCGGCGCCTGGTCCGGGCGCCTTTCGCCCCGGGAACGCGAACTCGCCACCCGCCTGCTCGCCGAACTCGCGGAGCGCGGGCCGCTCGGCTCCGACGCGATCGCCGACGAGCGCCGCGCCCGCCGCGTGTGGGGCGCGGCCACGCTCGTCAAATCCACCCTGCAGAAGCTCTTCTTCCATGGCCGCGTGCTGATCGCCCGCCGCGACAACGGCCGCCGCCTCTACGATCTGCCCGAGCGCGTTCTACCCGCCCGCGTGCTCGCCGCCCGCGAGCCCGCGCCGGCGGAAACGGCTCGCTGGGAGGCGCTGCTCAAGCTCCGCCAGCGGCGCCTCGTCCTGCTCAAGAAGGCCGAACTCGCGCTTGTCGCCGACGCGGTGCAGCCCGTGAAACTCACAGGCGAGCCGGGCCTGACGCTGTATTGCCTGCGCCATGACGCGCCGCTGCTGGCAGAGATCGCGAATCAGGAATCGATGCCCGGGAACACGCCGCTGCTGCTCGCGCCGCTCGATCCGTTGCTTTACGACCGCCGGGTCACGTCGGCGCTCTGGGGGTTCGACTACACGTGGGAGGTCTACACGCCGCCATCCAGGCGCGTGCGCGGCTACTACGCGCTGCCGGTCCTCGCCGGCACGGAAATCGTGGGCCATGTCGACCCCAAGGTCGATCGCGAGCGGCGAAAGCTCGTCGTCGTCTCGCGCTCTCTCCGCCGCGGACACAAGGCTGCCGACGCCGTGCGCTCCCTCGCGCGCTGGCTCGGCCTGCGCTGAGACAGCCTCCGCCCAAAGCCCGTCCGGCCAAGCCCGGACGCGACGGAAATGAGACTGGCCTGAGGCCCGCCGAGTCTCTATTCCGGTTTCATCCGCTTCTTCTAACCATGGATGTTACCTCGTTCCGCTGGTCGCGCGGAAACGGCGGGGATCGACCCGTCGTCGCCACCCGGCCCCGCGTCCGCCGCTCCGGCCCCAGCACGCCCGGGCGTTTGCTTGCCCTTCGTCGCCATCACTCCGGGCGCTGACATGCACCCCCTGCTCCTTCGCCAGCTTCGCGAACACCGCCCGGACCTCGATCCGACGGCCCCGTCATGGCAGGGCCTGTTCGCCGCGATCTCCCGCACTTATCGCGAACTCGAGACCGACCGCACTCATCTCGAGCAGACGCTCGAAGTCGCCTCCGACGAACTCAACGCCGCCAACGACCGCCTGCGCCGCGACGCCGCCGACCAGCTCCATTCCCTCAGCCGCTATTATCAGCAGACGCTCGAATCCCAGCAGGGCATGATCCTCCGCGCGCGGCGCGGCGACGCCGGCTTCGTGCACACGCTCTGCCGGGGCCAGTTGGCGCTGCGGCTCGGCTGGCTTCCGGAAGCAGTCGAAGGGCAGTCCATCGAAGCCCTGCCCGACCCCGCCGCCGTCGCCCAGTTTCGCGCCGCCTACGAATGCGGCTTCGCCGGCGAGGAATGCTGGTTCGAAAGCACCTCGCCCGACGGCGAACTCGTTTACCTCGCCCGCCTGAGTCCCCGCGTCGAAAATGGCCGCGTGAGCGAGGTCATCGTTTCGAGCGTCGAGATCACCGACCGCAAAAAGATCGAGTGCGAGTTGATGGTCGCGAAAGAGCGGGCCGAAGCGGCTGACCGCGCCAAGAGCGAGTTCCTCGCGGTGATGAGCCACGAGATCCGCACTCCGCTCAACGCCGTGCTCGGCTTCACCAACCTGCTGCTGGAAACCAAACTCGACGACGAGCAACGCGCCTGGCTGCAGACGATCGACGCGAGCGGCGACACGCTGCTCACGCTCATCGACGAAATCCTCGACTTTTCCAAAATCGAGGCCGGACAACTTCGACTCGAGCCGCGGCCGTGCGAGATCGAATCGCTGCTCGAGTCGGTGGTCGCGCTTTTCCTGCCGCGCGCCCTCGAAAAGGGCGTGAGACTCGACCTGCTTTGCGCACCCGACGTGCCCGCGCACGTCGTCACCGATCCGAACCGGCTGCGCCAGATCCTCGTCAATCTCACCTCCAACGCGGTCAAATTCACTTCCCGCGGCAGCGTCACCGTCGCGGTCGACCTCCCCGACACCGGCTCCGAGGGCGCCGCACGGATGCTTCGATTCACGATCCGCGACACGGGCGTCGGCATCGCGCCGCATCTGCACGAGCGCCTGTTCAAGCCCTTCGTGCAGGCCGACTCCTCCACCACGCGGGTCTACGGCGGCACCGGCCTCGGTCTCGCAATCTCGAAACGCCTCGCCCGCGCGCTCGGCGGCGACGTCACGTTCCAAAGCGAAGTGGATCACGGCTCCGTCTTCACCCTGACGATCCCGGCGACGAGCGATCCCTCCCTTCCGGCCGAGACGCCGCATCCGCCGCCCGCCCGGCGTTTGGCTTCTTCGCCACTGCGGGTGCTCGTCGCCGAGGACAATCCGACCAACCGCCTGCTCATCGCTCACGTGCTTCGGCGGCACGGCATCGAACCCGACCTGGTGGGGGACGGGCGCGCGGCCGTCGCGGCGGTCGCGCAGCACGAATATGAGCTCATCTTCATGGATGTGCTCATGCCCGAACTCGATGGCCTTAACGCCACCCGCGAAATCCGGGCGCTTTGCCAGGGCCGTCACCAGCCGCGCATCGTCGCGATCACCGCGAGCGTTTTCCCCGATCAACAGCGTCAATGCCTCGGCGCGGGCATGGAGGCCGTGCTCGCCAAGCCGCTCAAGTTTTCCGAGATCGATGCCGAGCTCGCGCGCCTGCGTGCGAATCCCGCGCCGGCGTGAGCGGGAAACGTAGCCGCACCGGCGAGGCGCGGCCCGGCGTGTTTTCGCCCCTATTTCCACTCTTTCCTTTTCCCGCCCTTTCGTGTGTGTCGTGGGCTTTCCTGACACTTTTTGCGCCCTCGTGGACCCGCTCACCAACACGCTTCACACCACCTTCGGGTTCAGCTCCTTCCGTCCGCTGCAACGCGAGATCATCGAAACGCACCTCGCCGGACGCGACGTGTTCGCGCTCCTGCCCACCGGCGGCGGCAAATCGATGTGCTTCCAGCTCCCGGCCCTCGTGCGGGCCGGCGGCCTCACGGTGGTCGTGTCGCCGCTGATTGCGTTGATGAAGGACCAGGTCGACCAGCTCCAGGCCGCCGGCGTCGCCGCCACTTATCTCAACTCCACCCTCGGGGCCGCCGACGCCCGCTCCCGCCTCGCCGGCCTGCACCGCGGTGAGTGGCGCCTGCTCTACGTCGCACCCGAGCGCCTGATGCTCGACAACTGGCAGGAGAACTTGAAGGCGTGGAACGTCGCCGCGCTCGCGATCGACGAGGCGCACTGCGTTTCGGAGTGGGGCCACGACTTCCGTCCCGAATACCGGCAGCTCGCCCGCCTGCGCGACCTGCTGCCCGAGGTGCCCGTGATGGCACTCACGGCCACCGCCACCGAGCGCGTGCGCGCCGACATCATCAAGCATCTGAAGCTGCACGAGCCCGAGGTCTTCGTCGCGAGCTTCAACCGTCCGAATCTCACCTACCGCGTCCAGCCGAAGGACGAGCCGTTGAAGCAAATCGTCGCCTTCGCCAAAAAGCGCGAGGACGAAAGCGGCATCGTCTACTGCGCCACGCGCGCCACCACCGAACGCGTCGCCGAAGCGCTCGCCGCGCGCGGCTTCAGCGCCCGACCGTATCACGCCGGCCTCGAGGCCGGAGAGCGCGCCCGCAACCAGGAGCTTTTTCTCCGCGACGAGGTGAAGATCGTGTGCGCCACGATCGCCTTCGGCATGGGCATCAACAAGCCCAACGTCCGCTGGGTCATTCACTACGACCTCCCCAAAAACATCGAGGGCTACTACCAGGAGACCGGCCGGGCGGGGCGCGACGGCCTTCCCGGCGACTGCCTGCTGCTCTTCAGCGGCGGCGACATCGCGAAGCAGACGCACTTCATCGACGAGATCACCGATCCGCACGAGCAGCAGGTCGCACGTTCGCAACTGCGGCTCATGGCGCACTACGCCGAGAACGCCGCCTGCCGCCGGCGCGAGTTGCTCGCCTACTTCAGCGAGACATTCCCCTTCGACAACTGCGGCGCGTGCGACAACTGCCTGGAGCCGCGCGAAACCTACGACGGCACGATCGTCGCGCAGAAATTCCTCTCGTGCGTCTACCGTATCCGCCAGGCGTCGCGCTTCGGCGTCGGGCTCAATCACGTGGTCGAGGTCCTCACCGGCGCCGACACCGACAAGATCCGCCGCTGGGGCCACGACCAGCTCTCCACCTACGGCATCGGCAGCGAGCTCACGCGCCCGCAGTGGGCGGCGGTCGGCCGCGAGCTCATGCGCCTCGGCTACGTGGCCCAGGAGGAGGGCGAATTTCCCACGCTCCAGCTCACCGAGGAGGGCATGAACGTGCTTCGCACCCGCCAGTCCGTCACGCTCACGAAGGCGATGGACCTGCCGAAGGCGCGCCGCGTCGTGCGCCGCGAGGGCGACATCGCCTGCGACGAGATCCTCTTCAACCGCCTGCGGGAGCTGCGCAAGAAGCTCGCCGACGAGCGCCGCGTGCCCGCGTATGTGATTTTTGGCGACGCGACGCTGCGGCAGATGGCGCGGGACTACCCGACCGACCTGCGCGCGATGGAGGGCATTTTCGGCATGGGCGAAAAAAAGCGCGCCGAATTCGGCGAAACCTTCGCCCATGCGATCGCCGCCTTCCTCGAAACGAACCCGCGCATGCAGTTCGGCGACTGAAGCGGGCCATGCCGGGGAACGCCAGGGACACGGCTGCGGAGGGCGGCGAACTCAGGATCCCGTGGCCCCGCTACCGGAACGCCCAGCGCGTCACGAAGACCGAGGCGAACGACCACACGACCAGGCTCGCCACCTTCGCCGCCGCCGAAACGGCGACAGCGCGTTGCCACGTGGTCGCATGGGTGGTCTTCATCAGCACGCCCAGCAGCACGAAATAGGCGACGCCCTCATCGAGATAGAATAACTGATCCGTCTGCCACCGTGCGTAGGCGATGGCGCCGATCAGGCCGCGGGTAAGCGTGTCGGCCAGGGCGGGAACGAACATCTGCCCCCAGTCCGCGTGCACGTCGACCCAGCGAAACGCCGCCTTCAACACCACCACGGTGATCAGCAGCCGCACCAGGGCCCCGAGCGCAAACGCGGACCAGAAGCTTGCCGGGGCAGACTCTGCCGTTTCCGTTGAAACCATTTCTACGCCGTCGGGTCGCGCGTGCGCCTCGCCTGCACTGCGCGGCGCAGGCTCCTTGGCGTGCTTTTCCGGCTCCGGCGCCGCCGACGCGGCGAGGACCGCGACGCCCGTTGCCGCGGTCGAAGCAGCGGCGTCCGCCGCGACCGGCGGTGCGGGCGGTGGCGCCAGGAGTGCGGGAGGCGCCGGGGAATCGTCGATCGGCACAAACGCCGCTTCGACGACCTGCCCGCCAATCAATTCGACGCGCCCTTTTCCTGCGTACATGAGAATCGTGCGGTCGCCCCGTTGCATCGTCGACGCAGGCGCCCCCAACTCCGCCTCGACCTGCGCCCGCGTCATGCCCAGGCGCACGCCCTCTGCGAGCGACATCCCCGCCATCAGCCAGACCGACACAATCGTCATGATCGTGCGCATACACATACGGCCCGAGACCGTGGGACTCCCGTCGCGGCCCGACAATGCGAAAAGCAACATCATCGGCCCCACTCGCTCCCATCCCAGATCGCGTGCGGCCGAACCTCTCTTGTCGATGACCCGGGCGCGCCCTACATCGCCGGCTCAATTTCGCCGCATTCCACGGGCTCTGCGAACACATCGGCCCACGGCCGCCCCGTAGCGTGACTCCGCCACGCGCGAATCACGCCGGCATGCGTGACGATTGCGAGACGTTGTTCCGCACGCGCAAGCAGCTCCGCCCGCACCGCCCCCACGCGCGCCCAAAGCTCCGCCGCCGTCTCGCCACCCGGCGGCCTGCGCGCCCACGGATCGAGCGCCCACGCCTCGCTCTCCGCATCGCGAAATTCATCCCAACGCCGCCCCTCCCACGCGCCAAAATCCAATGCCTGCAGCCGCGGGTCGACGCACACCGCCCCGGGCGCGAGGGATTCCGCGAGGGCCCGGCACCGCCGCGCCGGGCTGCTCCACACGGCGCGCGGCGTCCACGGGAGCCGCGCCCGCACCGCCGCCGCCTCCTCCGCAAACGTGGGCGCCAGCGGCACGTCGGTGCGACCAAAACACACTCCGGCCGGAGCGGCGACGCGGGTGTGACGAATGAGGACGAGGTTCATCGAATCGCCACGAGGGTCAGGTAGAAAATCAGCTCTGCGAACTGCTGTGTCGCGCCCAGACAATCGCCGGTGTATCCGCCGAGTCGATGCGCAAACCAGCGCGCCATGACCGCCCACCCGATCAGCGCGGCGACGACTCCGCTCCAGGTCCAAACCGGCAGCAGCCCCATGGGCAAAAGCGTCAGCGCAACCACCGCTACGAGCCGCGCGCCCTGCAGCTTCACCACGAGCGGGCGCGCCTTCGACGGCTCGCCCTCCGGCCGCGCATACTCGAGCACCGCCATGAGCGCCGCCGCCGCCCCCCGGCTCACACTGTGCGCGGCCACCAGCGCGACCGGGGCAAGGGCCGCGGGGAGCCACGCGACCGCCTGCCATTTCAGGCCGAGCATGCCGACCAGCCCGATGACGCCGAACACGCCGACGTGCGAATCCTTCATGATGGCGAGGATTCGCTCCCGCGCATGCCCGCCGCCGAAGCCGTCGCACACGTCCGCCCAGCCATCTTCGTGCAAGGCGCCGGTGACGAGTAACGTCGCCACGAGGCTGAGGCCACTCGCGATCGCCGCCGGCCAGACGAGCGAGGCGAGCGACCACACCAGCGCGGCGCTGCCGCCCACCACCCAGCCTGCGACCGGGAAATACGTGATCGCCCGTCGCAACGCCGCGTCGTCCGCACGCACGCGCGCGAGCCCCGGCAGGCGCGTGAAAAACATCAGCGCCGCCGCCAGCCCGTAAAGCTCTCCGACGACGAACGCCCCCAAGGAGCGGCGGCGCTCCTGCCGCCCTCGCTCGCCGTCGGCGGCGAGCGCGCCGCCGCTCCTTGTATTCGGTGTCGTCACGCGCTCGTTGGGTTGGCCTTCTCACTCACACCAGCCGACTCGAACGTCGCCATCTCGCGCAGAAACGCCGTCGCCGAGACGAGCAGCGGCCACGCCAGCACCGCCCCCGTGCCTTCGCCGAGCCTCAGTCCGAGATCGAGCAGCGGCCGCACGCCGAGCGCGCGCAAAACCTTCGCGTGTCCTGACTCTGTCGATACATGCGAAAACACGCAGTAGCTCAATACTCCGGGCCGCAACCGCTCCGCCAGCACCACCGCGGCCGTCGCGATGAAACCGTCCACGACAATCAGCAGCCGCTGGCTCGCCGCTCCGATCATCGCGCCCGCCATCATCCCGATCTCGCAGCCGCCGAATGCCGCGAGCGCGCCGATCGGATCCTGCGCGCTCGCGCCGGCGTGCCGCGCCTGCACGTCCTTCAGGATGGTCAGCTTGCGCGCAAGACCCGCGCGGTCGTGTCCCGCACCGCTCCCGACGCAGTCGTCCAGCGGAATCCCAAGCAGCGCGCTGCACAGCAGGGCCGAGGCGGACGTGTTACCGATGCCCATTTCACCCGGCAGGAACGCGTCGGCGCCATCCGCCGCGAGGTCCAGCGCGAGCCGCGCTCCCTGCTCGAGACACTGCCGCGCTTCGTCGCGCGTGAGCGCCGGCTCGCGCCGGGCGTTGCGTGTTCCGGGCCGCACCTTGCAGGCGAGCAACTGCGGATGCGGCGGCAGGTCCGCCGCGACCCCCGCATCGATCACCTGAAACGTCAGTCCCTGCTGGCGCGCAAAGACATTGATCGCCGCGCCGCCCGCCAGGAAGTTGGCCACCATCTGCACCGTCACCGCCTGCGGAAAGGGACTCACGCCTTCCTCCGCGAGGCCGTGATCTCCCGCAAATACGAGCACCCGCCCGTTCCGCAGCGCCGGCTCGGTCGTCGCCTGCATCATGCCGAGCGCGAGGGCGAGCTCCTCGAGCCGGCCGAGCGACCCCGGCGGCTTTGTCTTGGCGTCGATGCGTGCCTGAAGTTCGGGCACGAGCTGCTTGGCGAGCGGAGGGATTTCGGGAGGTTGCCAGGTCATGGGAGAAAGGCGGCTCATTTCAATCGCAGCGGGCAGCCGGCCACCATCAGCCACGCCTCATCGGCGGTCGCCGCGGTGCGCTGCGCCAGCGTGCCGGCAAGATCGCGAAACCGTCGCAGCACCGGATGCTCCGGCACCGGGCTCCAGCCGATTTCGTTGCCAACCACGATCATCGGCCACGGCGCGGCGCGCCAGCGCGCGAGCTGCGTCTCCCACGCCTCGATGATCGCCTCGTCGCTCTGCTCGAGCCGGTCCCCCAGCCAGAGCGTCAGACAATCGAGCACGACGCCGGACGGCGGCGGCCGCAGCGACTCCAGCGCCGCCGCGGCATCCGCCGGCGCCTCGAGCGTGCGCCACGCCGGACGCTCCGCGCGGTGCCGGCGCACCCGCTCGGTCATCTCGGCGTCGTCACCGCCGGCCCGATACGTCGCCACAAACACCACGTCGTCGCCCCAGGCGCGTGCAAGCTCGACGGCGCGGCGGCTTTTGCCGCTGCGCACGGGACCGGTGAGATAGATCAAATGGCTCATGAGCGGGAGACGTAGCGCTCGATCTGCTGATGCACGAACTCCACCCGTGCCGCCACGGAGGACCGCGGCAGCTCGCACCGCACGAAGCCGCAATCCGAATAGGCCCGCACGATCTGCGCATGAATCGCCTGCGCCTCCTCGAAGCGCTGCGGCCGCGCCGCGTCGCACGCGTAAATTTGCGGCCACGGCGGCGCGATGAACGCAAGCGGCGTGTAGTCGCGCGCCGCCTCGAACAGCTCCGCATCCGGCTGCAGCGAGCGGTGCCGCAGGTAGGCAATGACGTCGGGCAGCGCCCGGTCGAAAAAGCTCACAGGATGCGCGGACGACGCCCGCACCTGCCGGCGCATGCGCGTCACGCACTCGGCCGCAAAGCCCGCCATATCCTCCCACGGATAAAGCCGTCCGCCGCTCGCATGCTGCTCCTCGATGATCGCGCGCGACACCTCCGCATGACACGGCCAGCCTTCGCGACGCAGCGCGTCGAGCAGCGTGGTCTTGCCCGCGCCGGGGCCGCCGGAAATCACCAGGCGCAGCGGGCGACCGTCCATTGGATGCCTCCGATGAGCACGACGCAGCCGAAGCAGACGGCGTGGTTGAGCCGCGCGACGCGGTCGATTTCGTCCGGCCGGATCGCGCGCGGGTTCTCGCCGATCCAGGGTTTCACCACAAGCTCGCCGTCGTAGGCGAGCGGCCCGCCAAAACGCACGTCGAGCACGCCGGCCAGCGCCGCCTCCGGAAAACCGGCGTTGGGGCTCGCATGCGCGCGTCCGTATCGACGAACAAACGACAGTCCCCGCGCACTCCCCGCTGCAACCACGAGCCCGAGCGCCGTCAACCGCGCGGGGATAAAGTTGGCGACGTCGTCGAGTCGCGCCGCGAATTTCCCGAACCACTCCCAGCGCGCGTCCCGATGCCCGATCATCGAGTCGAGCGTGTTGACCATCTTGTAGGCCAGCATCGCCGGCACCCCGCCGAGCGCATAGTAAAACAGCGGCGCGACCACGCCGTCGCTGAGGTTCTCCGCCATCGTCTCGAACACCGCCGTGCGCACCTGCTGCGCGTCGAGCGGCGCGGTGTCGCGGCCGACGATCCAGGACAGCCGCCGTCGGCCCGCATCGAGGCTTTCGGCGAGCGCGCGAAACACCGCCCGGCCTTCGTCGATCAAGGTGCGATTCGCCAGTCCGAAAAACACGCCCACCGTCGCGAGCGCCGCGCCGGCCAGCGGATGCGCGCGCGTCGCCAGCGCGAGCAGCGTCGCGGTCGCGACGAACACACCGACGACAAGCGCGAGCGTCATCAGGATGCCCTTCGCGAACCGTGCCCGGGCTCCGCCGCGATTCAGGTGTCGCTCGCCCCATGCGATCGCGCGCCCGAAGCCGACGATCGGGTGCGGCAGCCAGCGCGGATCGCCGAGCAGGAGATCGAGCGCGTAGCCAGCGGCAAGCGGCGTGAGCATCAGTGCAACTGCATCCATTGCGAAAGCGCCGCGATGAGCAGCGTGTTTTTCTCCGGGCCCTGCGACGCCACCCGGATCGTGCGCGCGTCGAGTCCGCGAAAGTTGCTGGCATCGCGCACGAGGAGTCCGTGTTGCGCGATCAAGTCGGCCTTGAGCTGCGCCGCCGTGGCCCGGGCGAGTCGCACGAGGAAATAGCCGGTGGCCGACGGCATCACCTCCACGCCGGGAATCGCACCCAGCGCGACCGCGAACCGCCGGGCATCGGTGAGATAGTCACGGAGCGGAAGCGCGAGGCGGCTGTCGTGACGCAGGCAATACTCGCCCGCTGCGATCGCGAGGGCGTTGACCGACCATGGCACGGTGAAGCGTGCGACTTCGCGCAGCACGGCGGCGGACGCGACGAGATAGCCAAGGCGCAGTCCCGGCATGCCGAAGTTCTTCGTCAGTGAGTGCACGAGCACGAGATTCCCGCGCGCAACGGCGTCGCCTGCCCGCAGCGGCTCGGCTTCGCAGAACGCCGCGTAAGCCAGATCGATCACGAAGGTGGCTTCCGGATGATCGTCGATGAATGCCAGCAACTCGGCGCGCGCGAGCACCTCGCCCGTCGGATTGTTGGGATTGCAGAGCCAGAGAATTTCTCCCGGACGCGCGACGGCATTCGCATCCGCGGCCAACTCGCGCCACGTGTAGAACTCGAGTGCATGTCCATGCACACGGGCGGCGTCCTCGTATTCGGAGAACGTGGGAATCACCACCCGCGATCGGCGTCCACTCCACGCCTGCGCGAGCTGATAAATCGCCGCGGTGGCGCCATTGGTCACAAGCACGTTGTCCGGGGCCACGCTTTCTCGACAGGCAATCAACGCCACCAGACGCTCGGCCGCGGGCTCGGGATACGAGGTGATTCGCGCGAGTTCCGCGACGAGATGCTCGCACAGCCCCGGCAGCGGCGCATCGGGCCG
>DASWVO010000219.1:0-40997 GCA_036406235.1 Opitutaceae bacterium
GCGATTTCTCCAAGGCGGCTGACGGGCAGGACCAGCGTCTCGTCCCACGTCGTGGGCACGTGGCGCATGAAGTCGGCCACCGCCGGCTCGTCGAGGTACAGTTCGGGTTTGTCCGCCCAGCAGAGGAACGGAGAGGTATAGAGCACCGACGTCGCCATCTGCTGAGTCGCCGTCGTGCCTTTGAGAAACGCCGGCTGCAGCGTGAGCGGGGTGAAGTCGCCGTGTCCGGCGAGGTAGCGCGTGAAGGGCAGGACCGCGTAGTGCCGCGGCGACAACGTCGACCATTTGTTGTGCTCGAGACCCTTCACGCCTTCGCGAGTCATCTCATGCGGCCAGGTGCGGGTCTCGCCGGCAGGTTTATTGGCGCCGTGGAAGTCGACCATGATCCGGTGCTGCGCGGCCTTGCGCAGGCAGTCCTCGTAGAACGCGAGGAGTTCGTGACTCTCGGAATTCATGAAGTCGATCTTCACGCCCACGATTCCGACCTCGGCGCAGCGGCGGAAAAAGTCCTCGCGCTTGGCGTCAGTCTCGAGGCCGGGGAACTGCCGTTGCTCGTTGTGCTGCCAGGCGCGCCAGGCCCAGATCGCCACGCCTTTGGACTTCGCGTAGTCGCACAGTTCATTCATCCGCGCCCAGGCGGTCTCGCCCGGCGCGAACCACTCCTGGCGCGTATGCTCCCAACCTTCGTCCACGAGATAGTACTCACAGCCGAGGCGCGCGGCCTGGTCCACGAAGGCCTTCTGCGTGCTCCAGTGCGTGCCGGGGTTGTCGTAGGCCCACCACTGCCAGAGCGCGCGGCCGGGTTTGATCCACTCGGTGCCAAAGCCCGCCGGGAACAACGCCGGATCGGGCGGCGGGCAGACGTTGTGAATCGCATCACAGTTCACCAGCGCGTTGAGGTCTGGCCCGGTCATCACGATCCGCCACGGCGAAAGGATCGTGCCCTGCATCGTCCAGCCCTGCGCGTCGTCCTCGAACGCTGCCCGCAGTGTCGTCGTCCGCGTCGGGCGCAGGGTCATGCCGCTGTAACCCATGACGTCCGCTTCCGCGAGCGCGGCCAGGGTGCCGTCGGGCAGCTCCAGCGTGACCGGAAAACCGAGATGGCGCGGCACATCTTGAAACTCACCGGCGACGCGAATCGGGCCGATCAGCGGAATCTCCTCGAGGGCGGCGCGTTCGTATTCGCCTTCGTAGTGGACCGTGTTCGGACAATACCACGCCGCCGTTCCCGCGGGCAAGGTCCACGCTGTCGCCTCGCCCTCCACGCGACGACTCCCCTCGCCCGGCACCACGTAGCGGAAGGCAAACGCGTCGTCGTAGGCCCGCGCCTCGAGCGTCCAGCGCAGCCCGCTCGCGCCGTGTGCGATCTCGAGCGCAAGTTCATTGGCGCGATCGATGGCGCGCGCCTTGCCGCCACGCCACGGATAGCTCATGTCGCGACTGGACCTCGCCGCCGCTCCGAGTTCGACGCCGGCACCGAGATCGACGCCGTCGATCGTCATGCCCAGCGGCGAGGTTTCGACGACGGGAGCGCCTGCGCGCGTCAGCGTGTAAACCAGGCGTTGATCGCCGCTCACGGAAAACGTCGCCACCACGTTGCCGCCCGGGCTGCGCAGCATCACTGGCTCGGCACGAAGCGCGGCTGCGAGTGCCAGCGCGGTACTCGATAACGCCAGGGCGCGTGCTATGGCGCCGCGACGGAAATAAAGAGGCATGGGGATGGCCGGCATCATGGAGGGGAACAGCTAAGGGGTTGAGGCATGCCGCACGCGGCGGTGCTTCGGAACGACGATCGCGGGAGAGTAGTAGAGGCCGCGCCGACGCCGCACAACCCCCGAGTCGGAGGGGGCAAACCGAATTCCGGACAGTCTCCCACGCGGACCGAGCTACGCAACATCGCCGCCGGCCCGCAGCGCACGTCCGGGTTTCAGGGTTTCGTCGCCACCGCCGCCCGCGCGATCTCGACGTCGCCGGCCACCTCGCCGCGAATCCGCGCCCAATGGAAAAGGTTATCCGGGTTCGCCTCGAAAAAATTGTGGTTGTAGTGCGTCAGGGGCATGTCGCGGTAAAGCGGGCGCGTGATCTTCACCACTTCGTCCCAGTAGCCGAGCGCCCGCTGCAGGTGCTCGATCGCGGCCTGCTTCAACGCTGCGTCCCCGGTCACGCGATACTGCTGCAACGCCACCGCTCCGCGGAGTTTCTCGGCAAGATGCAGCCCGAGATTGGCCCAGGTCCGCACGTCGGCGATTTCATAGCGCAAGGACGCGTTGCCGGTCACGTCGATGGACTCGACGAGGCGCAGCGCTTCGCGGTTGTCCCGCTCAAGCAGGTCGATCAGGACCGGCGGCGTGACCCGATCGCCACTGAAGGAGCCGCCCTGGTGCCGGGTCTCCACGTAGTCCTTCACGGATACATATTCCGGCGCCATCGCCGGCTGCTGGATCAACTGGTCGACGGAAATGTAGCGGGTGTAGTCTCCCTGCAGCGCGAGAAAGCCCTCGCTGTAGAGCGTGAAGTCCCACTTCGAGTCGTAGAGCGAGGCGAGGCGCAACTGCGTGGACGACGCGAGCGCGAAGGCGTGCAGCAGGTTGTCGCCCTTCGCGCCGTAGCGGCGGTTGAACTCCGCCTGGAATACCGCGTCCGGCGTTTTCGGATTGTAGAGCAGGCGCCCCCAAAGTTTGTAAAACAGCCATTGCCGCTGAAACGCCCAAGTCCAGTCGACCGGCTCGTTCACGGCGGTGAAGTAATCGAGCGCCGGAATGTAGGTTTCGGAACCAACGAAGTAGCCGCCGACGTAATCGGCCGCGCCGTTGAGCGCGATGTGGCGGCGGATGAAATCGGGAACGCCCCAGCGCAGCGCGAAGAAGTCCTCGTTGCGCGCCATCCAGACAACCTTGTAGTTCTCCGGGCGGGGAACGAAGTAGGTGTCGCCCAGCTTGCCGCCGTGGACCTTCACGAGTTCGGGCGTGGAGTGCGCGTGCGACCAGTTGAATTTCATCTCCGTCCAGATCGGGCCCTCGAAGCGGTTGCCCAGGCGCTCCATCGCTGCGCGCGTCACCGCCTCCACATCGGCGCTCACGCCCGGCCCCGACGTCGTGCCCGACGAAAACGGCACGCGGTGAATCAACTTCACCGGGCGCCTGGCCTGGGCTTCGAGCATCCCCGCCACGATGACGTCATCCACCCAGCGCTGACGTTCCAGCGGCGTCATGCCGCCCATGCCCTCGCCGTGCGAGAGTCCGATGCCATCGAGGTCGGGATACTCGTCGAGCACCTGCGTCACGCTCTCGCGAATGTAGCGCCGCACGATCTCCGAGCGGTCGCCGTCGACGTAGTAGTGCGGATAGAAATTTTTCGCGGCGACGTGGTGCGCCTCCGCAAACGGCCGGCTCACGAAGATGCTCCAGTGCACGAGGTAGGTGTCGAGGGCCCGTTCCTTGGCCAGGCGGAAAATCTCGCGGTAGAGATGCTGCCACTGCGCGAACTCCTCGTCTGACCACGGGCTTGCCTCCGGAAAGTTGCGCGGCCGGATCATGTAGGTGAACGGGTGCAGATTCCAGAGGCTCACGACGTTGAAGCGATTGGCCGCCATCATATCGAGAAAGGCCTCCCAGTATTTCGGGTCGCGCGCCGTCGCGACGTGCTGGTCGAGCGCGGAGCTCGGGCGATACGTGTCCCACGGCAGGTTGAACTTGATGCCGCGGAACGGGAGGTGCGGACGCTCCTCCGCGGCCGGCACGGCTTCGAGCGGCGTGCCGTTGCGCACCGCCTCGGCGACCGCGAGCGCCCCGTAGATCAACCCACGGTTGTCGCCGCCGAGCACGGTGATGACCGTGCCCTCGGGAATGATCGCGAAGGCCTCCGCTCCCAGCCGGCCCCGGTTCACCGCGAGGTTGACGAGCAGGTCGTAGCCGACGCTGTCGGCGGTGACGTCGTAGCCGCGTGCCGACAGCGCCTCGCCGAGCTTGCGCGCCGCGTAGGCCGCCGGCGCCACGTCGCGATCGTGAAGCAACGCGACCCGCGTCGCCCGGGTCGTTCCGGCCGCCATACACAGAAGCAGGAAAACGCGCAGGAAGCGCAGCATCGCGGGCCGGATTCGGCGGGAACATGAAAGCATGGGAGGCAAATTCGAGAGGAACGACGTACCAAAGCGGGGCGGCAACGAATGCGATGTAGCAATCGCCCCGGTTTTGGCGAGCGACGCGGTTCGATTTCCCGCAACGATCCGGTGCTCCCGGTGGCGAGTCGTCCCGCGGCCGCAGGTCAACGTTTCACGTCGACAAAGTGCTCCCGGTGATCGTCCGCGAGCGGAATCGTTTCGCCGGGGATCTCCTGCCCGTCCACGGAGAGGCGCGGCGTCTCGCCCGCTGCGCCGCCAAAGCCGGCGATCGTGATGTGATAGACCGTCTGCCGGTAGCGGTAGTGGATTTTGTAGGACGCCCAGGCCTTCGGCGGGCGCGGTGTGATCCGCAGCCGTTCGCCCTCGAGGCTCACGCCCAGCAGCGTCTCGACCACGAGCCGGTACATCCAGCCCGCGGAGCCGGTGTACCAGGTCCAGCCGCCGCGGCCCGTGTGCGGCGGCACGGCGTAGACGTCGGCCGCGACGACGTAGGGCTCCACTTTGTAGATCGCGATCCGTCCGGAGTCGTCGCCGTGATGCACGGGGTTGAGCAGCCCGAACAGCTCCCACGCGCGCTCTGTCTCCCCCAGGAGGGCAAATGCCATGACCGTCCAGATCGCGCCATGCGTATATTGGCCGCCGTTCTCGCGCACACCGGGGATGTAGCCTTTGATGTAGCCGGGATTGAGCGGGGAGTGATCGAACGGCGGGGTGAACAGCTGGATCAGCCGGGCATCGCGACGGACCAGTCGCTCCTCGACCCCCTTCATCGCGAGCCGCGCCCGCTCGGGATCGCCGGCGCCGCTCAGGACCGACCAGCTTTGCGGGAGCGAATCGATCTGGCACTCGGGATTTTCCTGCGAACCCAGCGGGGCGCCGTCGTCGAAATAGGCGCGGCGATACCATCCGCCATCCCACGCGTTTTGCTCGATGGCCTCCTTGAGCTTCCCGGCCTGCGTGGCGCAGCGGTCGGCAACCCCGGCGTCGTCGCGCGCCCGCGCCAGCGCGGCAAACCGCGTGAGCACGTCGTAAAGGAAGAAGGCGAGCCAGACGCTCTCGCCGCGCCCGTCTTTGCCCACCTGGTTCAGGCCGTCGTTCCAATCACCCGAGCCGATCAGCGGCAGGCCCCGCGCCCCGAACCTCAATCCCCGCTCGATCGCGCGCACGCAATGCTCGTAAAGCGTGGCGGCCTCGTCGGAGCGGACCGGCAGATCATAATACGCCTCCTCTCCGGGCTTGAGCGCCCTGCCCTCGAGGAACGGGATCTTCTCCTCCAGCACGCCGGCATCGGCGACGCACTCCACGTAGCGACAAACTGCATACGGCAGCCAGAGGAAGTCATCGGAAAAATGCGTGCGCACGCCGCGCCCCAGCGGCGGATGCCACCAGTGCTGCACATCGCCCTCCCGGAACTGGCGCGCCGCAGCCCGGAGCAGGTGCTCGCGCGTGAGCGCCGGCTCGGCGTACACAAGAGCCATCACATCCTGGAGCTGATCGCGGAACCCGTAGGCGCCGCCGGACTGGTAGAAACCGGTCCGGCCCCAGAGGCGGCAGCCCAGGGTTTGATACAGGAGCCAGCCGTTCGCCATCACGTTCACCGCCGGGTCCGGCGTATCCACATTGATCGCACCGAGGGTGCGGTTCCAGTATTCCCAGACCCCCTCGAGCGCGAGGCGGCTGGCGTCGCTGCGGCGGAAGCGGTGAACCAGGCTCTGCGCGTCGGCGGCGTCACGGCCGGCGCCGAGCCGGAAGCAGACCTCCCGCTCCTGCCCGTCCTCCAGATCAACGGCGACCTGCAACGCGGCGCAGGGATCGAAGCCGGCCCCGGCCCTGCCGGAGAGCCGGGCGCGCCGCAGCGCGGCGGGCCGCGCCAGAGTGCCGTTGCGGCCGATGAATTCCCGGCGGTCGCCGGTGAGGGTGCGCGTCGTGTCGCTCACATCGACGAAGGCGACCCGGTCGGCGAATTCGGGCGCGAACGGGTTGCGCGCCAGCACGGCTCCGGTCTTGAGGTCGATCTCGGTCTGCACGTGCAGCAGGCTTTTCGCGCGGGTGTCCCCCAGCACCCATTCCCAGTAGGCGGTGGCGGACAGGCGCCGCTGGCGGCCGGACACGTTGCGGAGCTTGAGCACGGCGAACTTCACCGGTGCGTCCATCGCCACGTAGATCCAAAGTTCGGAAACAATCCCGTTTTCCGTGTGCTCGAAGACCGTGTAACCAAAGCCGTGCCGGGCGACGTAGGGAGTCGCCCCCCGCGCGGGCCCCGGCGCGGGCGACCAGAACTGGCCGGTCTGCTCGTCGCGGAGGTAGAACGCCTCTCCGGCGGGGTCCCTGACCGGATCGTTGCTCCAGGGGGTGAGGCGGAACTCGCGGGCGTTCTCGCACCAAGTGTAGCCGCCGCCGCTTTCCGACACGATCGTGCCGAACGAGGGATTCGCCAGCACGTTGATCCAGGGCGCCGGCGTCGTCTGGCCGGCCCCGAGCGTGATCACATATTCGTGTCCATCGCGCGTGAAGCCGGCGAGGCCGTTGGCGAAAATCAGGTCGCGCGGCGGCAGCGGCGGCGAGGCGTCGACCACCGGCGGGCGTGTCGGCACGACCGACGGCATCAACACCTCGGGGATCGTGCGGCGCTCCACCTGTTCGACGAGCGCACCGCCTTCGTCGTCGAGGACGATGCGGGACGCGGCCTGCAGCAGCACGCGGTCCTCCGCCGGGACCTGCTCCAGCCGGCGGACGAAGATGCCTCCGGGCCGCTCCAGCATCTGCGCCTCGTTGCCCGACGAAACCAGGCTGATGATTTCCTCGTGCAACGACTGGCGGTAAACCGACGCGTCCTCGTTGAGGATGACGAGTTCGACGGTCAGCCCGTGCGTGCGCCAGAACGAATGGGCCTGGATCAGCTGGCGCACGAAATCGATTTTCCGGTGTTCGGTGATGCGCAGCAACACGAGCGGCACATCGCCGGAAACGCCATAGCTCCAGAGGCCGCTCTGGCCGCGCCGGTTGGAGCGCAGGAGCGCGGAGCTGGCGCGGCGCGCCGGATCGGCGTAAATCAGCGCGCTCGCCAGCCGGCCGTAAAGCTGGGCCTCCGCCTCGGTGACATTCAACTGACGCAGGGTCACGTGACTGTGCGTCCAAGCCAGCTCGAAGGCGCGATCGCCCATCCGCCGGCTCCGGTATTTTTCCGCCAGCGCGAGCGCGTGGTCGCGGTGGTCGGCGGCGGCGAGGATGATATCGACCAGCACGGACTCGCCCGGCGGCAGTTCAATGCTGCGGCGCAGCGCGACGATGGGATCGAGGACGGGCCCTTCGCTGTCGGCCAGCGGCCCCGCCCGCAGCAGCGCCGCCGGCCCCGCCAGGGTACCGCCGCGACCGACGAACGCGGCGCGATCGGTTTCGCAGGAAGCATCTCCCGCTTTGCTGTCGTGCGTCGCCATCAGGTGCAGGAGCCAGGGCGGGCGCTCCCCGGCGGAACGCGCACGGCGGGTGCAAAGGATCGCCGAGGAGGCGCGCACGAACTCGGTCTGTACGAAAAGGCCGCTGAACGCCGGATGGGCCAGGTCGGCCGCGGGCGGCGCCAGCACGACCTCCGCGTAGGTGGTGAGCTCGATGGTGCGCGGAAAGGAACCGTGGTTGACCAGGGTGAGGCGTCGCAACTCCACGTCGTCCTCCGGCGAGACGATGATCTCGGTGTGGGTTTCGATCTCCGAATAGTGGTGCCGAAACTCGGCGCGCCCCTGGGAGAACACCGCCTCATAGGGCCTCACCGCGCGCGCAGCGGGCTGCTGCGCAGCCGACCAGAACTCACCCGTCGCCACGTCACGCAGATACACGAACATCCCCCAGTCGTCGCAGGTGGGATCCTCGTGCCAGCGCGTCAGCGCGAGCTCGTGCCAGTGGCTGTAACCGCCGCCCGCACTCGTCACGGCGACGTGGTAGCGTCCGTTGGACAGCAGGTGCACGTCGGGGGGGCGCGCCGGGGGATCGGTGAACACGCGCATCACGTCCTGCGTTTCGCGGGCGAGCCTGCCCGCCTCCTCCATTTCCAGGTCGGCGGAGTACACGTTCGCCGAGGTCTTCGGCACACGTTCCTGCAGGAGCAGGTCGGCCGCCTTAAGCATCGGGCAGGCGAGGAAGCGGCGCTGCATCGGACCATCGCGCAACACATACAGCAGCGAGAGCAGGCACATCCCCTGATGATGCGCCATGAACGAGCGGACGGTCATGGCGGTCTCGCCCGGCGGAAGCCGGGAGGCGGTGTAATCCACCGCTTCGTAGAAGCCGAACGCCCCCTCGCGATCCTCGGCGGCCAGCCGCTGCAGATTGGCCGTCGCCTCCCGCGGGGCGATCAACAGCGCCAACGCACTCGCATACGGGGCGATCACCAGGTCGTCGCCGAGGCCGCGCTTCAGCCCCAGGCCGGGCACCCCGAACGCCCGGTATTGAAAATTCTGATGCGCATCGGTGCGGTGGTAGCCGGACTCCGAGAGGCCCCAGGGAACCCCGCGCGTCCCGGCATACTCGATCTGGCGGGCGACGGACGCCCGGCAGGTTTCGTCGAGCAGCGTGTTTTCGTAATTGGGCATCACCAGCTGGGGCATGAGGTACTCGAACATCGAACCACTCCACGAGATCAGGATCGGCTTGCCACCCGACTCCACGAACAGCCGGCCCAGGGCAAACCAGTGCTCCTGCGGCACCTGGCGCCCGGCAATCGCCACGTAGCTGGCCAGCCGCGCCTCCGACGCGAGCAGGTCGTAGTAACTCTGGTCCCGGCGGTGCTCGGTGACATTGAAGCCGATCGAGAAAAGATCGCGCGCCTCGTCGAACAGGAACGAGAAATCCATCGCGGCGAACTCTTCGGCCTGGGCGGCGAGGCGCTCCAGCGCGACGAGCCGCTGGCGCGCGCGACTGCTCGCTTCACGCACGAGCTGGATCCAAGCCGCACACGAGGCCCCGTCCGGAGGCGAGTGACGTGGCGGAGCGTCCGTGCCCTGTAGGGCGCCATCCACTACAACTCTGCCGCAGTCGCCGTCCTTCCCCGCCGCCCCGCCAGGGAGCCCGGGATCCTGATCCAGCTCGGCCAGCTCGCGCAGCGTCGGCGCGACCTGCAGCCAGGCGCCCCTTGGATCCGCCGCCGGAGGGCGCTCGCCGGCTTCGGGCGCGCCGCGCAGCCAGGGGGCGAGCCAGCACAGATCCTCCCAGTGCTCCTCGCAATTTTGCTGGAGCGTCCGGGCCCACCGCTTCGCGTCTTCGTCCGCGCCCGCCAGCGAGTCCCCAATCTGCTTTGCGCGGGCGGCGGCGCTCTCGAGGATCGCCAGAGCCGCCGAGAGCGAAGCGGGTGGATGCGCCAGTTCCGCGCGCAACGCCGCGAGCCTCGCGTTGTCGCCCACGATGGTGCCAAGAACGTCCACCGTGTCGCGCAGACCGGCGAAGAGCTCCGGATCGACAATTTTTTCATCCGCCAGCTCCCGCAGTCCCACCCCGAGGACCAGCAGGTGCCCGGCGAGGTTTCCGCTGTCCACCGTCGACACGTAACGCGGATTGAGCGGGTGCAGCGTGCGCGTGTGGTACCAGTTGTAGAAATGTCCGCGGTGGCGCTCGAGCTTCTGCAGGGTGGCAAACGTGCCCTCGGTGCGCTCGATCAGTTTGCCCACGGACAGATAACCGAAATCGCGGGCCGCGAGGCTGGAGAGCAGCGCCAGGCCGATGTTGGTGGGCGACGTCCGCGCGGCGATCGTGGGAACCGGCACCTCCTGGAAATTGTCCGGCGGCAGCCAATTCTCCTGCGCGGTCACAAAGGTCTCGAAGAAACTCCAGGTTTTCCGCGCCGTGCGCCGGAGGAACGCCCGCTGCGCCGGCGAAAGCGTCGGAGGCGGAACCTCGAGCGGACGGCTGATCCACCAGGCAATGCCCGGAGCCACCAGCCAGAAGGCCAGCATGGGCAGCACGAGGGCGAGCACGTCGGATTGCGCCCACCACAGCAGCACGCCCGCCGCGAGCGAGACGACGGGCGCGACCCACATGGAGAGGTAAAAATTCGCGAGACCGGAGCGCGCGGCCTGTTCGGCTTCGCCCGAGCTTTGCCACTCGAGCAATCGGCGACGCGTGATGAGCAGGCGCAGCAGCGTGCGCCCGATCGCGTCGAGACTGATGAAGGCGTCGTACGGCAGGAACGACAGCGTGAGAAAAACCTGGCCCAGCTGGCGGCCGCCCGAGGCGCACGCGGTCCGCAGGTGCATCAGCCACGGCAGATCGGCGGGTTTGCGCACCAGATCCATCACCAGCGAGAGGAGGCCGGGGAAGGCCACGATCCCGAGGACGAGCAGCGTGCCCGGTCCCGCCAGCTCCGGGAGGAGCAGCCAGTTGCCGAGCAGCAGGAGCAGCAGCGCGATCGGGACGAGGCTGCGCCGCAGGTTGTCGAAGATCTTCCACTGGGACAGGACCGAAAGCGGGTTGGCGATGCGCCGTGCATCGGGACCGGGCACGCGCGGCAGCAGCCATTGCGAGATCTGCCAGTCGCCGCGGATCCAGCGGTGCCGGCGACCGATGTCGACGTCGTAGCGGGACGGATACTCCTCGTAAAACTCAAGGTCGCTCACGAGCGCCGAGCGGGCGTAGCACGATTCGAGCAGGTCGTGGCTGAGCACGGCGTTTTCCGGCAGGCGCCCGGCGAGGGCCCGCTCAAACGCATCCACATCGTAAATACCTTTTCCAATGAACGAACCCTCATGGAACACGTCCTGATAAACATCCGACACCGCGCGCGTGTAGGGATCGATGCCGGCATCCCCCGCGAACAGCCGCACGAACCACGAGCGTCGCGCTCCGGCGAGACTTACGCCGACGCGGGGCTGGAGGATGCCGTAGCCTTCCGTGACGATGCCGCGCGCCGGATTGAACGCGGGCCGATTCAGGGGGTGCGCCATCGTGCCAACGAGACGGCGGGCGGCATCGCGCGAGAGCTGCGTGTCCGTATCCAGCGTGATCACGTATTTCACGCTGCGCAGGACGGCGATGTCGCCGACGATGGCGGAGAAGCGCTCCGCGGAGCCCTGGCGAAGGACGGCGTTGAATTCGGCGAGTTTTCCGCGCTTTCGCTCATAGCCCATCCACAGGCCCTCGCTGGGATTCCATCGCCGCGGCCGGTGGAGCAGGAAGAAACGATCGCGCCGGCCCGACGCATATTTCTCGTTCAGCATCTCCACCCCGGCCCGCACCCGCTCCAGCAGCGCGTCGTCGTCGGGCATCGTCTCGGTGGCGGCGTCGCGGAAATCGGTGAGCAGGGCGAAATGCAGACACGGATCGTGATTGGTGAGGTAGTGGATTTCGAGCGTCTCGCTCAGTCGGTCGACGCCCTCCAGGCTGGTGAGCAGCGTCGGCACGACGACGACGGTCCGGGCATGGGCAGGAATGCCGGACTCGAAATCCAGGCGCGGCAGCAATCGCGGCGAGAGCAGCAGCGTGGACACCCAGTTCATCACCGCGACGGCGAGTTGACTCACGCAGGGGAGGAAAACCAGGGAAAACGCGACCAGCTTCCAGCCTTGCACCTCGAAGGCCTTCCCCTGCTGCCAAAAAACGAACGCGCCCAGCACGGTGAGCACGAGCGCCCCGCCGACGTAGTAGGTCAGCGGCAGTCGGTGGATGGCGCGCTCGATCGCCGTGCGGAAAGGCCACGTCACCTTCACCGCGCGCTCGAGCCGCGGCTGCCCCTTGTCGATCAGGTAGTAGCCGACGTGGGCGGTCCGGTCGGTGCGGCCCTTTTCCCGCGCGCTCGCGGCGGCGAGCTCCACGGCACGGTGCGCGACCTCGGCTTCCGACACCCGGCTGTGCCGCGCGAGCATCTCGACGGCGTGACGGTAGCGATCGCGCGTCGCGAAATCCATGTCGCTGAACACATCCGCCGGATCGGCGCGGAGCGTGTGATCGACGAGGCTCAACGTCTCCACGAACTCCTTCCAGTCCATCGCGCCGAGGAATCGCAGGCTGGCGATGCTGTGGCTCACCGAAACCTGGTCGGCAGCCTGGTTCTGGCTTTCCTCGTGCACCAGCTGCTCGATCGAGAGCCCCTGCCCGGCGAGCCACTGCTCGAGCCAGCCGCGCGCCAGGTGCAGCACCGGACTCTGGCATGACAAGCGCGTGCAAAACTCGGCCACGAACGAGCTCGAGGGAGGCAATTCCGAACGCGCCATCTCCGCCACGACGATCACAAGCTCCGACGGATTTTTCTCCGCCACGTCCTGCAGCCGCTTCACCCAGGTGCCGGCGAGATCGCGGGCCGCACGCGCCAGCGCGAGCCGATGGGTGATCCGCTTGAGGTTCTCGATCAATCCGAGGCGCAGCATGATCGGGATCGCCCACAGCTCGCCGAGCTTCAGCGGCTTCTCCGTCTGATAGGCCGCAACGAAGGCGGTCAGCGGTCCCGCGTCGACCTGCGCGTCGACGTGAGAGACCAACTCGAACACGAGGTCGTAAACGCGCGGAAGCCCGGCGGAGCGGCCCTTCACCAGCCGGGGAAGTTCGCGGCTGTAGTGCCGGGGCAGATGCCGACGGGCCATCTGGATCTGCTCCTCGATCAGATAGAAGTTATCGAGGAGCCACTCGGCGGCGGGCGTGACGTCCCGGGTGCGGACGATGCGGGCGGTCGCCCGATTGAAGGCACGCAGCAGCTGTTCGTTCTCGTCGAGCCGGGACAGCAACCGGTTGGAACCGGCGCCGGTGGCCGATGCATGTTCCGTTGCCAGCGTCTTCGCCCGCCGGATGAGTTGTTCCGTATTGAACAGTTCGGCGCGCAACGGCGGCTCGCTCGGGCGCAGCCGGGGCCGGCCCAACCTGGGAATCAGCCGCTGCGGGCGCAAAGACGAGGGCTGCATGACTCCGGACCTCCAGCATTCACTACCGTGGGCACGGGAGCGCCGGCCCGACTCGGCGATTGCCGCCCGTCCACCGGACCGCACCGGCCCCGGCGACCGGACGCAGAGCGGCAATCACGGGCTCGGGCCCGCGCAGGCTGGGGTGGAACTGAGATCTCACGAAGGCTATTGCGCTCCAGACGAAGGCCGCCGCCCGGCACTTCTTTGGCCATAGGCTATCCGAACTTTCGCGGCGCGCGAGAGATGAATTCGCTGGCCATGCCATCAGGCCAACGCTTGCGCGCCGCACCTGCCGGCCCGATCGGCCGCCGGCGCGCCGCGGCACACGCAGCCCGGCACCGCGGCGTTCATCTGTTCGAACGAATTCCGCGCCTCCTGCGTTTGCGGCCGGGCGGCTTCCGCCAATACTCCGGGCCATGGCAACGAAGCGCATTCTGGTTACCGGTGGCAGCGGCAAGGCCGGACAATGGATCGTCCGGCACCTGCTCGAACAGGGCTACGACGTCGTGAACGTCGACCTCCGTCCGGCGAATCTGCCGTGCCGGACGATCGTCGCGGACCTCACCCAGCTCGGCCAGGTGGTGAATGCCTTCTCGCCCTTCGGCACGACCAACCGCCAGCCGTACGCCGGCGTGATTCACATGGCGGCGATCCCCCGGGCCCACGAGGCGCCCAACGAGGAAGTCTTTCGCGTCAACACGATGAGCACCTACAACGTGCTCGAAGCCTGCGCGCTGCTGAACATCCCGCGGGCGGTCATCGCTTCGAGCGAATCGTCGTATGGCATCTGCTTCGCCTCCGAGTTTTTCGAGCCCCGCTACCTCCCGATCGACGAGGCGCACCCGCAACTACCCGAGGACAGCTATGGCCTGTCCAAGGTGGTCAACGAGACCACCGCCGCGAGCTTCCACCGGCGCACCGGCATGCAGGTGATCTCGCTGCGCATCGGCAACGTGCTCTCGCCCGAGGACCACGAACGCGTTCGCGCGCGCCTCGACCACCCCGAGGACCGGCTGCGCATCCTCTGGTCCTACATCGACACGCGCGACCTCGCGATCGCGTGCCGCCTCGCGATCGAGAAGGACGGCCTTGGCTGCGAGCCCGTGATCCTCGCTGCCGACGACACGTCTTCGAACCTGCCGACGCAGGAGCTGATCGCGCGCTTCCTGCCCGGGGTGAAGGAGTTCAAGCGCCCGCTCTCCGGCCGCGACGCCCTGATCTCCAACCGCCGCGCCAAGGAGTTGCTCGGCTGGAAGCAGCAGTATCACCTTTTTGGCGACAAGTAAGGGCGGCCGGGACGACCGCCGCCCCCCCGCCCCTCCGATGCGGCCCGCTGGACGTCGGGCCCTCACCGGCCGGACGCCCGGCGGCGCTCGTCCTCACCACGTGTCGCCGGTGCGCTTGATGATGACGTTGTCGTAGTGCGTCTGGCCGTTGCTCACCTGATAGTCGAGGTGGCCGAGCTGGATCTTGACCACCTGGCCGGCGATCGCCGGCGCCGTGAAGGTGAACGAATGCGTCTGCCACGCGGTGTTGCTGAAGTTGTAGCTGGCGATCGTCGTCGCGGTCGTCTCGTTGTAGATCCAGACGCGGCCGCCCGCGCCGGAGCCGTCGGCCTTGCCGTCGAACGTCACCGTGTAGCTGGCCGACGCGACGTACTCCGGCCAGGGTTGGACGAGCTTCTGCCAGCTGCTGCCGTTGGAGACGAGGGTGAGGCCGTAGTCGCCGGAAGACTTGTTCGCGGCATCCCGATAAGCCGTCGTCGCGGTGGACAGGAAACGCGACCAGCGGGCCGGCAGGGTGGCATCGTCGCTCGCCGCCAGCTCGAAGCCCTGGTTCACCAGCTTCACCGGATCCCACCTGATGATCTGCGACAGGGTCAGCGCCGAGGTGTGGTTGCTCACCGGAACACCGTCGTATTGCCGGGCGGCGATCTCCCACGCGGCCGGATCAAACTGCGCGTAGGGGATCCATCCATACATGATCGTGGAGAACATGTAGTTCGTGCAATACGAGCCCTGCGTACCGTTGACGTGATTGTTCAACTCCGGCGCGGAAACCGAGCCGTTCCAGAGGTTCAGGATCAGGGTGTTGGTGAACTTCTCCATGTCCGCGCCCGTAAACACGCTGCCGGAGAGGTACATCTCGGTGATGAACTCCATGTCGACGTTGGCATGGGACGCGTCCTCCACCTTGGCATCGGGATAGACCGCGTAGTACCACGTGTAGGGTTCGGTGGCGCCGACACTGGGAAGGCGGTTGCGGAAGTAGCGGGCTCCCTTTTCCGCCCGCGCCAGATAGGTCGCGTTGCCGTTCACCTGGGAGAGGATGTTCTGCACCTCGATCAGCGCGAAATATTGGTTGTAGGGCAGCGGATCCAGGAGCACCCCGGTCGAAAAGGTATCGTGGCCGGACGGCTCCCGATAGTAGCCCTCGGTCCCGGAGGCGTCGACCCAGGTATCGCCGTAAAACGCACTGCTGTCGGACCATTTCGCGATCACTTCGTCCTCGAGAAACGCCTGGTAGTCGTCGGCCTCATCCTGATACGCGGCAAGCGTCGCCGGGTTTTGATCCACCAGCCGGACAAAGTTCGCCATCGGGATGCCGATCATGCCGTCGAGCACGTGATACGAGTAATACGCGGCGACTCTCACGTTGTCGAAATACGTGATCTGATCGGCCGGCGAGGTCGCGAAGTGCGACAGCCAGACTTCGACAGTATGGCCGGCCGGCGGCGCCGTGAAATCGACCGTGTAGTTCTTCCACGACGTACCGGTGACCTCAACGCTTCCGAGCAGGCTCAGCGTCGTCCGGTCGTAGACAAACGCCCGGCCGTGCACCGACGTGCCGCTGTTCTTCGCGTAGATGCTGAGCTGGTGCTTGTGGTTTGGCTTATAGTCGGCAAGCACCTGATAGAGCCGCTGCGGCGAGCCGTTGGCCGTGACGAGCGCAAGGCCCCACGTCGCCGCGGAGCAGGCACCACCCGAGACATAGGTGCCGGCCGCGTTGCTGCGAAACGCCGTCGCGGTGCTCGAGCCGTCGCGCGTCCAGCCGCCAGGCAGCGTCGCATCGCCCGTCGCCGCGGCCTCGAAGTTCCCGTTCGTCACAAAATCCGGTGAATAGCGCGCGGTAGTCCAGTCCCGATAACCGTCGCCATCCGCGTAGTCGGCGGCATCGAGGACGTCGACCATGTGCCCGGTGAATTCGTCGAGCCATTTGGTCTGCTTCGTCGCCGCGTACAGATTGAGATAGCTGCGCAGCATCAGGCTTTCCTGCCAGGCGAGGATGGCAGCATCGGGCGAGGCGGTGTAGGCGGTGCCTTTGGCGGTGTTGTACGCCTCGAAATCGTCATACCAGGGATTGCCGGTGGCGCCTTCCGCCGGACCGGCGAGCGCACACGCGACGAAGACGATCGATCCGAGGGGCAGCTTCCACGCTTTCATGGGTTTCATGCAGTTTCATTCCGTTGTTGGGGTTGGCGGGCGTGAAGCGGGACCAGGAAAGCGAACAAAGAAAGCACGCGGCCGGCGCCGGACATGGCGCCACCGGGGTCCAACCCCGGGGAGGATCCGCTCGAAGCGCGGCCCGCCCGGGTGTTTGTGGGAATAGTCAGGGCCGGACGCGCGGCAGCACGGCCTCGATCTGCGCCGTCACCACGTCGCCGAGCTGCGCGTAGCCGGCGTCCGTGAAATGGACGTTCTGCGGGCGCTGCAGGTCCTGCTGGCGCGGGACGACGAACGCGTGCAGGTCGTCAATCGGGATGCCGCTCTCCTTCATCACGCGCACGGCGGTCTCATTGTACCCGAGCTCGTCGTGCTCGACACGGCCGAGCGTGCCTCCGGGCACCGGTGTGGTCGTGGCAAAGATGAGCTTGGCGCCGGTCTTCTTCAGGCGATCGACGAGCGCGCGCAGATTCGCCTCGTATTTGGGAAGTGGCGACACCTGGCTGCCCCGCTCGGGCGGGACGTAGTTTCCCTGCGCGTCCAGATACTTCAGGTCGTGCAGACCGAAGTTGAAATGAATCACGTCCCATTTTCCGTCCCCAAGCCACGCGTCGAGCCGTCGCAGGCCCCGGCCGGTGTCGCCGCAGTTTTCGCTCGGGTGGTGCACATTGGCCCGGCCCTGCAGACGCGCCCGGACCGGGAGCGTGTAGCCCATCGAGATCGAGTCGCCGATGAGCAGCACGCGCGGCAGGCCGGGCTCATCCGCGATCTGGACGAGCGCCGGGTCCTTGGCCGGCGCCGCGGGCGCGGGCTTCGCCGGCTCCTGGGCTCCGAGGGAGGCCCAGAGGAACAGGCCGAAGGGAAAGGACGACACGGCGGCGGAGACGGATTTCATCAGGCGCATAAGCAGTTCACAGTTTCACCGAGAAGGAGAGCCACGCGCGCTCGGGCAGGCCGTGGCCGATGAGGCCGGTGAGGTACACCTCGTCGGTGATGTTTTTCCACGTGAGGGAGGCGGACCAGGCGGCCTTGCCGACCTTCCAGTCGTAGCCGATGACGGCGTCCCAGAGCGTCACCGGGTCGTAGAACAGATCGGGGTTGGCGATGGAGAGCTTCTTTTTGCCCGTGTAGTTCACACCGCCGCCGATCCAGAGCCCCTTCAGCGGCTCGTCGGAGAAGCTGTAGCGGGTCCAGAGATTGAAGAGGTGCTCGGAGGAGTTCTCGATCTTCTTGCCGATCGACTGGGACAGCGCGGCGGGCGCGTCGACCGTGCGCGCATTGATCTGGCTGAACGCGACGTAAACCTGCCAGTGGTCGGTCGGCGAGATCGTGGCATCGATCTCGAAACCGGTGCTCTTGTCTTTCGTCCCCTGGATCACGCTCGACAACGTCGTGCCGGAAACGGGATCGGGAATCGAGAAGCGCGAGATGCGATCGAGCTGGTTGATCTCGAAATACGAAACGGTCGAGGAGATGCGGCCGTTGAGGAAATCGGTCTTGAGGCCGAACTCCGTGCCGTCGGAGGTGATCGGCTTGCCCGGGCCGATGGGCACGCCGTTGAGCGAGAGCAGCGTGTTCGACGGCGTGAACGATTCGCTGTAGGAGCCGAACGCGAGCAGGCTCGGCAGGATCTTGTAACCGAGGCCGAACTGCACCGAGGTATTGCTCGTCTTGAACTCCGTGCCGGCCGCGCCCGTGCGCAGATTGAAGGACGACGCCTCGACCGTGCTGCGCCGAACGCCCGCCACGGTGGATAGCCGGTCATCCAGGAAGGAGCCGTTGAGCATGGCGTAGTAGGCCTCGTTGCTGCTCTCCGAGGTCGCGTGAGCCTGCAGGGGAAGGACGTTTTCGTCGTATTGCTCGTTGCGCGTGCGGCCGTCGAGATTCTTGAAGTCCCACGGCTGAAGGTGCTGCCCGGGAGGCGTCTGATCGTTGGCCACGCCGGCCGGCGGATTGGTCGTGGACTGCCGGTTGAGCGACTCGCCGTCGTTGGACTGGTAGAAGGCGCCGATCAACGGCTTGAGCGTGCCGAAGGGAAACTCCAGCTTGCCGACCAACTCGGCCTGATAGCTGCGCGACTGCGAGAGGTCGGTGGTGAGCCGCTTGCGCCGCACCTGGAAGATGTAGGGCGACTCGAAGACGACCGACGGATCGGCGAGCACGCGCGCGGCGAACTCCCGGGCAAGGTTGTCGAGATAGGCGGTCTTCTCGGCCGTGGTGGCGCCGGGGATCGTCGCCGGATCGATGGTGCCGTCGGCGCCGGCTGTGCCGGGCGCGTAGCTGTTGATGTCGCCGATGCCCGTGGCCTTGTTGCGGATCTCGCTGCGCTGATAGGCGGCGTTGGCGCGCAGGGTCCACTGGTCGGTGAGCTTGCCCACATACTCTGCATTCAGGTTGTGGATACGCGAGGTGCGCCAGTCGTTGTCGCCGGTCCAGTTGAAGTTCTTCGGCAGCGGAAACGGATAGAGGATGCCGGGGTCAAAGGTGGTGGCGACCGGGTCGGTGAGCCGGCGGACCGCGGTCGGGTTGGCGGCGTTGGCGGCGTTCGAGATGTTGTGCGACACCACGACGATGTTCGGCAGCGTGTTGAACGGCGTGCGTTCGTCGCGGGTGAAGCCCTCGTAGTCGACCGTGAGCGAGTGGTTGCGCGAGATGAGCCAGGTGACGCTCGGCGCAACCACCCAGCGCCGGTCGCCGGAGGGATCGGCGGGGTTGGGACCATACTCGTAAAGGCCGTTGACCCGCGCGAGCAGCGTGCCGTCGATGATCGGCGCGTTGACGTCGAGCGTGGTGCGCGAGAACTCGTCGGTGCCGATGTCCTGGCTGAACTGCACCGCGCGCCGGTTGAACGGCTTTTTCGTGATGTAGTTCACCGTGCCGCCCGGCTCGATCGCTCCGTAGAGGAGCGACGCCGGGCCCTTCACGATCTCGACGCGCTGGATGTTGACCGGGTCGACGTAGCGCGCGCCGACGAAGCCGTTGCGTTGCGGCGTGCTTGTATCGAAGCCGCGGATATTGAACCGCGTGTTGCCCGAGACGAACTCGCGGCCCGCGCCGGTCACGCCGGGGGCGTATTTCACGATGTCCTGCAGGTCGCGCGCCCCGGTGTCGGCGATGAATTGTTCAGTGAAGGCGTTGACGGCAAAGGGCAGATCCTTGATCGGCGTGTCGATGCGCGTGGCGGAGACGGAGTTTCCGGCGCGGTAGCCCTGGTCCTGCGCCGTCGAAACGGTGAATTCGGACAGGACGATGGTGTCGTCGTCGGGAGCGGGCGCCTGGGCCGGCAGCGGCGGCGCCGACGCCAGCAGGAGGGCGCACAGCACGATGCCGCTGTGGCGGAAAAGGGTGGGGTTCATCAAGGGCAGGGGTTTGAGGTGTTGGGTAGACACGCAGCCTGGATCGCGAGCAGGGAACTCAACGGTGCTGTGTGCGCCCCGGACACTGGGCTCGCCCGCCGGCGAAGGAAACAGGGACGTGATTTAAATTGTTCAAATCGCGGCGCCGGATTACAGCGAGCGTGGCCCCCATCCCATGCCCGCCTACGTAAGACTCAAAGACATCGCCGCCCGCGCGCGGGTCAGCACCGCGACCGTCTCGATGGCGTTGCGCGACAACAAGCTGATCTCCGAGGCCACCCGCGCCCGCATTCTTGCGCTCGCCCACAAGATGGGCTATCAGGCGCATCCCTACGTCTCGGCCTACATGAGCTGGCGACGCACGCGCGGCGCGCTCACGCGGCCGACGATCGCACTTCTGCACAACTATGCGACGAGCGACGGCTGGCGCGGCCACGGCTCCACCAGCCTGCGCGAGATGCACCGCGGCGCGCTGGAGCAGATCCGCCTGCGCGGCTACGGCAGCGAGGAGTTCTGGCTTCAGTCCGCACGCCCCGCCCGGCTCGTCGAAATTCTGCAGACCCGGGCGATCGGCGGGCTCATCTTCGCGCCCATCGCGGAGAAGACGCAGTCCTACGAGTTTCCCTGGGAGAAGTTCTCGGCGGTCCAGATCGGCGCCGGACCCGCGGGGCTGAAGCTGCCGCGCATCGCCCACGATCATTATCAAAGCGCGCTCGAGGCGGTGCGGCGCTGCGCGCAACGAAAATACCGGCGTCCGGGCCTCGTGATCGATCGGGCCCACGATGCCCGGCTCCAGCACGTCTGGCGCGCCGGGTTCGAAATGGGCGTCGAAGAATGCGGCTTCACGCGAAACATGGTGCTGCAAATCTCCGAGGCCGAGCCGGACCCGCGTGGCCTGAAGTCGTGGCTCAAACGAATGCGACCGGACGTGATTGTGACCAATCTCCACGGCTACCTCGAGTCAATGCTCGAAAAACTCGGCCTTGCCGTGCCGCGCAACGTCGGGCTGGTGAGCCTGTCCGTGCCCGCGTTGAACGACCGCGTCACCGGCATCGATCAGCACGGCTACCTGATCGGAACCCAGGCGGTGGATGTGGTGGCTGCGGCACTACAACTTCACCGCACCGGCGTGCTGCCGGAAGCGATCACGACCCTCGTCGCCGGCCGGTGGAACCCGGGCCAGACGTTCTGAGGCTCTGAGGCGCGGACGCAGACCGAACGGTCAAGCGACGCCGCCGTTTACGCCGTTGCGGCCGGCCCTTGGTGTGGGCGTCCACCCCGCCCTCCTTTATGACACCCCACCGTTTGCTTCGTCGCCTCCTGGCTGCGTTCGGACTCATTGCCGCGTGCGCGACCGCGGCCCGCGGCGAAACGCCGTCCCCCGCCGCGCCGCCCTTCGCCGTCACGATCGACATCGACGCCGCGCAACGCCTGGGTCCGCTGCGCCCGATCTGGCGTTTTTTCGGCGCCGACGAGCCCAACTACGCCACAATGAAGGACGGCCAGAAGCTCCTCGGCGAGCTCGGCCGCCTCTCGCCCGGCAATGTGTATTTCCGCGCTCACAACCTCCTCACCAGCGGCGACGGCACACCCGCACTCAAGTGGGGCAGCACCAACGCCTACACCGAGGACGCACAGGGCAATCCCGTCTACGACTGGCGCATCCTCGACCTCATTTTCAAAAGCTACCTCGACCGCGGCGTGCGCCCGCTCGTCCAGCTCGGCTTCATGCCCAAGGATCTGGCGAGCGAGCCCGGCCTCTACCGGCACGAGTGGCGCCCCGGGCTGCCGTACCAGCAGATCATGAGCGGCTGGCACACGCCGCCGAAAGACTATGCCAAATGGGGCGAGCTCGCCTACCAGTGGGCGAAGCACTGCGTCGACACCTACGGCGCCGCCGAGGTGGAGAAGTGGTACTGGGAGGTCTGGAACGAGCCCAACGGACACTACTGGAGCGGCACGCCCGAGGATTTCCGCAAGCTCCACGACTACGCCATCGCCGGCGTGCGCCGCGCGCTGCCCACCGCCCGCGTCGGCGGTCCGCACACCGCCGGCCACGGCGGCCAGTTCATGAAGGATTTCCTCGAACACTGCCTGCGCGGCACCAACCACGCCACCGGAGAGCGCGGCACGCCGCTCGACTTCGTGGCGTTCCACGCCAAGGGCTCGCCGACGTTCGTCGACGGACACGTTCGCATGGGCATCGCCAATCACCTTCGCACGATCGACACGGGCTTCGCCACGATCGCTTCGTATCCGGAACTCAATGACACTCCCGTCATTCTCGGCGAATCCGACCCCGAGGGCTGCGCCGCCTGCCAGGGGCCGGCCAACAGCTACCGCAACGGCACGATGTACTCGAGCTACACCGCCGCGAGCTTCGCCCGGAAACACGATCTCGCCGCCCGGCATGGCGTGAACTTCGAGGGCGCCGTCACCTGGGCGTTCGAATTCGAGGACCAGCCCTATTTCGCCGGCTTCCGCCAGCTCGCGAGCAACGGCGTGCCGCTGGCCGTGCTCAACGTCTTCCGGATGTTCGCCCGCATGGAGGGCGACCGGCTCGCCGCCCGCAGTTCCGGCCAGGTGCCGCTCGAGACGATTGTCCGGGACGGCGTGCGCGGCGCGCCCGACGTCGGCGTGCTGTCGTCGCGCACGGAACAGCAGGTCGCGGCCCTGGTGTGGCACTATCACGATGACGATGTCGCCGGGCCCGACGCCATCGTGACGCTGAAACTCGCCGGCCTGCCCCCGGGCGCGACGCCGCGTGTCACGCACTTCCGGGTCGATCCCGGGCACAGCAATCCCTACGGGGCCTGGCTGAAGATGGGTTCGCCGATCGCGCCCGACGAAAAGCAATACGCCGCGCTGCTCGCGGCGAGCGAGCTCGCCCAGATCGAAGCGCCGGCGCTGACCCGGGCCACGGCTGCAGGCGGCGAGTCGACGCTGAGTTTTGCGCTGCCGCGGCAGGGCGTGTCGCTGCTGCTTCTGAACTGGGAATGAACACGATCGGTGGCCGCCGCCTGCCCGGGCCCGCCGGATCCGCCCCCTGGGAGCGCGCGACAAAACGGACGGGGACGTCCGTTCTCCGAAGGATCGTCCGCCGATACGGAGACGGACGTCCCCGTCCGTTCCGTAGCATTCACCGTTTCTCCCCGTCGAACGGTCAAGCGGCACAGCCGTTTACCCGCGAGCGTCGGTGGCTTTGGTTACGCCGCTAAGTCCGAGCTTATGCGCGCCCCACGCGTCAGCCGCCCCACTCCTCCTATGCGCCGACCGCCTTCGCTCCTGCTCGCCTTTGCCGCTCTCGCGATCGCCACCGCCAGCGGCCTCGCCGCCGCCCCCGCCGCTCCCAAGCCCCTTTTTCGCGACCCCGTCTACGACGGCGCCGCGGATCCGGTCGTCGTCTGGAATCGCGCCGAAAAAAGCTGGCTGATGGCCTACACCAACCGCCGCGCCAACGCTCCCGGCCTCCCCGGCGTCGCCTGGGTGCACGGCACACGCCTCGGCCTCGCCGAATCGCGTGACGGCGGCGCAAGCTGGGCCTACACCGGCACCGCCGCCATCGATCTTCCGCCGGAATTCGGCGGCGCCAACGCCACGCACTGGGCGCCCGAGATCATCGAGCACGAGGGAATCTACCACATGTTCCTCACCGTCGTGCCTGGTGTATTCGAAAACTGGAGTCACCCGCGCTCGATCGTCCATCTCACGAGCCGCGATCTCCGCCAGTGGGACCACCACTCGACGCTCAAGCTCGCCTCCGACCGCGTGATCGACGCCTGCGTGTTCCGCCTGCCCGACGGCACCTGGCGGCTCTGGTACAACAACGAACGCGATCACAAGGCCATTTACCACGCCGACAGCCGCGATCTCGTCACGTGGACCGACCGGGGCAAGGCCGCCGGCACGAGCGACGAGGGCGGCGAGGGGCCCAAGGTCTTCCGCTGGCGGGGCGCCTATTGGATGGTCGTCGATCTCTGGCGGGGCCTCGGCGTCTATCGCTCCGATGACGCGACCTCGTGGAAACGCATTCCCGGCAATCTCCTTCGGGAGCCCGGCCGGGGCGAAGACGACGGCGTGATCGGCGGCCATCCCGACGTTGTCGTGACCGGCCGGCCCGACGACGAACGCAGCCGCGCGTTTCTCTTTTACTTCACGCATCCGGGGCGCCGCGGCGCCGACGCCAAAAAGGACGCCCCCGAGCAGCGCCGCAGCTCGATCCAGGTCGTGGAACTGCGCTACGCCGACGGCCGGCTCGCGTGCGACCGCGATGCGCCGACCTTCCTCGAGCTCCCTTTGTCCGGCCCATAACCCACCCTTCATGGTCGCGGGTTGCCCGGTATAGCACCGTGAGCCTTTCACCCGGTCCGCCGTCCATGTTCTCTGCCGCTGAGTCGCTCCACACCTAACCGTCGATGCGTTTTCCTTCCTTCGCACTCGTCCTCTCTCTCGCCTGCCTGCCATCGCTCGCCCGTGCCGCCGATCCGCTGCGGTGGGCGAACCCGATATTGCCCCAGCGCGCCGACCCGCACGTGGTGCGGCACTCCGACGGTTACTATTACCTCACCGCCACGGTTCCCGAATACGACCGCATCGAACTGCGCCGCGCCCGCACGCTCGGCGAACTCGGCACCGCCGAGGCGAAGGTCGTCTGGCGCAAGCACGACAGCGGCCCGATGAGCCACCACATCTGGGCGCCGGAGATCCACTTCATCGCGGGCAAATGGTATCTCTACTTCACCGCCGGACGCGCCGACGCCATCTGGGAAATCCGCCTCTACGCGCTCGAGAACTCCTCGGCCAATCCGCTCGAGGGCGAGTGGACCGAGAAAGGCCAGATCAAGACGGAGTGGGAGTCGTTCAGCCTCGACGCAACGACGTTCGAGCACCGGGGCATCCGCTACCTCGTCTGGACGCAGCGCCCGCGCGAGCACAAGAAGACCAACATCTATATTGCCCGCATGGATACGCCGACCTCGATCGTGCCGCCGCAGGTCGAGCTGACGGCGCCGGACCACCCATGGGAGCAAGTCAAGCACTGGGTCAACGAAGCCCCCGCGGTCCTCGTGCGGCACGGCCGCGTATTCCTGAGCTACTCCGCGAGCGCAACCGACGCCAACTACTGCCTCGGCCTGCTCGCGGCCGACGCCGACGCAGACCTCCTCAATCCGCGGTCGTGGACGAAATCCGCCGAGCCGGTATTCAAGAGCAACCCCGCCACCAGCCAATACGGCCCCGGCCACAACAGCTTCACGACCACACCCGACGGAAAGACCGATCTCCTCGTGTACCACGCCCGCAACTACGAAAAGATCCCGGGCGACCCGTTGAAGAACCCCGACCGCGCCACCCGCGCGCAGGTTCTTGATTGGAAAGCCGACGGCTCACCCGACTTTGGCGCCCCCGTCGCCGACGGTCCGTACACGGTCCCCTCCCGATAACCTGTCCGTATGGCGGCGCCCGTCCCGTCCCGCCCCAACGTCGACAAGCGTCGCCTCCACGCTCCACCTCTCCACCATGTCCTCCCCCGCCCGCCTGATCGTCGCCGCCGCCCTACTCTCGCTTCCAACCACGCGCGCCGCCGAAACCGTCGTCCGCCTCGACGCCCCGGCGAAGCACTTCACCGAATCCACCCCGCTCGGCAATGGCCGCCTGGGCGCGATGCTCTTCGGCGGAATCGATGAGGAACGCATCATCCTCAACGAATCCGGGATGTGGTCCGGTTCGCCGCAGGACGCCGACCGGCCCGACGCCGCCGCCGTGCTTCCCGAGATCCGCCGCCTGCTGCTCGCCGGCAGGAATGTCGAGGCCGAGGCGCTCGTCTCCGCGAACTTCACCTGCGCCGGCTCCGGCTCCGGGCACGCGAACGGCGCCAATGTCCCCTACGGCTCCTATCAGCTGCTCGGCAACCTGCACCTGCGTTTCCAGTATCCGGATACATACGCCGCCGGCGGCGACACGCTTTCGGACTATTCGCGCGAGCTCGACCTCGCCGACGCCGTCGGCCGGCTGAGCTACACACGCCGGGGCGTGCGCTACTCTCGCGAGGCTTTCGTCAGCGCGCCCGGCGAGGTGTTCGTCCTGCGGCTCGCGGCCGATCGCGCCGGCGCGCTCAGCTTCGATCTCTCGCTCGACCGCCCGGAACGTTTCACCATCGAAACCGCGGGGGCCGACGGCCTCCGCATGGCCGGCCAGCTCAACGACGGCCGCAACGGCGCCGAGGGCGTGCGCTATGCGGCCCGGCTGCGCGTGATCCCCACCGGCGGCTCCGTCGAGCTCGAGGGCACCACCGTCCGCGTGCGCGGCGCCCGCGAGGCGCTCGTCCTCGTCACCGCGGCGACTGACATCAAGACCTTCGCGGGCCGCGGCGTCACCGATGCCCTCGCGACGGCCGACGCCGATCTCGCTCGCGTCGAAAAGCAATCCTTCGACGAACTCCGCTACCTGCACGTCGCCGACCATCGGAGGTATTTCGATCGCACGCGCATCCGTCTGGGCGCGCCCAACAAAGCCGCCGATCCGCGCCCCGCGCCCGCCCGCCTCGCGTCGTTCGCCGCCGGGGGCCACGATCCCGGACTCGCCGAACTCTATTTCAACTTCGGCCGCTACCTGCTCATCTCCTCGTCCCGTCCCGGCGGCCTGCCGGCCAACCTGCAGGGCCTCTGGGCCGACAGCGTGCAGACGCCCTGGAACGGCGACTGGCATCTCAACGTCAACGTGCAGATGAACTACTGGCCGGCCGAGGTCGCCGGCCTGGGCGAACTGCACACGCCGCTCTTCGCGCTGATCGGCTCTCTTGTCGAGCCCGGCGCCCGCACCGCGCGGAAATACTACGCGTCCCGCGGCTGGGTCGCGCACGTGCTCAGCAACCCGTGGGGGTTCACCTCGCCCGGCGAAGGTGCCTCGTGGGGCTCGTCCACGACCGGTTCCGCCTGGCTGAGCCTTCACCTGTGGGAGCACTACCGCTACGGCGGCGATCGCACGTTCCTGGAAAAAGCCTACCCGATCCTCAAGGGCTCCGCGCAATTCTACTCCGACATGCTGATCGCCGAGCCGGCGCACGGCTGGCTCGTCACGGCGCCGTCCAACTCGCCCGAAAACGCCTTCGTCCTGCCCGACGGCGGCAGGGCCAGCGTGTGCTACGGGGCCACCTACGACCAGCAGCTCATCCGCGCGCTCTTCACCGCCTGTATCGACGCGGCGGAGACACTCGGAGTCGACGCCGACTTCCGCCAGACGCTGACCCGGCAGCGCGCCAGGCTCGCGCCGACGCGCATCGCCGCCGACGGCCGCGTGATGGAGTGGCAGCAGGAGTACCAGGAAACCGATCCGCATCACCGTCACATCTCCCACCTGTGGGGCCTGTTCCCCGGCAATGAGATCACTCCAGCCGGCACGCCCGAGCTCGCCGCGGCCGCACGCAAAACGCTCGAAGCCCGCGGCGACGGCGGCACCGGCTGGTGCATCGCCCACAAGCTCGGCCTCTGGGCCCGCCTCGGCGACGGCGACCGCGCGCACGCGTTGCTGCGCAGCCTGCTGAAGCCCTCGGCCGTCTCCGATCAGATCACGGTCCACGGCGGCGGCTCCTATTCCAACCTGTTCTGCTCGCATCCGCCGTTCCAGATCGACGGCAACTTCGGCGGCGCCGCCGGCATCGCCGAGCTGCTCCTGCAGAGCCACGCCGGCGAAATCCACCTCCTGCCGGCGCTGCCGTCCATCTGGCCCGAGGGCGAGGCGCGCGGCCTGCGCGCCCGCGGCGGCTTCGCGGCCGACTTCGCGTGGCGCGAGGGTCGCGTTGTCGCCGCCGCCCTCCACGGTCGCGCCGGCGCGACCGCGCGCGTGCGAATCGGCTCGCAGGTGACGAGCATCACGATCCCGGCCGGCGGCTCGTCCGTCGTCGCGAGGGGTGACAGCCGCGCTGGCGAGGACGCCGCGACGATCGCCACCGCTGCCAAACCCCTTCCGAAACTTCCCACGCTCTGAGCCTCCGTCGCCTGCGGGTGCCGCACTCCCGGCGCCCGGCCCCGCAATTCATCCACCGTCCCAAATCGTCCGCTCGCTTTCCTCATGACCCGCCCCCGACGCCTCACCTCCACGCTCGCGTTCCTTGCCACGATCGCGTTCGCCTCCGCCGCGCCCGACGCCCTGCCCTTCCACCGTTGGGCCGCCAAACCGCCCATGGGGTGGAACAGCTGGGATTGCTTCGCGACCACCGTCACCGAAGCACAGACCAAGGCCCATACCGACATCATGGCCGACAAGCTCGCGCGCCACGGCTGGGAGTACATCGTCGTCGACATCCAGTGGTACGAGCCCGGCGCGACCGGCTACAACTATCGCAAGGGCGCTCCCGTCGTGCTCGACGACTACGGCCGGCTCCTTCCCGCCGCAAACAAGTTCCCCTCCGCCGCCGATGGCAGCGGCTTCAAGCCGCTCGCCGATTACGTGCACGCGAAGGGCCTGAAGTTCGGCATTCACCTCATGCGCGGCATCCCGCGTCAGGCCGTTGAGAAAAATCTCCCGATTCTCGGCACGACCCACCGCGCCGCCGACATCGCCGACACGGTCAACGTCTGCCCGTGGAACGCCGACATGTACGGCGTCGATATGTCCAAGCCCGGCGCGCAGGAATACTACGACTCGGTCTTCGCGCTCATCGCCTCGTGGGGCGTCGATTTCGTCAAGGTCGACGATCTCTCCCGCCCCTACCTGCGCAACCAGCCCGAGGTCGAGGCCGTGCGCAAGGCGATCGACAAAACCGGCCGTCCGATGGTCCTCAGCCTCTCGCCCGGCGAGACCGACCTCAAGGGCGGCGCGCACGTCATGCAGCACGCGAACCTGTGGCGCATCTCCGACGACTTCTGGGACAAGTGGCCCGAGCTGCTCGCGCAGTTCAAGCGCCTGCACGACTGGACGCCCTACCGCACGGCGGGTGCCTGGCCCGACGCCGACATGCTCCCGCTCGGCATCATCGAGATGGGCCGCCCCACGCGCTTCACGCGCGACGAACAGGTGCTGCTCATGACGCTCTGGTCCATCGCCCGCTCCCCGCTCATGCACGGCGGCGACATGACCAAAATGGACGAGTTCACGCTGACGCTCCTCACCAACGACGAGGTCCTCGCGGTCAACCAGAACAGCACCAACAACCGCCAGCTGCACCGCGCAGCCGACGGTCGCATCGCGTGGGTGGCGGACGTGCCCGGCAGCGCCGACAAATACGTCGCGCTCTTCAACACCCGCAGCGCCGCCGGTGACGCGTCGGGCGCCCAACGCGTCTCCGTCACGCTCGCCGACCTCGGCTTCGGCGGCGAAGTCGTCGTGCGCGACCTCTGGTCGCACCAAGACCTCGGCACGTTCTCCGGCGAATTCGGCGCCATCCTCCCTCCGCACGGGGCGGGCTTGTATCGCCTCAGCGCGAGGTAGGGCCCCGACCTCCGGGCGGGCCTCTCCGTAGCCAAGATTTTCCTCTTCATCATGCGCCTCTTCCGACTGCTCTTCATCCTCCTTGCCGCGGCCCTCCCGGCCCTCGCCCAACCCGACGTCCCGAAGAAGGCCTTCCTCTTCGCCTATTTCACCGGCAACGGCGAGGACGGCCTGCATCTCGCGTGGAGCCGCGACGGCTTCGCGTGGGAGGCGGTCGGCGGCGGCAAAAGCCACCTCACGCCCGTCGTCGGCGAGAAGAAGCTCATGCGCGATCCCTGCGTCGTGCGCGGCCCCGACGGCGTTTACCACCTGGTCTGGACGACCGCGTGGGAGGGAAAAACCATCGGTCATGCCTCGACCCGCGACTTCATCACCTGGTCGGAGCAGCAGGCGATTCCGGTCATGGCGCACGAGCCCGACGCCCGCAATTGCTGGGCCCCCGAGATCGTTTACGACGATAAAAAACAGCACTTCCTGATCTTCTGGGCGACGACGATCAGGGGCCGCTTTCCCGAGACCCAGGTCGAGGGCGACGCGGGCTACAACCATCGCATCTACGCGACGACCACGAAAGACTTCAAAACCTTCACGCCCACGCAGCTCTTCTATGAGCCGGGTTTCAACGTGATCGATGCCACCCTCTTTCGCGACGGCCGTCATTACCGGATGATTGTGAAAGACGAGACGAAGGAACCGGTCGCGAAGAAGCACCTCCGGGTCTCCTCGAGCCGCCGCCCGGAAGGTCCCTGGCCGGCCCCCTCTCCGGCGTTCACCCGGGACTGGGTCGAGGGGCCGACCGCGCTCAAGATCGGCCGCGACTGGATCGTTTATTTCGACGCGTATCGTGAAAAGCATTACGGCGCGATGCGCACCCGCGACTTCGAATCCTGGGAGGACGTCACCGCGAAGCTCTCGATGCCCCCAGGCCTCCGCCACGGCACCGCCCTCGAGGTCCCCGGAAGCGTGGTCGAAAAGCTGTTGATGGAAAAATGAGCCCGGAGCCTCTGAGCGGGCGCCCGTAGCGCGGTGCTTCAGCCCGCGCTTCTTCGACAACCGCCGCCCACCCCGGGGCCGGCCACAGGCCGGCCCTGCCCGTTTTCGTTCGGACGCACCGCGCCGTTGCGTTTGCGAAACGTCTCCGCCCCGCTCTCTTGTGCGTCGTGACCCTTTCGACGCTCGATCTCTCCGGCTCCTGGCCCTGTACGCTCGACCGCGCCGATGCCGGTCTCGACGCCCGCTGGTTTGAGCGCCCGCTGCTCGAGCCGCTCGCCGCCGTCCTGCCCGGCTCGCTCGCCGCTCAGCGTATTGGCGACGACGTGACGCCCGACACGGCCTGGACCGGCACGATCTTCGACCGCAGTTTTTTCGCTTCGCCGGAGTGGGCGGGCTATCGCGAACCCGGCAACCTCAAGCTGCCGTTCTGGCTCCAGCCCGAGAAAACCTATGTCGGTCCCGCGTGGTTTCAGCGCGAGGTTGCGGTTCCCGCCGACTGGGCCGGCCGGCGCGTCGTCCTCACGCTCGAGCGCCCGCACGGCCAGACCCGCGTTTGGCTCGATGACCGTGATCTCGGCGCGCAGGACAGCCTCTCCACTCCGCACGTTTACGAGTTGGGCGCCGGCGTCGCACCCGGGACCCACCGCCTCACCCTGCGGATCGACAACCGGCTTCACGTCGCCGTCGGCGAAAACGCCCACAGCGTCTCCGACCACACCCAGGGCAACTGGAACGGCGTCGTCGGTGCGCTCACGCTGCACGTCACGTCGCCGGTATGGATCGACGACCTGCAGGTGTATCCGCACGTCGCTTCGCACTCCGTCGCGATTCGCGGCACGGTCCGTTCCGTCGGCGGGCACGCGCTGCCGCCGGCGGTCGTGTTGCGCGTCGAGGAAACTCATCTGTCGCTCGAGGCCCCCCTCGCCGCCGACGGCACCTTCAGCGGCAATCTCGTATTCGGCCCCGGGGCCGCGCTGTGGGACGAGTTCACACCCGCCCTGCACCGGATCACGGCCGACATCCCCAATTTTCAGCGCACGGTCACGTTCGGCCTGCGCGAACTCACCACGCAGGGCACGCAGTTTCTCCTGAACGGCCGCCCCGCATTCCTGCGCGGGACGCTCGATTGCTGCGTGTATCCGCTCACCGGACACCCACCCACCGATGTCGACTCGTGGCGGTCGCTCCTGCGCACGATCCTGTCCCACGGGCTCAATCACGTGCGTTTTCACTCCTGGTGCCCGCCGGAGGCGGCGTTCATCGCGGGCGACGAGCTTGGGGTGTACTTCCAGGTCGAGGCCTCCACCTGGCCCAACGCCGCCGCCGTGCTCGCCTTCAACTCGCCCGCCGGCATCGGCGACGGCGCGTCCGTCGACACGTGGGTGTTCGCCGAAACCGAACGCATCCTGCGCGCCTACGGCAACCATCCGTGCTTCCTGCTGATGGCCTCGGGCAACGAGCCCGGCGGGCCGCATCACCGGGAATTCCTCGCCGGCTGGACAAAACACTTCCGGTCCCGCGACGCGCGCCGCCTGTACACGGCTGCGTCCGGCTGGCCCGAGCTGCCCGAGAATCAGTTTCACGTGATTCCCGAGCCACGCGGCCACCAGTGGGGAGACAACCTCCGCTGCCGCCTCAACGGCCACGCGCCGGCCACCACCGCCGACTACCGCCAGGCCATCGCGAAGCGCACCGTCCCCGTCGTCGCTCACGAAATCGGCCAGTGGTGCGCGTATCCGCCGGTCTACGACGCGCTGCGCTACACCGGCCATCTGCACGCCCGGAACTACGAGATCTTCGCCGCTTCGCTGGCCGAACACCACCTGGCCGACCGGTCGCACGACTTCGTACGCGCCTCGGGAAAACTCCAGGCGCTGTGCTACAAGGAGGAGATCGAAGCGGCGCTTCGCACGCCGGGGATGGGAGGATTCCAATTGCTCGGCCTGCACGATTTTCCCGGCCAGGGCACCGCCCCCGTCGGCGTCCTCGATGTGTTCGGCCACTCGAAGGGCTACATTTCCCCCGAAGCCTTCCGCCGTTTCTGCAGTCCCACCGTCCCGCTGGCGCGGCTCGAGCGGCGCGTCTTCACGACGGAGGACAACATTGCCGCCGAAATCGACGTCGCCCATTTCGGCGCCGGCCCCATCCCCGTTGCGCTCGTCAGTTGGTCGCTCATCAATGACGCCGGCCGCCCCGTCCTCGGCGGACAACTACCGCTGCGCGATCTGCCGCTCGGCGGCCCCCACCCCTTCGGCCGCATCACGGTCCCGCTCGCCCACCTGCCGGCTCCGGCACACTACCAGCTCATCGTCCGCATCAACGACACGCCTTTCGAAAACGATTGGGACGTCTGGGTCTATCCGCCGAAAACGCTGATCAATGCCCCGTCCCGCATCACCCTCACCCGCTCACTCGCGGATGCCCAGGCGGCGCTGGCCGAAGGCGAGCGGGTGCTTTGGCTCGTGCCGCCCGCCGAGGTTCACGGGGACGTCGCCCTCGGCATGACCCCCGTCTTCTGGAACACGTGGTGCACCCAGCGTCAGGCGCCGCACACGCTCGGCCTCCTGTGCGATCCGGTTCACCCGGCGTTCGCCACGTTTCCCACCGATGCCCACAGCAACTGGCAATGGTGGTATCTGGTCGGGCGGGCCGCGCCGATGATTCTGGACGAACTCCCGCCGTCCCTGCGACCGGTCGTGCAGGTGATCGACGACTGGTTCACCAACCGGCGTCTCGGCCTCGTATTCGAGGCGCGCGTCGGCCGCGGAAGCCTGCTTGCTTGTAGCGTTGACCTGGATACCGATCTCGCCGGCGATCCCGTCGCCCGCCAGTTCCGCGCCAGCTTGCTGCACTACGCCGCGAGCGACGTTTTCGCCCCCACCCACGAAATCGCTCCCGCCTCCCTCGCCAGCCTGCTCAAACCCCGGGCCCGCCCCGCCAGCCTCTCATACATCAGGTGACTCCCCGTCTGGCGGCCTGCCCCCGCGGAGCCCGGGTTCAGACAGTCAGACCGGACGGCTCTCGGCGGCGGTGACGGGGCGCGTAAGCTCGGGTGCTTTCGTCCCTGCCGCCGCCTTTTCCCCGTTTTTCCATGACCAACGACCGCTTGAAGAGTGGTGATTTCACGCTGCCCGGCGAAGCCGGCTTTGAGGCTCTCACGCTGCGCCTCGCCAAAAAATGGGGCGCGGACACGATCCGCGACTCCGACGGCACCCAGCTCTCGCCCGAGATCGTGCAGTCCGGCTACGACATCTACTCGACCGTCTGCCTCGTGCGCTCGGTGCAGCCGTGGGCGCGCCGGAACCTCAACAAGCTCCAACAGAATTTTCTGATGAGCTTTCCGGTCGTCGCCGAAAGGCGCACGGTGGCGATCACGCTCCTCGCCGGCTACTTCACCGAGCAGTTCGTCGTGAACGCCGAAGACGACCCGAAGAAGTGGTGGCAGGTCTTCGATCGCACGACCGGCAAAGAGGTCCCGGGGAAGGCCTGGGAGTTCAACGCCAGAAAAGGCGTCGTCACGATCAGGGCCGCGTCTCCGGGCCACAAATACACCGTGAACTTCCTCGCCTTCCGCATCTGGGAGGAGATCTCGATGTATAACCACATCACCAACAACTGGGGCGAGCGCGAGCACCTCGCCGCGGTCGATCCGATGCACCCGGAAACCCAGAAGGTGATTCTCGCGTTCCTCGGGCAGTGGCTGAAGGGCCACCCGGACACGTCGGTCGTGCGCTTTACGTCGATGTTCTACAACTTCTCGTGGTTCTGGGGCGCGGACCACAAGCGCCTCCGCGACGTCTACTCCGACTGGGGGGACTACGAAATGACGGTGAGCCCGCGCGCGCTCCGGCTGTTCGAGAAGAAATACGGCTACCGGCTCACCTCGGAGGACTTCGTCAACGGCGGCCTCTACAACTCCACGCACAACGCCCCCTCGCGCCGCTACCGCGATTACATGGAGTTCATCCATGACTTCGTGATCGCGTTCGGCCGCCAGTGCATCGACCTGACGCACAAGTATGGAAAAAAGGCCTACGTGTTCTACGACGACCACTGGGTCGGCGTGGAGCCCAACAGCGACCGCTTCGCGGAGTTCGGTTTCGACGGCCTGATCAAGTGCGTCTTCAACGCCTTCGAGGTGCGCCTCTGCGCGCACGCGAAGGGCGTCGCCACGCATGAGCTGCGCCTGCATCCGTATCTCTTCCCCACCGGCCTCAAGGGCGAGCCGACGTTCCAGAAGAGCGGCGGCGGCAATCCGACGCTCGACGCAAAGAACTTCTGGATCGACGCGCGCCGCGGCCTCATCCGCGCGCCGATCGACCGCATCGGCCTCGGCGGCTACCTCTCGCTCGTCGAGCCGTTCCCGGATTTCCAGGACTACATCGAGCAGCTCGCGAACGAGTTTCGCCTGCTCAAGTCCTTCCACGCCGGCGCGAAGCCCTGGACCGCACCATTCAAAATCGCCGTGCTCACCGCCTGGGGCAACCTGCGCGCCTGGATCTGCTCGGGGCACTTCCATCCCGGCCTCGAACTCAACGAGCTGATCGAGTCGCTCGCGGGGATGCCGTTCGAGGTCGAGTTCATCAGCTTCGACGATCTCGTGGAGAAAGGCGTGCCGCGCGGCGTGAGGGTCATCGTCAACTGCGGCCGCGAAGGCAGCGCGTGGAGCGGCGGCCATTACTGGCGCGACGCCCGCGTGAACGAAATCCTCACGCAGTGGGTGCAGAAGGGCGGCGGCCTGCTGGGCGTCGCCGAGCCCTCGGCCGTGCCGGAGCCAGGCTCGCTGTTCAAGCTCTCGCACGTGCTCGGACTCGACCGCGACCGCGGCGAGCGCCGCGCGAATGGGAAATTCAAATACGCCTCACCGTCCGCGCCGGTGGCGCCGCACTTCATCACGACCGACCTCGGCGCCGCGCCCGACTTCGGCAAGGACATCGACGGCATCTACGTGTTCGGCGAGGACACCCAGGTGCTGGCCGACAAGGAAAACTCCCCGCGCATCGCCACGCACGCCTTCGGCAAAGGCCGCGCGGTGTACTTCTCCGGCTTCAAGTTCACCTACGAAAACACCCGCCTGCTGCATCGCGCGCTCTTCTGGGCCGCCGCGCAAGAGGCGGGCTGGAACGTCTGGAACACGACGAACATCAAGACCGAGTGCGCGGCGTTCGCCAGGGCCGGCAAGCTGGTCGTGATCAACAACGCCGGCGAGCCGCAGCAAACCGTCGTCACGCTCGCCGACGGTAAGGCGAAGAAATCCGTGAAGCTCGAGGCGCACGGGATCGCGATTCTCGACGTGTGATTGAATGCAGGCCTGGCCCTGCGGCCAGGCCGCCGCGCGCCGCGCGGCTCCGATCCCACCCCTGCCCCAAGGGCCGGCCCGACCGTTTCACTTTACTGTCCTCCACAACGGCGGTTGCGGAGGGGTGCGGCGGTCCGGACGATCATCGCCTCCCCTCCCCCACGCCCACGACCCGTCACGGTCCGCGGGCACGTCGTCAACCTCCTCGTTTCGACCAAGACCCATGCTCCCGTCGCTTCGATCCCCCCTCGCCTTGGCGGCCGGCCTCGTCACATCGGCCGCTTCGCTCATCGCTCAAAACACCACCCCGCTCACGGCGAGCGCCGTCCTTCACGCCGACCAGGGCGGCCCCGTCGTGCGCCCCGAGATCTACGGCCACTTCGCCGAGCACCTCGGTCGTTGCATTTATGAAGGCATCTGGGTCGGTCCCGACTCGCCGATTCCCAACACCCGCGGCATCCGCAACGACGTCCTCGCCGCGCTCAAGCAGCTCGACATCCCCGTGCTACGCTGGCCGGGCGGCTGCTTCGCCGACGAGTATCACTGGAAGGACGGCATCGGCCCGCGCGAGAAGCGTCCGTCGATGATCAACACCCATTGGGGTGGCGTCACCGAGAACAACCACTTCGGCACGCACGAGTTTTTCGATCTCTGCGAGCTGCTCGGCACCGAGCCTTACGTGAGCGTCAACGTCGGCAGCGGCACCGTGCAGGAGGCGATGGAGTGGGTTGAGTACATGACTTCCGACGCCCACTCGCCCATGGCCAACCTCCGCCGCCAGAACGGCCGCGACCAGCCCTGGAAACTGAAGTACGTCGGCATCGGCAACGAGAGCTGGGGCTGCGGCGGCAACATGCGCCCGGAGTATTATGCCGACGAATACCGCCGGTATAACACCTTCGCCAAGAACTACGGTGCCAACAAACTCTACCGGATCGCCTGCGGATCCAGCGGCGAGGACTACAACTGGACCGAGGTGCTGATGGCGATGGCCGGGACGCAGATGGACGGGCTCTCGCTGCACTACTACACCCTGCCCACGGGCAACTGGCGCGGCTCGAAGGGCTCGGCGCTGCAGTTCGCCGAAGACATGTGGTTCGCCACGCTCCAGCGCACGCTCCGCATGGACGAGATCGTCGGCAAGCATGCCGCGATCATGGACAAGCTCGATCCGCAGAAGCGCGTGGGCATGATCGTGGACGAATGGGGCACCTGGTACGACGTCGAGCCCGGCACCAACCCCGGTTTCCTCTACCAGCAGAACTCCGTGCGCGACGCGATCGTCGCGGGCCTGAACTTCCACATCTTCCACAAGCACGCCGATCGTATCCACATGGCGAATATCGCCCAGATGGTCAATGTGCTCCAGGCGATGATCCTCACCGACAAGGAGAAGATGCTGCGCACGCCCACCTACTGGGTCTTCGAGATGTTCAAGGTTCACCAAGGCGGCACTGTGCTGCCGGTGGAGCTGCAGACGCCCGATTACGCCCATGGCGACGGCAAGATCCCGGCGGTCAGCGCCTCCGCCACCAAACACGCCACCTCGGGCGCCGTGCACCTGTCGCTGGTCAACACCAACCCGAACCAGCCGGCCACCGTCACCTGCTCGCTCTCCGGTCTCAGCGCGAAGAGCGTCTCCGGCCGCGTGCTCACGGCCGACGCGATGAACGCGCACAACACGTTCGAGAAGCCCGACGCCGTCCAGCCGGCCGCCTTCAAGGGCGCCACGCTCGCCGGCGACAAGCTCACGATCGCGCTGCCCGCCAAGTCCGTCGTGGTGCTCGAACTGCGCTGAGCGGCTTCCGCAACGGCAACGGGTGAACGGCGCCCGAAGGCACCGTCCCCTGTTTCCCGCCGATCACCGGCCGCCCTCCCCGCCCCGACGTTCGCGTCGGGGCTTTTTTGCGGCCGCTCCCGCCCGCCTGCGGAGCCGTCGGGGCTACCGCGCGAGCATGCGCACACGGCGGTCTTTGCGGGGAAACTGCAGCGTCACGAGCGTGCCGACGCCCTCCTTGCTCTCGATGCCCACCTGGCCGCCGTGCTCGCGCATGATGCGCTGCACGATCATCAACCCGAGGCCGTGGCCGCGCGGCTTCGTCGTGTGGTACGGCTGAAACAGCCGCACGAGGTTCTCCTGCTTGATGCCGCTGCCAGTGTCTCCAATCAACAAATACACATGGTCGTCGTCGGAGCGCGTGCGGATGCGCAGTTGCCCGCCGGGCTTCATCGCCTCGACCGCATTCTTGATCAGGTTGAAGAACACCTGCTTGAGCTGGTTGCGATCGGCCATCACGACCGGCAGCTCGGCCTCGGTTTCCGCTTCCACGAGGATCCCGCGGTCGCTCAGCTCGCCTTGCTGGAAACGCAGCACGTCATCGAGCACCTCGCCCAGATGCGTCTCGACGAGATCGGGCGGCTGGGGGCGGATCGCCTCCAGGAAATTGCGGATGATGCCGTCGAGCCGCGCCACCTCGTCACGGCATATGCGGATCGAGTCGGCCATCGCGTCGGCGTCCCGGGAGGCTTTCAGCTTTTTCAGCCGCCGCTCCATCAACTGCAGGTGAATGGTGAGCGAGTTGAGCGGGTTGCCCAGCTCGTGCGCGACGCCGGCGGCGAGCAGCAGGATCGACGAGGTGCGCTCGTTTTCGATCCGCTGCTCGGTCGACTGTTTTTCGCGCGTGATGTCGCTGAGGATGACGGCAAAGCGCCGGGCCCCGCCGCGAAATTCGCTGCGGAACGGGACCATGTAGAGCCGCACCGTGCGCGGCTCGGGATACGTGAGCTCGAACTCGCGCGCGACGACCGGGAGCGCCTCCATGATCGGCTCGTCGTCCCCCAGCGAGCCGCCGAGCGACGGACGCAGGCCGGGCACGAGACGCCAGAGCACCTGGCCGCCCAGTTCGTCGCCGTTGATGCCGATCAGCCGGTGCGCGGCGGCGTTGGCGTATTCGATCTCGCCGCCTTCGTCGATGACGAGTACGCCCTCCTGCAGCGTGTTGAAGATGTCCTCGAACAGCCCGCGCTCCCGCGCGAGACGCTGCACGAGATTGGCGAGGTTTACCGAATCGAGCGATTCGAACCGGCCGAGGACGCGGTCGAGCGAGGTGTGTTTCTTGCCAGCCATGGGGCGATTGCGGATTGCGGAATGACGGCTAGTGCCGCCGCCGCCCAAGGGGGCGCGGTGCTTTAGCCCGCGCTTGAGAGCACAACGGTCGCGGGCTAAAGCACCGCGCTACGGAAAGGCGTTTAAAAGAGTACATAACACGCTCTGGGCCACAGGTCAGTTGGGTTGCCTACTCCGCAATCCGCATTCCGCAATCCGCAATTACTCATCGATTTCGCCGGCGAGGAAGTCGATTTGCGCGGGGTCGATGCGGCTCGCGAGGAGCTTGCGCAGAAACACTTCGCGGTGGTGCAGGCAGCGGCCGAGGCGCAGGACCGCGTCGCGGTGCTCCTCGGTGCCGTAGCCCTTGTGCTGGGCGAAACCGTAGCCGGGAAACGTCTCCTCGAGCTCGCTCATCAGGCGGTCGCGCGTGACCTTCGCGATGATCGAGGCCATCGCGATGCACAGCGAACGCGCGTCGCCATGGACGACTCCGTCATGGGGATACGGAAAGCCGCGCAAGGGCAGCCCGTCGATCAGGATGCGCGCCGAGACCTGGGGCTGGAAGGCCGCGATCTCCTCCGGCGGCGAAAACAGGTCGGGCTCGCGCGGCGGCGGCGCGAAGGCCGTGGGCGGAAAAATCCCTTCGAGCGCGCGGCGCATCGCCAGCTTGGTGGCGCCGAGAATGTTGAACTGCTCGATCTCGGTGACGTCGGCCACGCCGAAATGCGCGTGGATCTGGCCTTCGGCGGCGAGCGCCTCGAAATCGAGCCACAGCGCGTCGCGCTCCACCGGGGTGAGCAGTTTCGAGTCGTTGATCCGGCGGGCGTTCGCATCGACCCAGCGACTCTCGAGAAAGTCGCGGCTGACGAGCACCGCGCCCGCCACCACCGGGCCGGCGAGCGCACCGCGTCCCGCCTCATCGACGCCGATGAGGTTCAACACGCCGTCGATCTGCTTGAGATCGAAACCACGAAGCTGGCGACGCTTGGCGCTCATGGAGCGATAACGGCCGTTGGCCCCTTCGCCATGTTCCCCGTCTCCTTCCTCATTTTCCCCAATCCATTTTGGGCGGCGGCGGCTTGAGCGGCAGCTCGTCGAGTTTTCCCGCTTCGACGACGACGTCGTAGGCCGTGCGGAAATGCAGTTTGGCAAAATCGCCGAGCGCCCGCGCCCCGAATTTCCTGATGATCTCGTGCGCCTGCGCCTTCACGAGCGGACCGGCGCCTTTCTGGAGTTTCTCGCCAAACTTCCGCGAAAGCTCGTGCATCTCGCGCACGTACTGCGCGCGAGCGACGACGGAGGCGGCGGCGACGACCGGGTCCTCTTCGGCCTTCGTGCGCATCTTCAGGTCAAACGCTTCCACGCCCTTCTTCTTGAGCTCGCGCTGCACGAGCGGCTGCTCGCTGAACTGGTCGAGCAGGCCCCACGGCACGCGCTTCTCCCCGAGCGCCTCGATCAGCGCGATGGCGTGCTGCCAGGCGAGGAGCAGGTTCAGGTTGGCCCGCGGCTTGGCCATCAGCTCGTTGTACTTCGGCATCCGCAGGTGAAAGGTTTTGACGGATACGCCCGGCGTGTCCCGGATGACCTTGTCGAGTTTGAGGATCTGCGACTCGGCGAGGCGCTTGGAATCCTGCACGCCCGCCTTGCGCCAGGCCTCGATGGCCGGCTTGTCGGCGATCACCGTCGCCGCCACGACCGGGCCGAAGAAGTCGCCCTTGCCGCTCTCGTCGAGTCCGGCGTGCGGCTCGAACCATTCCGGGTGCAACACCTCGTCGTAGCCGAGTTTCGCCACGCCGGTGACGTCGGGCTCGAGCGTCATGGTGACGAATTCCTCCGTGCCCTTGCCCGCGACGACGATCTTGCCGCTCTCGTAGGCCGTCACGTTGACGTCGGGGCCTTTGAAGGCGAAGCGGGCGTAGGCCACCTCGAACGGTTTCCAACCGCGGCTGTCGCAGATTGCGCGCAATCTTTCCATCTGCGCGTCGGCGAGTTTGGCGGTGTAGGTGCTGAGTTTCTTCGGTGAGTCGGAATCCGGATCCGGCTTCTTCGGCATGGGATGAGATTGGCCATTCCCGCGCCAAGCGACAGGCATTTTTTTCAAAACGCACGTAGCGCGGAGCGGAAAAAGGTGCGGGGAGCGAGCATGAGAGCCGCAGGCAGTCATCCGGATTTTTCTCCTCGCTCCCCGCTACTCGCTGCCCGCTACTTCGGCTCACCCGTGGCCACACCGCTACCGCTGATCGATCAAAAGACGGAGTTTCAACGCGCCCTGCTCGGCTGGTATGGCGTGCACCAGCGTCGGCTGCCCTGGCGCGACTCGCCGTCGCTCTACAAGACCGGGGTCAGCGAATTCATGCTGCAACAGACGCAGGTGA
>DASWVO010000220.1:0-1999 GCA_036406235.1 Opitutaceae bacterium
GAACGCCGAAGACGGGCGGACGGTCCGCGCGATCGAGTCGCGCGGCGACGTCAGGCACGCGGAGAACGCAAGAAGCACCGCGGGCTCAGGGTTCGCGGGTGGAGGACGCGCCGGGCATGGAGTTGCCGAGCTGGGCGAGCAACTGGCGCAGCAGGCTCGTCTTTTCGGGGCTGAGCGTGATCAGGCGCGGCGTGGCCCAGCCGATGAGAATCAGGGCATGGGCGACCTGCCGGTGGTGGACGGGCAGCAGGATGAAGGACTTGGGGGCGGCGGCCGCCCGCTGCAACCAAGCGGGCAGGTAAGGCGCGATGCGCTGGTCGGTGGCGTCGTGGATCAGGACGTTTTCCCGTCGCGATACGCACACGCCGAAGACGTTGCGATCGTCGCGTCGGAAGAGGGAGCGTTGAAGCAGGGCGGCGCCGAACGCTCCGACATGCTGTTCGAGGCGAAAGCCGCCGAGCCCCGGATCGTGGGCGCAATAGAGGACATCGCGGGCGTGAAAGGCATGCCGGATGCCCTCGAGGGCGAGTTGGACGGCTTTCTCGTGCCGGGGCGTTTTCGCGACGGCAGTGAGCGCCGCGAAGAGGTGGTCGTCGGCGGGAGGGGAAGCCGGGGCCGGCGAGACGAGATCCTGACCGCGGAGCCGGCGCCGGAGCCGGTCGACGCCGATCCGGGTGTAGGATCCCCCGCCGGCGCCGCGCGAGAACTGCGCCAGTTTCTGTTCCGCGTAGTGGAGGATTCCCTCGATCTCCGCGCCAAGGAACGGCAGCGCGTGCTGGTGGCTGGCGGCGAGCGCGTTGACCTGCGCATGAAAGCGCTCGGCGGTGACCGTCGTATCCATCACCAGCTCGCACAGCCGGAGCGAAAAGGTGGAGATGGTGACCAGGTCACGGACGGGCCAGTTGGCATGCTGCAGCGCTTTTGGCGGCGCACTGCGCACGGCGTGAAGGATGATTTCCGGCAGGCGGGCGGCGTGCAGCAGTTCGAACCCGAGCTCGAGCGGCGTGAGTCCGAAAATAGTCCGGCAGGCCTCGTCGTCGTCGTAGCTCATCCGGGCGATGCGCCGGGCCGTGCGAAACTCCTCGGTCAGGAACGTGCTGAGCAGCAGCCGGCCGAAGTTGCGGAGGGCCGCGCACACGAAGGCTTGGTCGGGGTCGAAGAAGCCGGCGCGGGTGGCGACGGTCTGGGCGACGAGTCCGCTGCACAGCGAGAGGGTGGCCATCTCGCGTTGCTCCTCGGCCGAAGTCGTGCGCCCGGAGTGCTCGAGCAGCAGCAGCGACATCGCGAGCGTGCGCACGCGGGCGAAGCCGATGACGTGGATCGCCTGGGCGACGGAGGTGATCGGGATGCCGCCGGGGTTGTAGCCGAGCGTGTTGGCGGCGCCAATGACCTTGGCGAGGACGGCGCTGTCGCGCTCGATGAGCTCCGCGAGTTCCTGCACCGACACAGAGAGCTCTTCGCACGAGAGCGCGTGAATGATTTTGACCAGGTCGGACAGGCAGGTGGCGGCGTGGGAGTCGCGCATGGCTGCGCTGACGCGTGCTATGGTCTGGCTGGCTTGTTCGCTACGGGGGGGGTGATCGGTCGACACTGACAAGGATCGGTTCGGGCGGGCTCGGCATCGGACGAGCCCGGAAGCTGGATTGACGGACGGCGACGCTCGGACGCGCTTCATTTGAGCAGACCTGCGGCCTGTCTGCTACTTTTTTGTTAAAATGCGCGGAAGCGGGCGCGTTGCCGCGGGTCGGGCGGGCGGCTAATAGCGGTCCATGATGCCGAAAACGACCCAGGTGAGGCCCGTCGTGAAGGCGATCATGCCGAAGGCGCCGAAGCTCAGCGTGAGGGGGGCCGGTCCGACGTAGAGCACGAGCGCGGCCATCGCGGCGTTGCCACCCAGGAGCAGGAGGAGGTAATCACGCAGGCGCCTGGATCGGCGTCGCGGCGACGCCGGCGCGTCGGCAGTAGCGGCCGCGGCACGCTCCGCGGCGGCGGCGGCGCG